>NZ_CP120131.1:641859-962789 GCF_034039665.1 Mammaliicoccus sp. Dog046 | reverse complement strand
ATTATGAAGCACAAAATGCAGAAATAGACCATTATCAAAAAATCGGTCAAGATTGGTTTGATTTAACGACATTTAATCAAAGTATGCTTAAACCGATAGAAAATGATGTAACGATAGATGGCAGAACATTAACTTATGATGGTACTAATAAAGATGTACTTAAATATTTATATCAATTAGGTTATAGTCAATCACCTTTAGTAGACCAGCAATCATTAAGTCAAATTGATAATTTAAATGTGAAATCAGGAAAATTTAAATTAACTTTTAAAGATAATAAAACGTTACCTGAGAAACTAACATTTTCAATTAAAGCAACGGGTTATATAAAAAATGAAAAAATCAAAATAAATATGAACCAAACAACTGATTTTTATAACTTTAATAAAACAAAAGTTAAGCCTTATGATAACTTAACGAAGAATAAATACAAATAGGAGCATGAATATGAGAAAACTATTCATTAAACTTATCAGATTATATCAACGCTATATTTCACCATTAACGCCACCAACATGTAGGTTTCAACCAACATGTTCAAACTATGCAGTAGAAGCAATATCAGAATATGGTATCTTCAAAGGAACATGGTTAGGGACAATTAGAATCCTCAAATGCCATCCCTTCCATCCAGGCGGATATGATCCAGTACCACCGAAGAAAGATCAGAAATAATAAATATATTTAGATTAAAAATAAAAAGTAGAAAATCCACATATAAAATGGATTTTCTACTTTTTCATTTATCTTACATTACTATAGAGCAATTATTTTATTGCCAATATCAAAGAATGCTTTTTCATGTGTAGCCATAATAACCGTAATACCTTTACGATTTAATTCCTTAAATATATTAATAATATTGAGAGAATTTTCTTCATCCAAATTTCCAGTAGGCTCATCAGCAATAATTAATTTAGGTTCTTTTAATATCGCTCTGGCAATTGCAATCCGTTGTTGTTCACCACCACTACAAGTATAAACCTTAGTTTTTAAATCTAAACTTGATAATTCTACTTTATGCATAACTTCGTCAATTTTGGATAAATCTTTTTTCGAAACATTTAGTGGCAAAGTTAAATTTTTAAGAATTGAATCGTTTTCAAATAAACCATAATTTTGATAAATATATGCGATTTCGTTTCTCCTCAATATTGCTTTTTCTTTCTCTTTCTTGATAACAGAATTATTAAACATAATTTCACCAGAGTCAGGGGTTTCAAGCAAACCTATAATATTTAGCAACGTGGACTTCCCCGTCCCACTCGCACCTTTAATAATAACAAAATCGCCTTGTTCAACATTAAAACAAAAGTCTTTAAGAACCTGCTTATTTCCAAATGACTTATTAATATTTTTTAGCTTAATCATCTCGTTTTCCTTTCAAAACTTGATTTACATTTTCTTTATTTAATTTTATAAATGAGTATAAAGTGACTATCATTTCAATTAAAATGACACTCAAAAAAATCAAATAAGAAATAACATTGAATTGTGTTAACATTAATATCCCCATTAACACATTAACTAATAATATAAATACCATGATGTATTTATGAATTTGAAAATAACTATAACCTAAATTTCGTTTTATAAAAATCTGATATTGATAAGAAGTAAAATATAATCTAATAAAAGTAAACGTCATAATTACAAACGTTATACCTGTAATTAAAGATAGAACTATGTACTTATAAGTATTTAACTTCAATTCCTTTATCTCATCCACTTTTGTATCATAAACAGACATCACACTCGAAATATAACCATCAACTTTGTACTTTTCCAACCCACTTTTAATGGTCATATAGGGATCATCAAGATAACTTTTGAAAGCATATCTATTTGAAAAATAAGTCTCAAAATTTAATGGATCAGTGTTTCCGGTTTCAACAATTGCGATTGGCGCTATTATTTTATTAGCTTTATCTCCTATTTCATAATCATAAGTAAAGTATTTAACGTCATTGTCTACCCATATAATATTTAGATTTAGATTCTCTGTGCTTCTTGAATTTGATTGGAACTAATATATTTTCTGTATCATTATCTATTACCAACTGATTTATAACATTTGTATTGTTTAAGTCATTTATTCTATGTATTTTAAGATAATTTTTATCAATTGTGATTGTTTTCCCACTAGGTTCTATATCCGCATTTTCTTTTTCATTTAATTTATATAAAGGAAGTCGACCAACATCGTAAAAGTTTTCGGCATCAATAATAAATCCTTTATTGTGCTTACTATTATATAGAAGTTTCAATTGATTGCTGAATTGTTTTGATAGATTTTCATCTCGTACCTGTCCACGATCACTCACTAATGTTTTATATAAATTCTTTGAAATATCCCAGTTTTCAATTGAACTCATATGATATTTATATCTCTCATAATTATTAATCAGACTTTGATTGGATAATGAAATAAATACAACAGCAATGATAGTTAAAATCATATAAGCATACATCATTAAAAAGGAATTATTACTTTTTTTATTTTTAATAAAATCTTTCAAATTCAATAAAATCAAAAGCATCATTACAACAATAGTTGAAAATGATAAAATCAACGTACTAATTAGAGTACCTAATAACAAATTTAAAATCTCATAATCTTTATAAATCAATACGTATATAACAGCACTCAATGTACAATTCAACACAATATATGCTAGCCAATAAATTTTCATTTCTGCACACAAAAAATTCAGTAAAGTTTTAAAATTGTAACCCATATCATATAAATGTTTACATTCACTCTTTTTGTTTTGTAAATAATGTATAAACACAGTAAAAAATATACATATAAGTAAAATAGAAAGAATTAAACTAAACTCATCTATTTTAAGTTGAGTTCCAATTAAATTATCCACTGATTGAGCAGTACCTACATTATGATTTATAAGATGAATAACTTTTTGTATATTATTTTCTTTACCCGCAAGATAGTAAGTACCCACTTCAGAAAGTTTGGAATCCTGTAAATTAAAAACCTTTATATTAAGATTTTTATCAAATATTTCAAATGTTCCATCCGTTTTAGTTTTCTCTTTTAAGGACCTATCAGAAGTATTAATCACTACTTTTTGATCACTTATATAAGTTACTTTTGTAATACTTACTTTATACTTCTGTGAAAGATAGTTGAAATATTCTAAAGCATTCTTACTATGCTTTTTCTCGTCATCAAATGCAAAATGAATTTTTTCACTTTCATGTTCAATTTGATAATAAAAAGATAATGATTTAGCAGTATCAATTATTATAAAATTCAATATTATTGAAATAACTAATGCTAATACAAGTATAATTTTCCTCATAATAACCTCGATTCTATAAAAGTAACCCATTAAGTTCATCACACTTAATGGGTATCATTCCACTATCTATAATCGTAGTAAGAGTTATTACCACTCCAAGTTTTAGTTACTCTTCCATATGAAAAATATCCTAGATTTTTCCAACCACCATTTCCAACATAACCTTTACCATTTATCGCAGTCCCTTTACCTTGCTTCTTGTAATGTTTATAGTCTGATACAACCGTTTTGTTCCTAATTCCTCTAATCCAAAAACCTCCACTTACTTTACCTTGCGATATCGCTCTAAAAGTAGTTCCATTACTTGCATCTTCTGTTTTTGTTTGCACTAACCCTTTGTAATTATCTACATTTTCAGAACCACCATTAATACTTGTGATATCTGCCTTGGCTATTCCCATAATTCCGATACTTGAAATACCCAAAGTTAATACTGACGCTAAAACAAATTGCTTTTTCATTTCAACCATCCTTTGTTTATTATTTTCAGAAATCACATATTATAATTTCTGAATTAGAATCCAAAAAAACTATGTAGATTTAAGATTCTATAAATATTATATATAATAAAGCGATTTCATTCAATGTTTGTATGTAATTTTTTTACAAACTTACTTTGTTATTATATTTATTCATCTCTATATAAAATCTCCTACCACCGAAGAAAGATAAGAAATAAAAAAAAAAAACAGAGTAAAAGCGACATTGCTTTTACTCTGTTTTTTTCAATTTATTTTGATTTACTTGAGGTATTGGATATTTGATTTTATTTTGTTCTAACGTAGAGCCTTCTTCGACGATATCATCTGTAAAGTAATAATCGCTTGGTGTGATATCACTTGGATAGTCACTGTCTTGTGCTAACATTGCTGTGAAATAACTACTTAAACCAAACTCGTACATACCGCCTATTACATATTTCAAATGATGTTCTTTACAATAATTAATAATCGCTAATGCTTTATCTATACCTCCAACACGTGAAGGTTTAATCACAACGCCATCTATAAGTCCTGCGTGTTGAAATTGTTTGATCTGTTCAAGACTTGTAGCGGATTCATCTATAAATATTGGCAATTTTAAAGATGATCTATGCGCTTTGTAACTTTCTATATTTTTAAATGGTTGTTCTATATAGATGAAGTTTTGATTATTAAATGTATTTAGAAGTGAGATATCTTTATCTTCTATCATTCCATTTGCATCGATAACTATTTGTACATGCGGATATTCTTTTTCTAAAAATGCGATATCTGAATGTATTTGGTCATGCCATTTTAATTTAATTCTACTTGGGATTTGTTTTCCATATTGTTTGAAATACTGTTCTATTTGTTGATTAATAGTTGCACCGTATGCGATTGTAATGGATTCTAATTCATTGAACATTTGATAGAATATCATAGACATCACACTTCTCGCATTTGGGAATTCATTCAAATCTTCTAACATATTGAATGCTTCGACTTCATCTATTAGTTCAGCGTGTTTATATTTTTGAAACCATTGGCTTAATTCAGTCTTTACTGAAGCTATCGTTTCGAAATGATACCAGTCTGTAGTAAAGGCATTACATTCTCCATAATAGCTTTGTCCATCATGATTGACCCATTCTACAATCAAGACTTCCCTTTCTTCTAATTCAATTAAAGGTGTTTTTATAGGTATACGAAATGGTGCTTTAAAACTGAAAGACTTCATTTCATTGTTCGGCATGTTCAACCCACGCTTTCACTTTAACTCTTGAAAGTTTGCCTGTTGATGTTTTCGGGATTTCATTTATTTTATAAACATGTTTAGGGTGTTTGTATTTCGCTAAATATTCATTTAATAACGGTTGGAAATCCGCTTCTGACAATGTCACATCAGATTCATATACAAGTACTGGTACTTGTCCCCAAACTTCATCTTCAAAAGGCACTGCCACACAATTAATAATGTCTGGATGTTTTGAAATAATATTTTCAATTTCAAATGGATAGATATTCTCTCCACCACTAATAATTAAATCTTTTCTTCTATCATATATATATACATAGCCATCATCATCTATCGATCCAACATCACCTGTTTTAAAATATCCATCTTCAAATGTATCATTTGCTTGATTGATATTTAAATAACCATTCATTACATTCTTACCTAACACAGCGACTTCACCATGTCCTTGTTCATTTTTGTTTAATATTTTGAGTTGTACATTAGTAGGTATTTTTCCTACAGTTCTCGGTTGATGTTTTAACATTTCTGGACTTGCTGTTACAAATTGTGAACAGGTTTCAGTCATACCGAATGAGTTATAAATCGGTAATTGATACGTTAACGCTTGGTTGATGAGATCATCAGATAATTTCGCCCCACCAAGAAGTATTTTTTGTAATGAATAAGGTTGATTTAATTCATCATCCATTAACCATTTCAACGTTTGAGGTACGAGTGAAATATGCGTAATGTGTTCTTGCTTAATCATGTTCATCACACGCGTTACATCAAATTTCGGTTCTATTATCACTGTAAACCCTTCGATTAAACTTCGAATCACTACGCTCAACCCTGAAATATGATAAATAGGTAATACGGATAACCACTGCGTTGACGTGTCATAACCTAAAGATTCTTTACAACCTAATGCACTGTGATAATGATTCGAGAATGTTTGTGGTACTGCTTTTGCTGGACCAGTTGTTCCTGAAGTAAACATAATGGTCGCTATATCATCCATATTCAATTGAATATCCATTTGTTTAACATCATACGTTTGCGTTGATATATCCTGAATCAGTTTCACTTCTTGATCAATCTCTAATTGCTTATATGCATATACAACTTGAACGTCTACACTTTTAAGTTGATGAGTTATTTCTTTTGAAGTCAATTTCGTATTGATCATAACAATTTCAACATGCGCTAACCACGCACCGATGATGAATGTGACATGATCGATTTCGTTCTGTATATATAAACCTAAACGTTCTATATTATGTTGACGTAAATGTGCAGCTACTTGAAGTGCATCTTCATACAATGCTTTATATGTTATTGTTTTATTTCCATATTTAAATGCAATTTTATTTGGTGCATCTTGCACACGTTGTTCAATCCAATGTTTCATAAAGTTGCCTCCTTCATTTCATTATACATTATATCCATACACATGATAAAAGAGGCTGAGACATTTCTTATGTCCTAGCCTCTTTAAATCATTTTATTCCGCCAATTGTGCTTGTGCTCTTCTTTTAGTAACTATACGTTCTAATACTAAGAATACAAATCCAATCAACGTTAAGAATGGTGCAACTAGTGCTAAATCTTTAACTTCTAATTGGCTTACGACCATACCACCTATAAATGCACCTAATGCATTACCTACATTAAATGCTGATTGATTCATCGTACTTGCTAACATTGGTGCATCTTGTGAAATCACCATACTCTTATACTGTAATGATGGACTCATACTGAATGCAAATAATCCAAAGATAAAGATACCAAATACCATGAGTAAGCTATAATTTTGAATGAAATACATCATAAATATATAAATCGGGAACACGATAAATATAATATTTAGAGATTTGTTTAAATTCCAGTCTGCTAATTTACCACCCATAATATTACCGAATGTAACACCTACTCCGAATAGAATTAGCACAAATGAAATCCATTTTTCATCTATATGAGATACTTCAGTTAATATTTGAGAAATGTATGTGAAGTATGCAAACACACTACTAAATCCAAATAACGTAATACCTAACGTTAACCATAATTTAATATCTTTCAATACAACCAATTCACTTTTAATAGAAATAGATTGATTCTCTTGTTGATTTGGTACAACTTTAATAATACCAAATAACGTTAATAAGCCTAATACACTTATAATAATAAATGTCATTTTCCATCCGAATATTTGTCCTATAAATGTTCCGAACGGTACACCTATAATATTACTCATCGTAAGTCCCATAAACATTAATGCCATTGCACTTGCTTTTCTATGTTGTGGAACCATGCTTGCAGCTAATATTGATCCAATACCAAAGAAAGAACCGTGTGCTAAAGCAGCAACAACTCTACTCAACATTAACAAACCATAACTAGGAGCGATTCCACCTATACCATTACCTATTATAAAAATTGCCATTAATAATATTAATAAATTCTTTCTAGGTAACTTATATGTAGCTAATACAATAATTGGACCACCAATTGCAACACTCAGTGCATAACCTGTTATAAGTTGCCCAGCATCTGATACTGATACATTTAAGTCTCTCGCAATATTTGGTAATAAACCCATGATTACAAATTCAGTCATACCTATCGCAAATGCGCCTAAACTTAATATCCAGATTGCTAAAGGATACTTCTTCATATAACTTCACTCCTTTAATCTTATAATTTTAATCAGATTTATCTATGATATTACTTTTGCGTACTGATTTCAAGGAGTTTGCTTACATTTTCACAAACTAAAAAGAAGATTCAACAATTTTTATGTTGAATCCTCTATACATCCGTTATTATTTTTATGTATGACTTTATCAATTAACTAGATGTTCTTTCAATTTGATCATGTAATAAATCAATATTTTTCATTAAATTTTGAGTACTGTTCACTAATGCATCGACAGAATTACCCCTGTTCTGATTTAAAGTTGAATTGACAGCTTTGAGCTCAGTTAACAACATCTCTGTATCCCCTTTAGCACTTGAACTTAGCGTTCTAACTTCTGAAAGAACAGATTTATTTAGTAAGAAATTTTCTATTTTATCTCGCATTTCATATATCACATCATCAATATTATCAAATCTATCTAGTATGGATTGAAAATTATTATACTCACTGTCTACTTTTTTCATTACAGTTATAAATCTAGAAAGTCCTGCAGCTACATGTGATGCATGTGGGATTTTTTTTTGCAATCCATTCAAGCTTTTCTACAGCAGTTGTTAATTTAGAATCGATATATCTAAATCCATCAATTTGTTTAGATATTGCCCATGTGATAGGTACAACTAAATAAGAAACTACTTTTGAAAAGACTTTAATTCCAAAATCTAAATTATTTTCAATTACTGCTAATTTATCTTGCATATATTGTGAATCTTGTATCGTTTCTTGAGTTTGTTTTGTAGCAGAATGGTTGATAGAAACTTGATTTACCATGACATTATCATCAATATTAGACATCTTAGTTAATATATCACTTATACCATTACCATAATTTCCAACTTGCTTATTTACAATTTCTATATTAGGAATCACAATTGCAAAATGAGCTAGCATCTCTTCCCTTACGCCATCTATAAATCCAAATGTTGGAGAGATAAATATTTTTTGAACATGGTTGTTTCGAATATCTCTTAATCCACTTATAAGTTCTTCACCTTTATTAATAAACTCTTTGAATTTATCTTCTATATTATGTAGAGTATTGCTGATTTCATCAATAATCCATTCTGCTCCAGGTAGATGTGAAATATGTTTGTCATATTTCAAATTGTTTAAATCTGCACTCAATGAATTTACACTTTGACTAATTATCCCTTTTAAACTACCTGTACAATAGTCAATAATACTTTCTATTTCTTTATAATGTGTTATTTTGTTAAATACATCTTTTGATCTATCAACATATTCGTGAAACTTATCATGATCCTCATCAACAGATTGTTGTACATCTTTCATCTTAGCGCTAATTTGTTCAACATAATTAGTTAGGCGACCATTAACATAAGATTCTAATTCACTTAAATTTGATTTGTCCAATTTAATTTTAGGAGCACCGGCACCTAACGCATCACCTGACCACACAAAAATTGGTGTATGTTCGTCCATATCAGCATATATTTTCAGACCATGTTTGCTTGTGTAAATGGGTGTAGGTTTTAATGATATTTCATGTATAACTTCAGGGCCCTCACCTTTTTTATTTATGATTGATTTAGCTTTCACTTTCACTTTATATCCAGTATGTGATTCAACTAATGATTTAAAGGTAGGTAATCCATTCGAAAGATAAATATGCTTCCCTTTGATAGTGTTATACATTAATCCACCTTTATTCACCTGCGTTAGAACATCAAATTCACTATGGTAATTACGAATGTTTTTAACACTTGAACGTGAATTTTTTACAATGGACATTGGAAGTGGTGCAGTATTTGTAGTAACAACTTGAACATTAGGATCTATCAAACCAACATATTGAGCATGCGCACCACCAAGTGAATTACCTGTAACCACTTTGATTTTTTTGTTTTTAAAATCTTTAGTTTCCTCGCCATATAAACGATAAAACTCTCTCTCTGATTTATTATTAGCATCGTTTAACTTAGTTTTTAAATTCATATATTCTTTACGTGCATGCTCCAGTTGATTTGGTGATTTTTTCCCTGCTAACATCAAATCTGTTATATCATCCCCCATTATATCTTCCGGTTCTGTACCTTTATATGCAAACACGATTTCCCCTGTTGCTGTATCACCTTCATACCGTTCAAAGACAAAATAATCTAAACTAGATTGGCTATATTTCTTTATAACTTTATACCTATTACCATTTACTAATGATTCATCCTTTGTATTTAAACCTTTAACATATGATACGCCACTTGCTAATTCAATCGCATCTATGTCATTTACTTTACTGGTCTTTGCGTTCATCCCATAAACCTCCTGCAATGGTATTATCACTAATTGTCGACTTCAATCTTCCATTTTCATCAAATTCTACAGGTGAAACTGAATCTTTAATTAAATGCATTCTAACTTCCCCAGGTATGTTTTTCATCGTTTTATTTGTTGGCCCTTGTAGGTTCCAACCATAATTATTTACTCCTTTTCTTTTTTTATCTTTATAATAAGCTATAAAATCTGTAGACATCTGCTTTTGAATTGAAGGATATTTTTTTATCAGTTTATCCATTTTTTGATTAAATTCTTCCCCCTGTAGGTCCATGATTGGTTTAAAATTGTTTTTAAAGTCATCAATGCCAATCGTTGATCCTGCGAGTAAATTGATATACTCATCTGTTGCACCACTATATTCTTGTTGTTTTTCTAACTTTTTATTCATTGCATAATAACCATTACTTTCAACCTCTTCCTTAAATTTGCCCCTAGCTGCTTCTAATTCTGGCTTGTAACGTTTGAATAACATTGCGGATACACCTCCACGAATCTCATTACCTTGATTTTCAGTTTTTGCAGATATTACTAGTCCTTCATCACTATCTTCGAAATTTAAATAAAATTGAAAAGGCACTTCATATTCAACTGTCCCGATTACAGTAATGCCTTCCACTGATTGTAGTTCTGGACCAGATTCCGTAGTAGAATAAGTTCTTGTAACTTTTACATCTTTTCCAAATACATCTTTTGCATATGCTTTATACATTTTTTCCGCTTCTGCCTTATGTTTTTTCAAAAATTCTTCATTTCTCTTTTTATGTTCTCCAATATTTCTACCGTCGTAGTCTTTCACACTCACTGTTTCTGGTACTTTATTCTTTTGTTCACTTTTATTTTGATCACTTTTTGTTGTTCCGCAACCACTGAGTAGTAGTACTAGACATAAAATGATAGTTACTATCCTTTTCATAAGTTATTTCTCCTTTTGCCATTCTTCCCATCTGCCACCAAGTATTCTTACTTCGTCATTCACAGATTTTAACCTACCATTTTCGTCTATTTTTTCTGGAGATACTTTATCTTTATAAAATCTTATTTGCTTCTCTCCTGGGATTTTTTTCATCGTTTCATTAGTTGGCTTTTGAAGATCAATTTGATATAGATTTGCATCTTTCATTTTTTTCTTATCATAATATGCTATAAAATCAGTCTGCATCTGATCTTTTATATATGGGTATTTCTTAATCAATTCATCCATTTTTTGATTAAATTCCTCACCTTGTAAATCCATGATTGGTTTAAAATCTTTCTTAAAGTCATCTATACCTATCGTTGATCCTGCTTGTAAATTAATATACTCATCTGTCACACCACTATATTTTTGTTGTTTTTCTAATTTTTTATTCATTGCGTAATAACCATTTTTCTCTACTTCTTCTTTAAATTTGTCCCTTGCCGCTTCTAATTCTGGTTTGTACCGTTTTATACAACATTGCTGAAATGACACCTCGAATCTCATTTCCTTGGTCTTCTGTTAGTGTATTTATAACTAAGTCTCCTTCACTTTCAACAAATTTCAAACGACATTGAAACGGTACATCGAAATCAACTGTCCCAATCACAATAATAGCTTCATATGATTGTAATCCTGGACCGGAATTCGTATATGAATATGTTCGCGTTATTTTCACATCTTTATCAAAAGTATCTTTCACATAATCTTTATACATTTTCTCCGCTTCTGCTTTATGTTTTTTCAAGAACGCTTCATTTCTCTTTTTATGTTCTCCAATATATCTTCCATCATAATCTTTCACGCTCACTGTTTCTGGTACTTTATTCTTTTGTTCACTTTTATTTTGATCACTTTTTGTTGTTCCACAACCACTTAGTAGTAGTACAAGACAAAAAATGATAGTTAATTTTTTATTCATTTATATTTCACCTTTTTTGAAGTAGTCTGCATATAAATAAAATAGGAAAATTTCATTTAATCTAAATCAGTAACTTTACTCGTTTTTACGTTCATCCCACATGCCCCCTCCAATATTAATTTTTTCACTTACAGATTGTAATCTACCATATCCATCTATTTTCATAGGAGAGACACTATCTTTATAGAATTTCATAAATGTTTTTCCTGGAATTTTTTTTATATTTTCATTTGTTGGTGCTTGTAAATCCCATGCATATTTACCTACTTCATCTCTATTTTTCTTATCATAATATGCTATAAAATCTGTCTTCATTTGATCCTTAATAGAAGGATATTTCTTAATCACTTCATCCATTTTTCGATTGAATTCTTCCCCTTGTAAATCCATGATAGGTTTAAAATCTTTCTTAAATTTATCTATACCTATCGTTGATCCTGCAAGTAAATTGATATATTCATCCGTAGCAACGCTATATTCTTGTTGTTTTTCTAACTTTTTATTCATTGCGTAGTAATCCTTTTTTTCTACTTCTTTTTTGAATTTGTCTCTTGCTGCTTCTAATTCCGGTTTAAAACGTTTGTACAACATACCAGATACACCACCACGAATCTCATTACCTTGACTTTCAGATTTTGCGGTTAATACCAGTCCTTCATCGCTATCTTCGAAATTTAAATAAAATTGAAAAGGCACTTCATATTCAACTGTTCCAATTACAGTAATGCCTTCCACTGATTGTAGTTCTGGACCAGATTCCGTAGTAGAATAAGTTCTTGTAATCTTTACATCTTTTCCAAATACATCTTTTGCATATGCTTTATACATTTCCTCCGCTTCTGCTTTATGTTTTTTCAAGAACGTTACATTTTCTTTTTTATGTTCTCCAATATATCTACCGTCGTAATCTTTCACACTTACTGTTTCTGGTACTTGGCTTCTTTTAAGTGCACAACCGCTTAATAATATTGATACACATAATATACTGCTTAAAAATTTTTTCATTAAATATTATTCTCCTTTTATAAGGGATGATTTAGTTTATTCGATAGTTTCAATCTCACTTCGATTCTTTCTTATATTCATCCCACATACCTCCATCCATTGATATTTCTTCACTAGTAGATTCTAAAAGTCCAAATTCATCTATTGTTGTTGGCGACACTTTTCCATTCCAGAAATAAATGCTCTTTTCTCCGGGAATTTTCTTCATCGTTTCATTTGTTGGTATTTGTAAATCCCACGAATATTTATTGACATCCTTTACTTTCTTATTATCAAAGTAAGCTATAAAATCTGTCTTTATCCCGTCTTTAAAATAAGGATGTTTTTTAATGACTTCATCCATTTTTTGATTAAATTCTTCTCCTTGAAGATTCATAATTGATTTGTATTTTGTTTTGAAATCATCGTTGTCTACATTTAAATTTGGTATTTCAAAATTTAAATATTGTTTGGACACACCGACAAAATCTTGTTGTTTTTCTAATTTTTTGTTCATGGCAAAGTAACCTTGTGACTCTACTTCTTTTTTGAATTTCAACCTTGCTGCTTCAATGTCAGACTCATATCTTTTATAAACCATGGCATTAATAACAGGTGTCCAATCTTTGGTATAACTAGGCTTAACGACCTCGCTCTTTTCATCTTCTATAATATAGTTCATTGTATATTGGAATGGCACATCATAATCTACCGTTCCTATAACCTTTATACCAGTGTATGATTTAAAACTTTTATATTCTTTTTTCCATGAGTAAGGATAAGATCTTGTTATCTTCACATCTTTTCCATATAATTTCTTTACACTCTTTTTATATGTTTCCTCAGCATCTGATTTGTATTTTTTATAAAATGCTTCATTTTTCCTTGTATGTTCACCTATGTATCTTCCATCATAATCTTTCACGCTCACTGTTTCTGGTACTTGGGTTCTTTTAAGTACACAACCACTTAGTAGTAGCGTTAGACATAAAGTGATAGTTATTATATTTTTCATAAGTCGGTTCTCCTATATTCAAATGTTTAGTTAGTTTGTAAATCGAATAATTTTAAAACTTATATTAATTCATCTGGTTATATTCTTTATATTTCTATTAATAATTTTATGTTATCAAAAACCATTAATATTATCCATATATCCTCTAATGTTTTTATAATTCATTTACTTGCTTTAATATTAATTCTCTTACTTTATGAATTGCAGTATATAAAAAAATAGAGCAGAAATCTTTTTAAGATTTCTGCTCTATTTCAATTTTTATTATTTTGTTGTGTTAATCCATCCGATACCAATTGTACCTTGTCCTGTATGCACGGAAGCTACTGGTACTAATGGTTCAACGTATACGTTTATGTTTTTACTTATTGCTAATATACGTTCTTGCCATACATGTGCCTCTGTTTCATTATCAGCATGTAATACGCCTATATGTTTAACACCACTGTTTACTAATTCTTGTATATGTTTAATTAAATAAGCTTCTATTTTCTTCATGCCTCTAGACTTAAGTGTTAAATCAATTGTGCCGTTCTCTAATTTCAATAGTAGTTTAATATGTAGTAAACTACTTAATAAATATTTACTATTAGAAACTCTTCCACTATTCTTTAACTGCTGTAAGTTTCTTGGCATTAAATACAATTCGCTCGTCAATTTTACTTCTTCTAATCGTTTCGTTATTTCATCGAAAGTTTTCCCTTCATCGAATAACGATCTACCGTATTCTACTAGTGCTCTTTGTGGATAGCTTCCCGTACCACTATCAATCACATACGTATTCATTGAGTAAGACTGTGCAGTCGTATATGAAGACGAATATGTTCCCGATAAACTACTTGAAGGATGAATCGCTATGACATGTGTATATCCTTCTTCTTCAATTTGCTGATAAACCTCCATAAAATCCTGTGGTGTAGGTTGTGCAGTCTTTGCCCCGTTGCCATTTTCCTTTAACTTATCAAAAAAAGACTTCGAACTTTCAAATTCAGAATCTTTATAAGGAATATCATCAATGATTGTCGATAAAGATACAACAAATAAATCCTTATCATCAACATTTTGATCAATATACGTTGTTGTATCTATTAACCATGCTAACTTCATAATTGCCTCCAAAACTAATTTATTAATGTAATTTTAATATTCTTAACATTTAATTCCCATACATTAATTATTACCATACATTACATATAGATACAACGAATAACCGGCTCAACCTCACATAAATTTTTCGAATTTAAAGAATTCTATTTCTTTATCTTGACCATCAATCTTGAATACCTCTTTATAAAATCCCGTTATACTAAATTTACATTTATTGATGTAAAAATGTATATTTCGCTTCTCAAAATAAGGTGTATGTAATTCCCACACTTTAGTTTCCGGATAGTGCTTTTCAATTGTATCCCACACCTTTGTACCTATCCCTTTACCTACTGCTTTTGAATCTATGTATAATACATCCACCTCATTACGGTGTGTCTCTTTGTTAATATTTAATATTACGCCACCAATATTTTCTTCATTTAACCATAAATAATATGTTTCCGAATCTTTACTTTTAAACGACTCATCATAGTCTTCTTCTGATGGTATTGGTGCTATTTTCTCAGGTTGACTATGTTCTGGAAATGCGCCTTCTAACCCTTTTATAAATGAAATTTTCGCCCTATTTTTAAATGAATCAAACTCTTCTTTTTTTACACGTACCATTTTTATTTTGTTGTTTTCTTTCATTAAATTCACTCTTCCTATCCTATTTTTAAATAATTTTCTCAATTACATTTGTTTTATCATAATATAATCAATTTGCTTCTCATCACCCATATAAAATGCATGCTCATCAATTTTTTTAAATCCTAATTTTTTATAAAATTCGATAGCATTATGATTTTTCTCCCAAACACCTAACCATATATCCTCACACAATAGTTCTTGCGCTTTTTCCAATGATTTATCATATAACTCTTTACCTAATCCAAGCTTTTGAAATTGATTTAAAATGTAAATTCGTTCGATTTCTAATTTGTTGTCGCCAAAGCGCTCAGTCTGAGCACCTTTAATATTTAGCTTTAAGTATCCTGCTAAAGATTCATTATGATATATGAAATAAAAGAACGAATTAGGATTTTCTAATTCTTTTAAAACACGATCTTCAGTAAAAGTATTGGCTAAATATTGGTCTATATTCTCTTTTTTATTTTGTTCTCTAAACGTCTCATCAAAGGTTTGATAAGCAATTTGAGTCAATTCATTTATATCACTTAATATACATGCTCTAATCATCTTCATACCACCTTTGTTTAATATTCTCGTTGATTCCCTTTTTTAACATATTGCCAATCATCAGCAATATTATCTTTCACTCTTTCTAAATAATTTGCTAACTGGTCAACTTCTTTATCGTTAAACCCACTTAATGCTACAGCATTAGAATGTGCATTTTCTCTAATGATAAAAGGATATATTTCCTCACCCTTATCTGTAGGAAAGAGTAATTTATTTTTCTTGTTTATATCATCAGATTTTTTAAGTATAAATCCATTTTTCTCTAAATTTTTAATCGCTCTTGATGCGGTTGCTCTATCTATTTTTAACATTTCAACGAGTTGTTCTTGGATAATACCTGGATTTTCACAGATCCTAACTAAATATACAAACTGCCCTTTGCTTAAATTAATTTCTTTAAACTCTATATTACTAATTGAATCCAAAGCTCTTGAAATAATCCCTATATTTCTCAGTATATCTTCCATTTCACACCTCTTTTTATTGCATTTGCAATAATTTTATAATTATAACATACCACATCACTTTTTCATTTCATAGTAAAGCACTATTTAAATGCCACTTCATTGATATTTTGGCACAAAAAAAGAACCCTCGCAAACTCGAGAGTTCAGTCATATCAACGTCTTGGATTGAGTTGAGTATTAAGGTACAAACGGAGAGTGAGGGATTCGAACCCTCGAGACGCTTGTGGCGCCTACACACTTTCCAGGCGTGCTCCTTCGGCCAGCTCGGACAACTCTCCAAAATAAAAAAATCAGAAGCGATATTTCACCTCTGATTATATGACCCCTACGGGATTCGAACCCGTGTTACCGCCGTGAAAGGGCGGTGTCTTAACCGCTTGACCAAGGGGCCTTATGGCTCCACAGGTAGGACTCGAACCTACGACCGATCGGTTAACAGCCGATAGCTCTACCACTGAGCTACTGTGGAATAATAATGGAGCGGGTGATCGGAATCGAACCGACAACATCAGCTTGGAAGGCTGAGGTTTTACCACTAAACTACACCCGCTTGATAAAATTTTATATGGGGCGACTGATGGGAATCGAACCCACGAATGTCGGAACCACAATCCGATGCGTTAACCACTTCGCCACAATCGCCATACTAGAAAAAAAAGTATGGCTCAGGACGGAATCGAACCGCCGACACAAGGATTTTCAGTCCTTTGCTCTACCGACTGAGCTACTGAGCCAAAATATAAAATGGCGGTCCCGACGGGAATCGAACCCGCGATCTCCTGCGTGACAGGCAGGCATGTTAACCGCTACACCACGGGACCATCATTGAAAAAGTAATTGCGGGAGGCGGATTTGAACCACCGACCTTCGGGTTATGAGCCCGACGAGCTACCGAACTGCTCCATCCCGCGTTAATATTAATTAATTTGGCTACCTTATTAATATAACACATTAAGCAATATTATGTCAATAAAATTTTAATCTTTTTTTATAAAAAATGGTGACCCCTACGGGATTCGAACCCGTGTTACCGCCGTGAAAGGGCGGTGTCTTAACCGCTTGACCAAGGGGCCTCTAATTGAGAACTTCTTAATTATATATAGAAATATGAGTAACGTCAATGCTATTTCTTTACTTTTCTTAATAAAAAATTTGAACTTTTAACATCTATGTGACAATTGTCACTAAAGGGAAACTTAAACATCTACTTTATCAGAAATAGTTCTGTAAAGTTGTCTATAAATCGTGAAAATCACTTAATATTTTATCGTTTTTCTTTATAAAAGTTCAATTTATTACATTTTTTATTAACATTTCGACTTCAAAATACTAATAAAGAGATCCATATTTGCAGTTTCCAGTCAAAATGCTAATAAAGCACCTCTTATTTGCATTTTCCTACCAAAATGCTAATATACACTCCCTTATTTGCACTTTCCTACCAAAATGCTAATATACACACCCTTATTTGCACTTTCCTACCAAAATGCTAATACACATCTCCTAACTAACACCCCCTTCTCCTCCAAAACACATCAAAAAACACGAGGCTGGGACATAATATAATGTCTCAGCCTCTTTTAGTATCTTAGCAGTAGATGACTGAATTGAAAATGCGCTTGTATCAAGCTTTTTTCAACTCTAGTCATCCTTGCCGGGGAGGGAATACGAAATCTTTTTAATATAAATTAGATTTCTGTCCCGCTCCTGTGACTCTTTTCTTCTATATAAACTTCTTATTTTAAATAAGTTAACATTTTATCACTTGCGTCTTTTGCCATTTGTACACAGTCTGGTAATCCAACTGCATCAAATGAAGCGCCTGTAATAATTAAGTTATGATAATTCTCTTCGATATGAGATTGAATATCTCTAATTCGATCGATATGCCCTACTTCATATTGTGGCATGCTATAAGGTAATTTCGTTACGATTGAGAATTCTGGTTCTCCATTTATCGTCATAATTTTATTCAAATCATCTAAAGCAACTTGTTTCAATTGTTCTTCATCTTTATGATGAATGATGTTTGATCCTGGTTTACCTACATAAGCACGCAATAATACTTTTCCTTCAGGTGTTGTATGTGGCCATTTTTTATTCGTCCAAGTACAAGCTGTAATAGCTGTATCACTTGTTCTAGCAATAACAAAACCTGTACCGTTCCTGTCATTGACTACTTGATCTTCATTAAATGCCATAACGACTGTCGCAACACTTGTAGAAGGCATATAGTTGAAGTAATCTAGTTTCAAATCGTCTTCAAACCATTTCACAAAATGTTGATGTGGTATCGTAATGATTACACCATCATATTCATGTTCTTCTCCGTTAACAGTTAATACAGTTTTATCTTTACGTTCAACGACTTTCTCAACACGTGATTCTAATTGAACGTTCACATTTTTTTGTACTAAATGATCATGCAATGTATTGATAAACGATTCAAGTCCATGCTTAAACTGCTTGAATTGACCTTTTGGTTTAACTGTTACTTTCTTATTCGCATTTGTTTTAGCTTTTTGAGCAATCATGCCTTTAATAAGTCCGCCTTCTTGCTCTTCTTGCTCTTTAAAATGAGGGAAAGTTGTTTTTAAACTTAATTTATCAATATCTGCACCGTAAATGCCTGCCATTAATGGCTCAATCAAATTCTCTAGCACTTCATTTCCTAATCGTTGTCTAAAGAAATGCCCTATTGAAATATCAGTATGCATTGGTTTCACGGGTAAGAAGTAATCTAAACCTGCTCTTAATTTAGCTACTGGTGATATCAATTGAGTCTTAAGAAATGGTTTAATTTCTGTTGGTATACCCATAATTGATCCACCTGGTATAGGATACAACTTATTATGACTGTAAATGTATGATTGACCTGTTTGATTCGTTACTAAATCGTCAGCAATGCCAACCTCTTCAGCTAATTCAGTCATGATTGTCTTGCGACCTAAATATGATTCAGGTCCAAGTTCGATTGTATAGCCATTCTCGCGGTATGTTTTAATCTTCCCACCGACTCTATCTGATTGTTCGAATACATCAATTTCTAAGTCTGGTGATTCTTTTCTCAAATAATGGGCAGTGGATAACCCAGTTATCCCCGCCCCTATTATTGCTATACGTTTAGCCATTATTAACACTTCTTTCTTATTCAAAAATCGAATTAGAATATTTTCTTAATTGCTGATACCATTGCTTCAATAAATTTAGGATCTATATTTGGCATTGGTGGTCTATGATAATTAACACCTAACTCATCACAAACAACTTTACATTCATAATCGTTATCATATAACACTTCTAAATGTTCACATACAAATCCAACTGGTGTGTATATGAAATGTTTATAGCCATGTTCTTCGAATAGATTTCTTGTTAAATCTTGAACATCTGGTCCTAACCATGGTTCGCCAGTTTGTCCTTCAGATTGCCAACCTACTGCAACATGTTTCGCATTTGATTGTTCGCTTAATAATTTAGCTGTTTCTTCAAGTTGATCCGGATATGGGTCATTTGCTTTTTTAATTTTTTCAGGCAAACTATGCGCTGAAACTACAAGTACTGTTTCATCATGACTTTCTTCAGGAATCATTTGTAGCGTATCATTTATCATTGTTGTCCAATATGATAAGAATTCTGGTTCTTTATAAAATTGTTCAACATGAGAAAGTTTAATATTAAATTTAGCCGCTTCTTCTTGAGCACGTTTATTATAACTACCTACTGAGAAATTAGAATAATGTGGTGCCAATACGATTGTAACAGCTTCTTCAATGCCATCATTATGCATTTGCTCTACTGCATCTTCAATAAATGGATGGATGTGTTTCAAACCAATATATAATTTGAATTCTACATCTTCATATTGTTCATTTAAAGCACCACAAAGACTTTCAGCTTGTTTTTCAGTTGTCCCAGCTAATGGAGAAATACCTCCAATTGCTTTGTAACGTCCTGTTAAATCTTCAATTTGTTCTTCTGATGGTTTTCTACCATGTCTAATATGCGTATAATACGGAACAATATCACTTTCTTTATACGGTGTACCGTAAGCCATGACTAATAGCCCAACTGTTTTACTCATTTCAATACTCCCTTTTACTCATTTTTTAAAATGTCGTTATCATTATTGTAATTTAGATTTATGTTTTGCAGAATAATCATGTACAAACTGAGTAACTTTTCTTAATGTTTCTGGTTGTACTTCTGGGAAAACGCCATGCCCAAGATTAAATATATAATTATGACTTGCTAAACCTTGATCTAAAATTTGAGTGACACGTTCTTCAATTACTTCCCAAGGTGCTAATAGTAATGCTGGATCTAAATTACCTTGTAAAGTTTTAGTAATACCTTTTTCACGTGCTTCTTTAATTTGTAAACGCCAATCTAAACCAATTACGTCTACAGGTAATTGATTCCACTCTTCAATTAAATGACTCGCACCAACACCGAATGTTGTTACTGGAACATTTTTTTCTTTAATAGCAGCAAATATTTTATTCATTGATGGTCTAATATAATAATGATAGTCTGCAGCGTTTAACGCACCTACCCATGAATCGAATACTTGGATCATTTTACATCCAGCATCAATTTGAGCATGTGTATATCGTATTGACGTTTCTGCAAGTGTATCCATTAATTTGAACCAAGCTTCTGGTTGTGTATACATAAATGCCTTAGTCTTATTATAATTTTTTGAAGGGCCGCCCTCAATCATATAGCTCGCCAATGTAAAAGGTGCACCAGTAAATCCTATTAAAGGAACATCTAATTGTTCTTGAGTTAGTAATTTAATCGTATCTAAAACATATTTAACATCTTCTTCTGGATTGATTTGTCCTAAACGATTCACGTCCGCGATATCTTTAATCGGATTATGAATGACTGGGCCAATGCCAGATTTTATTTCAACATCTACACCTATTCCCGTTAAAGGTGTCATTATATCTTTATATAAAATTGCAGCATCAGTATTGTATTGATCAACAGGTAACTTTGTCACATACGCACACAATTCAGGTTGATGTGTAATTTCAAATAGAGAATACTTTTCTTTAATCTTTCTATATTCAGGTTGTGAACGACCTGCTTGTCTCATAAACCAAACTGGTGTATGTGTTGTTGCTTCACCTTTTGCTGCTTTTAAAATTGTATCGTTAAATGGTACACTCATTCTTTTCACCTCATTATAATCATTACAATCTATTTTAACATATTCTTATACAAAGACATCCATGTGAAAGAAATTTCATAATTTGTACAAAAGATTGAATGAATCGGTTGATTTTAGCGCTTACATGTTTATAATCAAACTAAAGAGATATAGGAGGCCTAACATTATGAAATGTTATATTACAACTGGTACGTATCAATTTCTTCACGGTATTTTAAATAAACATCCAGAAGAAGATATACACCATTACACAAGACAAGATACAACTGTGCTTATACATGAAACACCTGGTGAAAGTGTATTTGCTCAACCTAGAGAATATCGCGTTATAGAATCTAAAGGTAAATTCATTAATCACGAATTTATAGCTGCTAGTTATATTCCTGTATCTGAAGAAATGCAACATCGATTTGAAAATCATTATATCGGTATTGATGGTCAATTCGACGCATTTGAAGGATTCGACTCTTTTAGATTATTAAAGCCTAGAAAAGGCGATACTTATATGATTTTAGTAGGTTTTGATTCAATTGAACTTTATGAAGATTTTACTAAATCAGCATTTTTTGCAGAATATTTCTCTAGAGAAGCAACAAGAAAATTCTCAGGTGCAGATCAATATTCAACAGCAAACTATACAAAATTCTGGTACAGACCAGATGAAGACGAAGATGAAATTGAAAATAACGAATAATATAAAAAGAGATTGGCTTAATTGCCATTCTCTTTTTTAGTTTGTTAAGTACGATACACTGTTGCATATTAGCCTCTACTTGCAATGTTCATAGTTTTTGCGCTGACTCCTACGGGAACAGCATGATTCGAAGACTACAGGCTGAGAACATGCCCGCGGAAAGCGTGCGCAAAAAAATTAAGAAAAAGAGATTGGCGTAAATGCCAATCTCTTTTTCTTATTTAGTCACTTAATAATGACTGATGTCGTTTTAATTTTTTTATCGTTGCATCTATCGTTAACCATCCAACGATGAAGAATAACACAACAAAGTAACTTGCTGTTACAAATTTAACGATATATATAACAGAAAGTATTACGCCCAAGATAATCATCATATTCAATAAAAATTGATGATAGCCTTTAATAACTTGTTCTTCGTTCACCGGCCAAACTTGTGGCCACAACCCATAAGCCTGCTGCTTATAGAATTGAGATAATTGAAGGATAAGTAAATACATAATTAAAGCACCTAATATGGCAGAAATAATGGCTTGATCAATCCACCAAATTAATATCAATCCAATGATTAAGAACCTTAGTACAATAAACAATGCATCCTTCCCTCTTAAAAAGCTTCTAACAAATAAGAATTTATACATATAGTTTTGATTGAATTTTTTTGCAGTTGGAACTTTTAAAAATACATCTAAATATCTTCGACGCACTGTTCTTTCATTTAACACTTTAACATCAGTAAACATGTTTACAAGTTTATAGTAATTCATCTTATGGTTATATTCTATACCAATCAATGTCTCCCATTGATAGAACGTACTTCGATTGATATTTTCTAATAAAATAATTAATGCGATTAACAATATAATTGTAAATATGCCTGATAATATGCCTACTTTTAAAACCGTATAATAGCCGCTCGCATATATAATGAAAAGTAATAAGTTAACGCCCCATACTTCTAATCCATATTTTAGCCAGAACCATTTCATCATTAATCCTAAAATTGGATATATAAAACTCAAAACAATGATAGCTATATATAAATAAAATTTACTGCCTAAGATTTGATAAAATAGTGGCAATCCAATAACTAAAACAATTACTGGTAGATATAATCTATTTAAATAACTGTAAGTAATCGCTTTACGGATATAAACCGTCATATTTTTCTCAAATGGTAATAAATACAGTTTGTCGGCTTCTTTTAATAATGTTCGCATCGGGAATATCGTACATATCGCTAATACGAATGACAAGATCAAAGCATAATTAATGTTTTGTGGGATATCCTTTAACCAATTACTATAGCCTAACGCAAATGCGCCGATCATAATTGTAATGAAAATCATGAAATGACCATTGAATATGAATTTATTATATTTCAGTCTCTCTACGATTTCTTCCTTCTGTCTTAAATTAAATAGTTGTTTAGCATCATTCATAAGACTCACCTTGCGTTAAATGAATGTAAATGTCATCTAATGTTGCATCGGTTAACCCTGTTTGTTCTCTTAATTCTTGTAAATCTCCCATAGCAATTAACTTACCTTTATGTAAGATTATAAATCGATCACAATATCTTTCAGCCGTCGCTAAAATATGTGTCGACATTAAAATAGAAGCACCTTGATTACGTCTTTCTACTATTAAATCTAACATCGTCTGAATACCTAATGGATCTAATCCTAAGAATGGTTCGTCGATGATGTATTGTGAAGGCTCTACTAAGAACGCACAAACAATCATGACTTTTTGCTTCATACCTTTAGAAAAATGTATTGGAAATGCTTTTAATTCATTGTCCAGTCTTAATCTCTTCAGTAATGGCATTGCCTTTGATTTTGCAGTTTCTTTATCAATACCATATGCCATCGCCGTCATGTATATATGTTCTTCTAAAGTTAATTCATCATATAGTACTGGGCTTTCTGGTATATAAGTTAAATGTCGTCTGTACGACTCTATGTCTTCTTTTATATCTATTTGATTAATCGTCATTTCACCTTGTTGTGGTGTTAATAATCCTAATATATGTTTAATGGTTGTACTTTTACCTGCACCATTTAATCCAATTAATCCCACGACTTCATTCGGATTACATTTAAATGAAATGTCATGGATAACAGCTTTTTTCCCATATCCACCTGTTAAATTATTCACTGTAATTGTCACGTGAAACCACCTCCGAGTTATATTGTAGCATGTTCTTATTGTTTCATTCATTAAATAATACATTTATCAGTGAGTTGATTGTTCTTGCGTGATATAATGAATTTAACATTGACTTAGGAGATGATTATATGTCAGAAACAATTTTTAGTAAAATAATTGACGGCGAAATTCCTTCATACAAAATCTACGAGAACGATTATGTTTATGCATTTTTAGATATTTCACAAGTTTCTAAAGGACATACTTTACTAATTCCAAAAAAAGCATCCGAGAATATTTTTGAAACGGATCCTGAAACGATGAAACATATTGCTGAAGCGTTACCTATCGTTGCGAATGCAATTAAGAAAGCATTTAATCCTGATGGACTTAACATCATACAGAACAATGGAGAATACGCATCTCAATCTGTTTTCCATATTCACTTCCACTTAATCCCAAGATATAAAGAAGACATTGACGGTTTTGGTTACATATGGAATACAAATGAAGATCAAATTGATGATGAACAAAAAGCTAAGATAGCTGAAGCGATACAGAAAAACGTTTAATACAATGCTTATTATATGCGATTTAGGGTATATGATAAATATGAGAACACGAGGAGGACAATTATGAAATTTTCAAGATTAGCAATCGGTGTTGGCGTAGGACTTGTCACAGGATTCACAACGGCAATCATGAATACAGACCGTTCAGGTGATACATTAAAGTCTGAATTAAAATCAACTGCTGATGGTTCTAAAATACAATTAAGTGAAATTAAAGATAATGCGATGGAAATTAAAAGTTACGTTCTAAAAACGAAAGATGAAAGTCAAATTGCCATCCAATCATTAAGCGAAGAAATAAAAGCAATGATTAATGAATTTAAAGCAGATATAAACCCTAATATCGAGCAAATTCAAAAAAATATAGAGAATATTAACAACCGTGGTAATGAAATTCAAAAAGAAATCCAAAACACGAAACTTCCATTTCTAAAAAAATAGTAATCGTGTTAAAATTATTATATTATTAAAGCGTTATTATCAAGCATGATACTTCAGTATCATGCTTTTATTATACAAAATAAAGGGGATGTAAATATGACTAACGAACGGGACATGATTGAAAAAATGCTTTTCACGCATAAGGTTTCTCAATTATCAAAAGCTTTATGGAAGACAATCGAGAAAGATTGGCAACAATGGATTAAACCATTTGATTTAAACATTAACGAGCATCACATTCTTATTATAATCAGAAGTTTAGAAGAAGCGACGATTTCAGAAGTGAGTAATTATGGTGTTATGCATGTTTCAACCGTTTTTAACTTTGCGAAGAATTTAGAAAAGCGCGGTTATTTAACGATGCCAAAAAGCCAGCACGATAAACGTACAACATATCTAGAACTTACAGATAAAGGACTTGAAGTATTAAGAAAGACTTATTTAAGTTATACAAATGATACGAATAGACTATATGACATTGCAGCTGATTACGAAAAAGTAATGTACAGCATGCCTGAATTTACAGATGTGAAATATATCGTCGGCCAAATATATGGTAGTGACTTTATAAATCATATTGAACAAAACCATGAACAACTCAGAAAATACCTACTTGACGAATACGCTGAGGATGATGCATAATATCAAGATAAATTATAACCTAGAAGGTGACATATCCTATGTTTTTGTGTTCTAAGTCCATTAATATTCACTCTCGCTACGGCTTGCAGAGAATTGTATTAATCAGTGCTTTAGTCTCATTTTTCACATTTATTGTCACTTACGAAATATTTAACTATATACAAACACAACCATTAAAGGACGATAAGTTTATAGTATGCTTATTCGTCCTTTGCTTAATTTATCCAATCCATAAATTATTGCACTTGATTGTACTATTTAAATATCGTAAGTCGTTCAAGATAAATAAAACAACTCGAGCTAAACGTGCCCTACCGTTATATAATATTCGTGTAGATGAACCAGTTAATAAATTCGTATTTTCATTAGCTTTAATTTGTCCTTTGATTGTAATTACTGCCCTATCATTATTTCTCATTGATATCATTCCACAATATGGGCATTATATTCTATTTATTATGTCTATAAACATTGGTATATCAATCATTGACCTACTCTATTTAAAAATTATTTTGTTCACTAAAAAAGGTACTTATATTGAAGAACGTAAAAATGGCATTGAATTGTTAACAAAACGTTCACTAGATGCCGAGCATTTATAGGTTTATTTTTGTAATTAAAATACTATATATGCTATATTTATCATTGTATTCTTACAAAAGGAGTTCTATTTTATGAAATCAATTAAAAAAATAGTGTTACCGATAACACTATCAGCATCTGTATTAACTTTAGGCGCTTGTGGTAATGGCTCAAACTCAGGAGATACTTTAGTAGAAACTGAAGCTGGTGATGTCACTTCACAAGATGTACTAGACAAAATGGGTAAAAGTGAAGTAGCACAAAATGCCTTTCAAATTGTACTTAACAAAGTCTTAAAAGATAAATACGAAGACAAAGTTGATACAAAGAAATTAGACGAACAAATTGACAAACAGATCGAACAATATGGTGGTAAGAAAAAATTTGAAGAAGCACTTCAACAAGAAAAACCAGGTTCAACTGTAAAAGACTTCAAAGCTTCTCAAAAAACTGCTAAATATCAAGAAGAATTTATCAATGATGCTATAAAAGTATCTGATAAAGAAATTGAGAAAAACAGTAAAAAAGGATCTCATATCTTGATTAAAGTTAAATCTGGAGATTCTAAAGATGGCTTAAGCGATAAAGAAGCTAAGAAAAAAGCTGAAAGTATCCTAAAAGAAATCAAGAAAAATCCAGACGACTTCGGTAAAATCGCTAAAAAAGAAACACAAGATGAAGGTACAAAAGATAAAAAAGGTTCTCTAGGATTTGTACTTAAAGGTCAAATGGATGAATCATTTGAAAAAGCTTTATTCGATCTAAAAGACAATGAAGTTTCAGATGTTGTTAAATCTCAATATGGTTACCATATTATAAAAGCAGATAAAGGTGAGCCAACTAAGAAAGAAAAAGCTAGCCTTAAAGAACAATATCGTCAAATGAAGATACAAAAAGAGCCTAAATTAATCATCAATGCATATAAAAAATTATTAGATGAGTATAAAGTAGATTACAAAGATAAAGAAATCAAAAAATCTATTGAAGACAACATCTTAAATGAAAAAGCATTACAACAACAACAAATGCAAGCTGCACAACAACAGTCAGCAAGCTAAAATAAAAACAATGCCCTCTATATTAATAGAAGGCATTGTTTTTTTGTTGTATGAGTAAAAGGTATTTCTCTTATTTGCACGTTCTATCAGTCTTGCTAATAACGACATCCTTATTTGCACGTTTCACTAGTCTTGCTAATATGGCACCTCTTATTTGCACGTTCTACCAGTCTTGCTAATAACGACAACCTTATTTGCACGTTCTACCAGTCTTGCTAATAACCGCACCCTTATTTGCACTTTCAACTCAAAATGCTAACAACACATACAACTTTCACACAACATCCCCTCTTTTCACCCCCAAAATAGCGCAAACCTCAAATGGTTTGCGCTATTTCTATATATTAATCTAGATTTTCTGGTTTATAGAACTGTCTGTTCTCTAATGCGAATATTCTTTCAGTGAATTGTCCTTTTTCTACTTTCTTCAAGTGTTTTTCGAACATCATCATTCTCGCATCTATATTATCTATGAAATGTAAGATCTCTGCTTCTTTAACCATAGGTAATTTTGGTGAACCGTATTCCAATTTACCGTGATGACTTAACACTAAGTGTCTCAATAGCATTACTTCTTCGCCTTCAATATTATGTTCATTCGCGATTTGAGCGATTTCATCACTTACGATTGAAATATGTCCTAACAAGTTACCTTCAACTGTATATGATGTAGCAACTGGTCCTGAAAGTTCTTTTACTTTTCCTAAATCATGCAAGATTACGCCACTATATAATAAGCTTCTATTCAATATTGGATAGATATCACACAATGCTTTCGCTTGTCTTAACATTGTTATTACGTGATAGCTCAATCCAGATACAAAGTTATGATGGTTTGAACTTGCTGCTGGATATGTGAAGTATTCTTTTTGATATTTCTTCAACAATAGTCTTGTGATGCGTTGTAATTTCGCATTTTCAATATCTAATATGAAAGTCATAATTTCTTCTGACATTTCATCAATTGTTAATGGCGCCGCTTCTAAGAAGTTTTCTAATTTAACATTATCTTCTTCTACTGCCACTCTAAATTGATTCACTTTCATTTGTTTACGTCCGCGATAATCGATGACATCACCTTTCACACGAATAATTGTTTCAGGTATCAATAATTGAATATCTTCATTTGATACAGTCCATACTTTAGCTTCTATGTCTCCGCTTTTATCTTTTAAATATAATGTCATATAAGGCTTGCCTTGCGCAGTAACACCTTGTGTCGCACGATGTATTAAAAAGTAATGGTCGACTGAATCTCCTGGCTTTAACGTTTCTATAGTTTTCATTTAGCTCGTGCTCCTTCTATTTTTGTCAGAGTGATTGTTTGTTTCTGTGGTACATTCTGATCTTTATTACATGTGAAGTATAGAATTTGTATATCTTTAGACATACGCATTAAATACTTAATCATTAAATCTTTACGATGCTTATCAAAATGAACAAATGCATCATCAACAATAATTGGGAATGGATAATACTTATGCAATGATTTAATCAAACTAAATCTTAGTGCAATGTATAACAATTCTTTCGTTGATTGACTGAGCTCTGTTGGATGGAACACTTGACCATTTTGATGTCTTACTTGTACATTTTGTTCTTGATAAATAACTTGATTATATCTACCTTCCGTTAATTCATTCAAGATATCTGTTGCATCTTTAACAACATAAGGTAAACGTTTATCTTTAATTTGCGTAATATGCGCTTCAACTAAGTTCTGTAAATAACTCAGTGCTGCCCAGTCATTTGCTGTTTCATTTACTTTTTCTTTTAATAAATGATACTCATGTCTTAAAGCAGATAAAGTTTCATCAGTCTCCATATGACTAATATTGGCATTTAAGTCACTTAATTCAGCTTGTACATTTAAATAATTATCATTATATTCATCAACTTGAGATTCTAATTGATCTCTTTCTTGTTCTATGTCTGTCTTAGTCATATAACTCAGTTGTGTGTTTTTATCATAATCATAGTTATGATTAGTGAGTAATTCTGATAAATACGTAAATCGTTCCATATTTTCATTGTATGAAAGATAAGATTTATGATGACGATAGTATGATTCCTCATCTTCAACATTTATAAAGTTGAATAATGATTGTATCACTGAATTGTTTTCATTTAAACGATCTTTTAAAGCTTGTATTTCATTTGTTAATAATGATTTATGTTCATTATTTCTTGATTGAATATTAAATTCCTTTTGATGTTCATCTAATGCTTGCTTCACATCGTGGAATAAAGATAACTTCTGATAATGCATACCCGCATGACTTACAATACTATCTGCTTCACGATAAAATGCTTCTATTTCATCATTTTTCTCGTCTCTTAATTTAGATAAACGTGTGATTTCTGAACGATTTTGCTTAATCTTTTTAATTGTTGTTAATGCATCATTGAGTAATTGAGATGAAAGTTGTCGTGAAACATGTATCTGTGCCTTTGTTTCATTAAGTTCTTTATCTTTTTGTTCAATGACAGATTCTACTTGTTCAAGTTCTTTCGTTAATTCAGATTGTTTCGTAGTTAATATTTCTTGTGATTGATAATAACCTTCTAATTCTTGTCTGAATTTGGTTTGCTCTTCTAAATTAAAATCTAGGTCATAGAATTGCTTAAGGTGTTTAACTTTATCCTCTAATTCATCTATTTCATTTGAAAAGGCTTGGTCATGATCTAATGCCTTTGTTTTAAAGAAAAATGGGAGAACGAGCAATACAATACCTATAACAGCAAATATCGCACTAAATACAATCTGTGCAGCAAAGAAAGCATATACTGCAATCGCAATGAGTACTATACCACTGATACTTGAAATCATTTTATTTCGTTTGCTTCTACGTTCATTTTCTTCTTTTTGTTTAATAAATGATTCTTCCATTTTTTTATAAAGTGATTTTTTCTCACCTAGTTCTAACGCTTTTTGATTGTAGACTTTCTTCTGCTCATAGTTTTCATCAGATACAAGGTTATTATGTAATCGATCAATATTATGGTTGTATCTGTCTCTCTCAATTTCTAATTGATTCAATGAACGTTTGATTTGTTCTCTGTCAGCAACATTTTCATCTTTCGTTCTATTCACTTCTGCGATGTACGTCTTCATCGCTTCAGAAGTATCAACATCAAGAAATTCTTCATTCCAACCAATATCTTGTCTTAATAACTCATTATCTCGTTCAGCATCATCAATCACTTTATTTAATTGTTTTAATTCTTGATGCTTTTCTTTAATATCAGATTCTCTCTGTCTTATGCTATTAAGTGCTTTTTCATCTCTTTCGGACATGACTTTTACATTTTCTAATGTATGTACGACTTGTCCTAGTTTCTCATTTCGTAACGTTAAGTCACGCTTAATACTTTCATTAGATCTAACTGCAGACTCATAGCGTTCTATACCTTGCTCAGGAAACTCAAGTGGTTCAATGTTTAAAGAACCTTCAAGCTTCTTCCATTCAGAAACATCATTATGCAATGTAATTTCTTTTTCTTTCTCGGCAAGTCTTTGACTCAATTTACTTACATTATCTTTTAATTGATTTAATCGTCTAGAAACTTTTTCACGCTCATCTTGAAGTCTTTCGTACTCGCCAAGTTTCTTTTCTTCATTTTTAATTTTAATCTCTAAATCATTCAATTGTTCTAATTGAACATTTAATGTCGGGTTTTTACCATTTTTCTTATATAAAGTTTCCTTCTCAGCTTGCATTAAATCGCTCATACCCGTAAATTCAGTTGATCCAAGTGCACCTGCTTGTAACAAATACATTTGTAATTGGTCTTCAGTTAAATTCTTATGAATATCTTGAAGGCCGAGTACATTAAATGAAAATATACCTTGATACGTTTTCTTATTGATATAATTCAACTTCTGTTTGAGCCATTCTTCATCTTTAACTTTACCGTTCGACAAGTATACTTTCACATCGCCAGTCACACGGCCTTTCACTCTTTCAACTTCGACTTTCTGTCCCTCAAAATCAAGTTCTAACTTACCACCATATTGATTGCCTAATCTCGGTTCTAATCTTGGTTCGTTTTCTTTCTTTGTAGGAAAACCGAATAATATCGAATGAATAAATGCTTGTATTGTAGATTTACCGGCTTCATTTTCACCATATATTTGCATAAAACTTTGATCGAATTTAATTTTTCTAGACATGAGTTGGCCATAGCCATAAATTTCTAATGATTTTATTCTCATCGCTTTAACCTCTCATTCTTTTCTTTAAAATCGCTTCTCCACGTTCAATCAATGCATCTTTATCAAGATCACTGAACGGTTCTAAAAATCGATTCGCTTTAGGATTCATATATAAGTCACTTAATGCGGATTCTAAAATTTCATTATCTTGAAGTAAATCATCGTTAAATTCATTCGCTAATGCAACGTCGGAATCTTGATCGAAGAATACATTCAATTGTTCTATAAATATAAAGTTCGTTTGATTTTCTTCATATTCTTGAATTAGTTCTATTACTTGATTGATTTCATCTTGCTTAAGCATTTCGTCATGTTTAACATAAACGTCTAATTGATAAAATGCTTTACCTTCAGTTCTTACACTGTCTTTAAATTTTTGTATTACTTCATATAAGGCGTGTTTGCCTTTCGCTTTTGTTTCAATAACTGCTTTTTCAAAACGTATGTACTGTGTCGGTCTAAATGTAGCTTCTAATTTAGATTCATCACCTTGAACGAGTAAATATCCTTTTTCACCTTTTTCTTTAAAGTGACGCGCTTGAATATTCCCTGGATAATGTACTTGTGATAATTCGCTAATCATCGCGCGTTCATGTATATGTCCGAGTGCCCAATAATGATATAATTTGCTGTTTAAATCTTCTAAATTAAATTCAGTGTATCTTTGTTTCACATCTGCTGCTTGTGCATAAGTACCATGTAAGACACCTATATGAATTCCTTTATTTCCCGTTGATTCAGGATATTCATCTACTTTATTTTCGTAACTTTGGTCTTTTTGATAACTAAATCCATGTAAATATACAACTTGCCCGTTTCTTGTAATTAATTGATAAGTAGAAACTTGATCACTGAATACAGTCACGTTATCTGGCCAAACTGTATGAACACCTACAGATAATGGGTCGTGGTTGCCATGAATAATATATACAAATATTTGTTCTTGCTCTAATCGTTTAAATTGCTCTCTTAAAAATACCTCTGCTCTTAATGTTCTATTATGTTGATCAAATAAATCTCCGGCAATTACGATGAAATCTACTTGTTCTTTAATTGCTTCATCAACAATTTTAGTAAAACTATAATATGCACTTTGTTTAACATCACTTAAAATTGAAGGACTTAAGTAATGTCGAGATTTAAAAGGACTATCAAGATGTAAATCCGCACAATGTATAAACTTAATCATTTACCCAACCTCTTTCAATATTCGTTCATTTTCTAAATGATTATATCCATATCACACTAGAGAATAATCAGATTTTATGACGGTTTATAGTGCTTTAATTTTACCATATAAAGATTCTATACGATACATTCGACATATAAGAAAACATTATTTTAAACATAAAAAAATATCGACAAAGTCATTGACTTTGTCGACATTTCTAAGACATTAAGCTTCTGGGTTTTCTTCTTCAAGACTACCGTAAATATCTTCTAATGGTTTCATGATAACACGGTTTAAATCTTGAATTAATTGACTCATAGCTTGTTCAGCTTGCATTAATTCTGCAATTGTTTCGTTTTGTTCAATTTCTTGAGCAGATTTTTGAGCTCTAGCGATATCTACTTCTGAAATTTCTTCGCCTTGCATTTGTTTCGTTTGTAATTCTAATTGAATTTCACGAAATTCTTCGAATAATTTTTTAGTTTCAGGGTTAGCGTTCACTTTTTCATATTGTTCTTTAATTTTGTTATATTCTTTACTTTCACGTAAAGTTTGTTCTAGTTCATTCGCTTTGTCGTAAATGTTTACTTCTGCCATAATAAATTCTCTCCTATAATCATAAATTGTATTTAGAATATCAATTCCAATAATACTGTATCATAATTTGAGCGCTTATACAAAAATAGCGATTATACCTTGGAATAAACCGATAATTCCACCTAGAACAAATCCTAATAATGTAATTAATTTTAATTCTTTATTTGAGATTTCAATCACTAATTTTTCTAAATGAGATAATTCAAATCGATCAATTTGATCTTTAATTAATTCTGCTAATTTCATACGTTCTAGAATTAAACTAATGTTATCTCCAATTTTTTGAATGACATAATTAATGAATCTCTCTGTACCTTCACCTTCCATATAAGTGAATAATTGTGGCGCTAATTCATGTAACGGTAAATTTAAGTATTTGTGCACATTTACGGATGATGTAAGTTCTTCTGAAATCACAGTTTTCGCTTGATCTTTACGGTCACTTGTTAATATTTCATCTAATGGTTTTGACATCCATTTCTGATATTCTGTTTGAACTTGTAAATCTATCATGTTCTTAATTTTATCTTGGCTAACAACGTTTCTTAGTTCTTTTTTTACTCTTGCAACAATGTCTTCAATTGTCATAAACATTTGAATCATGCCAACCATTTTCCCTTTTTGTTCGAAAAATTCTTCTATCATTGATTGAATATCTTGTTCACCTTTTTCAGACAATAAATATTCATCTATTTTATTTAGAATTTCTGGTGTGACACGATTAACTTGTGCATTTATTTTTTCATAAATTTCTTCTGGTATTAGACTTTGAATTTCGTCTTGTTTATGTGCATCATAATATTGATCCACTTTGTTTTTAATCGTTTCTTTCAGAGTGGCATTCAGCTTATCTTCTAATGGATAATCCACTCTATCTACAAAGTTTTGTATTGTATAGTTTTTCTCACGCAAAGTGTTAAATTGAACTTTAATTGTTTCTTCTAAAACGCTTTTTGTACTTGGATTAAGTAACTTCTCTTTAAACACTTCTGGAGTAAGCAAATGTTTAGTAACCATTTCTCCGACTTTTTCTGATAACTCATTTCTTCGTTTCGGAATTAAACCTGGTGTAAATGGTAATTTATAACCGAATACTTTCACTTCATGATATGGATGAAACAGCATCTTGATTGCGATAAAGTTGGTAAAACCGCCAATAAGCGCACCGATAACCATCATACTGAATATTGTTATAAATGTTGACATATAAATGCTCCTTTTAAAAAAGAGGCCGGGACATAAATGTCTCTGCCTCTATCTTTTTAACTTTTATTATACGAATAAAGATTGTGTTTTACGTAAGAAGTAAGTTTCTGCTTCACGTTTTTTAGCTGTTCCGAAGATAGGTTGACGTTCTTCATTCAATACTCTGTATAAATCTGATTTCTTGTTAGATTGTAAGATATAACCTGATTTAGCATCAAGTGTAACCCAATAAATATCACTTGTATTATCATGATTTGGATATGCACAGTGGTGACGAGAAATGATTTGAATAACTTCTAATGGATCACAACCAAATGTTGTATTCAATACGTCTGAATCTCTAAATAAAGCACATATTGACACACAAGTCGTCCAGTTTGGTAATACTCTCTCTTTTTCAATTTGTACTAATGTTTTCTTTGATAATCCAACTGTATTTGCCATAGTATCTTGCGTATAGCCTGCCTCTATACGAACCATTTTAAATTTTGTTTGGATTATTGTTGTAAAAGTCTGCTTATCCATCTATATCTACCTTTCTTCTTAATATATATTATTAATTAATTTAATATGTTGCAAAAATACACGATTTTTTCAAGCACAAGTATCATCATAATACATTTTGAAACAAAATAAAAGAGGGAAATTGAATTTCATAACAATTTCCCTCTTCTAATCATTAAAATATTAATTTTTTTCGAACTTTGTCTTTTCTCTTTCCGATAAAATCAAAGCACAAGCTGCATCTCCTGTGATATTTACTGCTGTTCTCGTCATATCCAGTAATCTATCAATACCAAGTATGATACCAATTGCTGCTGGATTTAAACCTACAGAAGTTAATACCATTGCTAACATCACGAGTCCTACACCAGGTACCCCTGCTGTTCCAATTGATGCAAGTACTGCAACAAGTACAACTGTAATCATTTGTACAAGTGTTAAATCTATACCAGAAACTTGTGCGATAAAGATTGTTGCTACCCCTTGCATAATCGCTGTACCATCCATATTGATTGTTGCACCTAATGGTTGTACAAAGGAACTGATTTCTTTTCTAACTCCCATTTCTTTTGTACATTCGAGAGAAATTGGTAAAGTTGCATTAGAACTTGATGAACTAAATCCAACTGTCATTGCTGGGAAGAATTTCTTAAAGAACCAAAATGGATTTCTTCCAGCTAATAATTTAACAGCACCACCATATATCACAAAGAAGTGTACTGCTAATGCCAATAATACAACAAAGAAGTACATACCTAATTGTTTAATTGCGCCAAATCCTGCATTTGTAAACGCCGTAGCAACGAGTCCAAATGTCCCAATTGGTGCAAAGTAATTCATAATCATCGTTACGATATACATCAGTATATCGTTGGTCTGCTCGAACACTTGCTTCACCGCTGCGACTTTCGTGCCAAGCGCAATCATTCCTATACCAATAAAGATGGCAAACGTGATAATTGGTAACATATCTTGTTCAACCATTGATTGCATTGGATTTTTCGGGAATAAATTGATAAGCGTTTGATCAAAGGTTTGATTTTCAGGTGCAGCTCCATCAGCCGATTTAGCTTTTTGTTCAGCACCATACTTTTTAACATCATCACTATTCATTAAATCTGATTGACCTACACCAGGTTTAAATACTAATGCGAGTAACATAGCGATGATAATTGCGATAGCGGTTGTACATAAGAAGAAAGTAACCGTCTTAAGACCAATACCACCTAATAGTTTTGGATCCCCAACACCAACAACGCCAAGAACGATTGAAACAAATACGACTGGAACAACAAGCATGAATATTAAATTAAGAAATATTTGACCGATAACATTAAACACATATTGATTTGCATGTTGTACAAAATCTGATCCCGCAAACATATTAAAAATGGAACCAACTGTAATACCGAGTACTAAAGCGATAACAATTTTTAAAGTTAAATTTTTCCTGACTTTCATATAACTCCCCCTGTTTTTAAAATTTGAAATCTATCTTCCATATTACATATTATACTTTAAGCGGTTTCATCTTGTAAATTTATTTTTTTAAAAGCATATAAAAAGGCAAGAAAATATTCTTATATAAATATTTTCTTGCCTGTAGTATTTTATATTTAATTTATTAAATGATGTTCCATTGCATAGACGGCAGCTTGCGTTCGATCAGACACTTTTAATTTATTTAATATATGACTGACGTGTGTTTTTATTGTCTTTTCTGACACAAACAATGTCTCTGCAATTTCTTTGTTCGTATTACCTTTCACCATTTCACTTAATACTTCAAGTTCTCTTTTTGATAATTTATTTTCTCTATGTGGCTTTTGCGTACTTTCAGAAATGATTGATTGTACTTTCGGATGAATTTTCTTTTCTCCATTTAAGACAGCTCTAATCGTTTGAATAAGTGCTTCAGGTTCGACGTCTTTAATTTCGTATCCATCCGCGCCTTTATCAAGAGCTGATATCACATGTTCTTCGTCGTAAAAACTTGTCAGCACTAATATTTTAATATTAGGATATTGTGATTTAACAATCCCTGTAATTTCTATTCCATTCATCTCTGGCATCACTAAGTCCAATAACACAACGTCTGGTAAATCGTTGTCTTTTAGATACTCTAGTAATTGATGCCCACTTGAGAAATCTTCTAATATTTCAAAGTCTTCCACAGTATCAATAAGAAATCTTAAACCTTGCCTTACGATATGATGATCATCTACTAATATCATTTTATAACTCATGTTGTTTCCCCAATCTATAATAACGGAATAATTACTTCAATTTCCGTTCCCTTATTTAATTCTGAATGAATGTCTATATGACCTTTAATCACTTGCGTACGTTGTTTTATATTTTTTAAACCATGTGTTGGACTATGGCTAATTTGATGACTATCAAAGCCAATACCATTATCACTCATTCGCAATTTAAATGTATGTTTGTTCTGTTCTAAATATATTTTAGCACGTGTTTGTCTTGAATGTTTTTTCACATTATTCAATGATTCTTGAATGATGCGATAAACATGTTCTTCAATTGTATTTGGCAAGTCAATTAAGCCTTCAACTTCAAACTCAGGTTCGACTTGAATATACTGACTATATTGTTTGATAGCTGCGATTAAACCTTGTTCAAGTCCGATTGGCTTCAATTGCCAAATCAAAGCCTTCATTTCATTCACGGCACTTTGACTAGTATCTTCAATCGTTTGAAAAGCATCTTGAGCCGCTTTTTGTTCAGTTATGCTTTTAGCTGCGTGCGCTGTAATCTTCAAAGAAAATAACATTTGATTAACAGAGTCATGTAAATCCCTCGCAAGCCGATTCCTTTCATTAATCCGTGCCGCTTCTTTCTCATGATCCGTAAGTATTATCCTTTTAATCGCAGAACCAATTTGAAAAGCAACCGATTCTAACAATTCCAAATCTTCTTCTGAATAGCGTTTTGTATTTGGTGTCGCGATATTTAACAAACCAAATTGTTCACTTCCAGATCTTAAAGGAACCGTCGCATGATGCGTAATTTCATCCGTTTTATCTTGATGTTCCTTAGTCGCTTTCACAATCCTAGAACACGTTATGATATTAGACGCTTTAGTTAACTTTTTATTATGATATGCCGTAACACACCAACACGTTCCTTCAGTCATATATTGGCAGTTATTATGCGTTAATGCAGGAGGTAAAGCATCTTCAGCAACTAACTCATGCTTGCCATCTTCATCTATAAAAAAGATCCAACCCGTATGAAAATTACTGCCATTCACTAATTTTTTTAGTGCGCCATGCATCATGCTATACATTTCTGTTTCTTCATTAAGAAATTCTGCAATTTCTTTTAACAGACTGGTGCGTGTTGGCTTCTCCATTTATATCACCTTTAACTTTTTATTGATTGATTGTCATTTTCACAAATACATCTTTGAATTTATATTGTAACATAATGCAATTTTAATCTTTAATTTCATTATACTCATACTAACAGTGTCTATTTATTTCATATCACTTAAAAAATATAATCCAGTTTCTTATAAAGCATATAATAATTAAACAAATTCCACTCCCTAGATTTCACATAATCTAGGGAGTGGGATTCTTATACTGCCTTTAACTTTTATTGATTATACGTAATGTTGTAAACATCGTGTCTACGGTCTCTTAAATGTCTTACTGTTCCGTTTTCTCTACCTCTTCGTAATACTTCTAAATCAATTTCACCTATCGCAACCATTTCAAGGTTTTCTCCTGTTTCACTAACGATTCCATCTCTAGCGAAACCATAATCTGATGGTGAATATATTGCTGAAGCACTATATTGAATATCCATGTTTTCTGTTTGTGGTAAGTTACCACATGTTCCTGATGTTACCGTATAAATTTGGTTCTCGATTGCGCGTGACATACAACAATATTTCACACGTAAATAGCTTTGTCTATCTTCTGTTGAGAATGGTGTGAATATGATTTTAGCACCTTTTTCAGTCGCAATTCTCGCCATTTCTGGGAACTCACTATCATAACAAATTTGGATAGCAATTTTCCCACAATCTGTATCAAATACTTCTACACCATTACCTGGTGAAACACCCCACCATTTTCTTTCATTTGGCGTAACGTGAATTTTATATTGTTTTTCAATTGAACCATCTCTTCTAAACAAGTAAGAGATATTATAAATATCTTCTCCTTCTTCAACGAAGTGTGATCCTCCGATAATGTTTATGTTGTATTTCATCGCAAACTGGTTGAACATATCAATGTATTGTGATGTATATGTTGTTAATTTACGGATTGATTCTGCTGGATTACTTTGTTCATCGAAACTCATTAATTGTGTCGTTAATAATTCTGGAAATACAATAAAATCACTATCTGCATCATATGCAACGTCTATAAAGTATTCAATTTGATTCGCAAATTCTTCAAATGAATTAATTTTACGCATCATGTAATTGACTGTACAAATTCTTACTGGTTCACTTGTCTTAAAGTGTACATTACTTCGCGCAATATAATCAGGATTGTTCCATTCCATTAAAGTAGCATATTTCATGCTTTTCACATCGTCATTTAAATAGTTTGGATTAATACGCATTAAAGTGAAGTCATTCATCAATTGGAATGTTAATACTGGGTCTTTAATACGGTGTTTAATTACGTTTTGCACGTATTCTCTTGGTGTCATTTCATCACTATATTCATGATAGTTAGGAATTCGACCACCGATGATAATACTCTTCAAGTTTAATTCATAAGCGATTTCACGTCGTGCTTCATATAATCTCGCACCGACTTTTACGCCTCTATATTCTGGATCAACCATTACTTCTATACCATATAGATTGTGTCCGTGATCATTATGGTTTGTTATGTAACCATTGTTTGTAATGCTATCCCATGTATGTCTATCATCATATTCATCAAAATTGATAATTAAAGATGAACAAGATCCGATAATTTTCCCTTCAAATTCAACAACAATTTGTCCTCTTGGAAACATACGCAAATGACTCTCTAAATGGCCCCTTTCCCATGGTTCCATTCCCGGAAAACATTTTTCTTGTAACGTAATAACATCGTCAATATCTTCAAATGTCATTTGACGTGTATTTATACTAACATTAAATTCATTATTCTCTATTGATTTTGACATGAATGATACTCCTCATCTATTTTTATTGTTATACTGATTATAACTTATTTTTAGTTACATTTTAATTTTTCCCGATTTTACGAGAAATATTCCTGGAGGATACTATGCAAATATTAATACCATCTAAATATGAAGGCAATACAATTGAAGAAATGTTCAAATCATTACATTTACCAAAGAAAGAATTACATTTTTTAAGAATGTCAAAAGAAATTACAATTAACGATCAAGCGAGCACTTTAAGAGATCAATTAAATGCTGGTGACAAACTTGATATACCTGTATTAAATGAAACGAGCCAATACGTATCAAGTTACCGATTAGCAGAAATCAAATACGAAGATGAATATTTAGCAGTCGTAGTTAAACCTAAAGGCGTAAAAACACATCCAAATGATTTAAAAGAAGCAAACACATTAATGAATCACGTCATATATACATTAGACTCAGACTATGCTGAACCTATTCATCGTCTTGACCAAGAAACAGTCGGCTTATTACTTGTCGCAAAACATCCAATTGCTAAAAAGATATTAGACCGTATGTTAGAAGACAGAAAAATTACGCGAACATATAAAGCGCAAGTCGATAGTTTGTTGCCATTGAAACCTCAAACAATAGACATGCCAATTGGTAAAGATAAATTCCATCCTAATAAACGACGCGTTTCACCTACTGGACAACGTGCAATTACGCACATTATAGAAAGTAACATGTTAGATGAACATACAGCAGAAGTGGAACTTAAATTAGATACAGGAAGAACCCATCAAATTCGTGTCCATTTAGCAGAAATCGGACATCCTGTTGTCGGAGATCCATTATATAATAATAGTAAATTACGACAATTAAAATTACACAGTTATAAAATAGAATTCGAGCATCCATTTAAAGATGAACTTATTTCTGTAACATTAGATGACTAAAAAAGAAGGCTGAGACAACTTGTCTCAGCCTTCCTTTTAATATTGGAATAAAGATATCGTGCGATTGATACCTAATCGCACGATATCTCAGCTCTAACCCCAAAGTCTTCGTGCGTTTGACCCTGAATCGCACGAAGACTTTACTATTACCTCAATCAAACTACCTTTTTAATCTTTCTTTAAATTTATTAAAGAATTGTCTTCTCTTACTTGTAACAGGTTGTCCTACTTTAATTTGACTTTTCCTGAAATTTTTCGTATTCATCATTGCTTCTTCCATTAACATTTGTTGTGAATTTATGCGTTTATTACCTGAATCATTATATTGATAGACACCTTTATTATTTTGTATGCGTCCTTTTAAACCGTCATTCAATTGTAAATCTAAATATGATTTTAATCTGCTCACAATTTGACTATCTAAAATTGGGAATAAGATTTCCACTCGTTTAATCATATTTCTCGTCATCATATCTGCAGAAGATAAGTACATTTTCTCTTGGCCATTATGATGGAAGTAATATATTCTTGAATGTTCTAAAAATCTTCCTACGATACTTATGACTTCAATATTTTCACTGACGCCTTTTATACCTGGTTTTAAGCAACATATACCTCTAATGATGAGTTTAACTTTCACACCACTTTGAGAAGCTTCGAATAATTTTTTTATTACTTTTTTGTCTGTAAGAGAATTCATTTTAGCAATAATTAATCCATTACCGTGTTCTTGATGTGATTGTATTTCTTGCTCAATATGTTCTACAAAGAAATCTCTTATTTCAAAAGGTGCTACAATCAGTTCATTATATTCAGGTTTTAATGAGTAGCCACTTAAATAGTTAAAGAAGTTTATCGCATCTTCACCTATTTTAGAATTCGTAGTAATAATACCCATATCAGTATAGATTTTAGCTGTTTTGTCATTATAATTTCCTGTACCTAAATGTACGAATGGTACTACTTTACCATTCACCTTTTTAATGACTAGCGTGATCTTACTATGTGTTTTAAGGAAAGTCATGCCATAAATGACATTACAACCTGCATCTTCTAACATTTTTGCCCATTGTACGTTGTTTTCTTCATCGAATCTTGCTTTTAATTCTACAAGTACAGTAACTTGCTTACCATTCTCAGCTGCATTTTTCAGTGCTTGAACGATTGGAGAATCACTGCTCACACGATAAAGTGTTTGTTTAATCGCTAATGTATTTGGATCTTCAGATGCCTCTTTAATAAAATCAACGATTGGCTCAAATGATTCATACGGATGATGAAAGAATATATCTCTCGTTCTAGCAAGATCATAAACATTTTCTTTATTAAGTGATGATGGGAATTGAGGTGTATATGGCTCAAATAGTAATTCTGGTAATAAATCTTCTAATTGGCCGACTAATGAGAATAAGACTGTTAAATCTAAAGGTCCATCAACTTTATAAATATCTTCATTGCTTAGCTCGAGTTCATTTCTTAAAAATAAACATTTAACTTCCGTGTCAATATGTCTACTATCAACCTCTAATCGAACTGCTGCACCACTTTTTCTTTCTTTTAAAAATCGTTCAATTTCAATTAGTAAATCTTCTGCCCCTTCTTCGTGTATCGATAAATCTGCATTTCTTGTCACTCTAAAAGTATATGTGTGAATGACTTCATAACCTTTAAATAATTCTTCAATAAATAAAGAAATGACATCTTCAAGAAATACAATATATTTATTATCTTCATATTCTAACTTAATAATTCTATCTACCAACACTGGTACCGGTACTATTGCAGATTTTATTTCACCATCATTTAATCTAATATCTACAAATAGATTTAACATTTTATTATTTAACTTAGGAAATGGTCGATATGCATCAATACCTAACGGTGATAAAGTTGGTAGTATTTCTGATTTGAATTGCCTGTTTAATTGTTCAATCAAAGCTTCTGGTAATCGTTCAGGCTGAGTAATATAAATATGATGAGACTTTAATGTGTTCTTCAGTTCATTAAATCTTTTATATTGCAATTCAACATTTTTTCTATTTTTTTCTTCAATACCAATTAATTGTTCTCTAGGTGTTAATTGAGCTTTATTTTCCTTTTCATTATAGTTCATTTTTACTTGGTCTTTTAATCCTGCAACTCTTACCATAAAGAATTCATCTAAATTTGAGCTATGAATCGCTAAAAACTTTAATTGTTCTAACAATGGATTTTGAGCGTCAATCGCTTCTTCAAGAACACGATAATTAAAGTCTAACCAACTAAGCTCTCTATTATTATAATAGTCTGGATTATCTAATAAGTATTGTCCATTTCGTGCTTCCATAATTATCTCACCCTTTGCAAATTTCAAGTCATTGTTCAAAAAGACCCTGTTTAATTAAAACGCAAAAATGTTAACCTTGTGTGAATTTAATATTAAGTTTCTTTGGTAATAATTTTTCTAGATGTTTCTTTTGTCTCTCAGATTGGTACGCTTCAGCAATTGGGTCTGTAACATATGTAACGTTTAATTCAAATGTATCTTCTGATTCTGTTAATTCTAATGATTCAACACAGTCTGTATTTGATACATTAAGCGCATTTGAAAATTTAATGATCCCCCCTAATTTTTGAATCATTTCCATTTCATTATCTTTAAACCAAGTTGTTTCTTTAACAAAAAACTTTAATAATGATTTATTTTTAAAACTTGCTAATAACGCTAATTTAACTCTTTCTTTGTGAGTTAAACCATTAATACTTGAATTAGCGATAATATAATACGTATGTTGAGAACTTGAATCTGCATCTATAAATGATCCTAAGTAATATAAATATGCAGCTTTTTTAAATAAATCTCTATCTTCATCAGCCACTTCAAACGACGTATGTTCAATGACTTTAGTTAATAATGTCTCAGCTAATACCATACGTTGTTTACCATTCGATACATGAATGTGATACTCATTGGATAAATATCTTAAAGCTTCTGTTGATACTTTATCTTTATTAAATGCATTTGGAAATTCTTCTTGTAAACGTGTCATTACTACACCTTCACGAAGACCTTTTCTAGAGAACGTAAATCGTGTTGCATCTACACATTCATATAAAGTATTAAATACGATTGAACTTGGCATGATAATATCCGTACGGTCTCTACTTAAGCCATCTAAATCTTTCAATTCATTTTTATTTGCATTTTTTAGTACATCGAAGATTTCTTCAAGCCCTTTTTTATTCATATCATAGCCATGAACACCGGCAATCGGGTAGTCATGTAATGATTGATGTATCCGTGCATTATTTCGTGCTGATCCACCAATACCTATGATTGGAACCTTTTTATCTTTAATCCACTTTTCAGATGAAAATTGTTCTTTGACGAATTTTTCACATTTTTTAATCGCATTTTTATCATTATGTTCTTTATCTTCGAAAAACATTTTCTCTAACGTCACTACACCAAAAGGAAAACTTACCGAGTTTTTAAGTTTCTTACCTTCAAAATAAGTAACCTCTGTAGAGCCACCACCGATATCAACGGTAATTCCATCTTCAATATTCAATGTATGTGTCGCAGCATAAAAACCATAAAATGCCTCATCTTGCTCAGGTATAATTTCAATATTTAAGTTAGTTTTTGATTTAACTGTTTCTATAATTTCATCTACATTCTTAGATTGTCGAATTGCCGCTGTAGCTGCAGGTACAAGTTCTTCAACGTGAAATTTTTTAGATACTTTTTTGAAACTGTTCAACGTTTCAACAATAAGATTAATACCTTCGTGTGCCATGATTTTATCTTCATTTAAATACTGACTTAACCTTGCTGGAGTCTTTACGTTTTGTAATTCAGTTAACCCTGTTTCATTTGAATACTCAAAGATGACTAATCGAATTGTGTTGGAACCGATATCTATTAATCCTAATCTCTTCATAAATTGCCTCCTCGGATCATTCTAGATACACAAAAAGGTGCTAATAGCACCTTTTTGTTATCTTTCTATTTATAAATAATAGCTGCTATTATTTTTTTGAACTAATCATATCTTCTGGTTTAATCCATTCATCAAATTGTTCTTCTGTTAGTAAACCTGATTGAATAGCTGATTCTTTTAATGTTAAACCATTTTTATGTGCATTCTTTGCAATTGCTGCCGCATTTTCATAACCAATATGTGGGTTTAATGCAGTTACAAGCATTAATGATTGATTTAAATAACGGTCGATATTTTCTTCAATTGGTTCGATACCAACTGCACAATTATTATTAAATGTATCAATACCGTCAGCTAATAAATAAATCGATTGTAATGTGTTATATAAAATAACTGGTTTAAATACATTCAATTCGAAATTACCTTGTGATGCTGCAATACCAACTGCTGCGTCATTTCCAAGAACTTGAACTGAAACCATTGTTAACATTTCACATTGTGTAGGATTCACTTTACCCGGCATAATTGATGAACCAGGTTCATTTTCTGGAATTGAAATTTCAGCTAGACCCGCTCTTGGACCTGAAGCCAACCATCTCACGTCATTAGCAATCTTCATTAAGTCACTTGCTAATGCTTTTAATGCACCATGCACATACACAACTTCATCGTGTGCTGTTAAAGCATGAAACTTATTCTCAGATGAAACGAATGGATAACCAGTTTGATTACCGATTTGTTTAGCAACTTTATCACCAAACTCTGGATGAGCATTGATACCTGTACCAACAGCTGTACCACCAATAGCTAAGTTTAAAAGTTGTTCTTTAGATTGGTTTAATAAAGTTTCACACTTATCTAACATATATCTCCAACCACTGACTTCTTGTCCTAAAGTTAATGGTGTAGCATCTTGTAGATGTGTTCTACCAATTTTAATAATATCTTTAAATGCATCTTCTTTTTCTATAAAAGTTGATTTTAATGTATTTAATGATGGTAATAATTTTGATTCAATTTCATGATATAACGCGACATGCATCGCTGTTGGATATGTATCATTTGAGCTTTGAGACATATTAACATGATCATTTGGGTGAACAGACTCTTCAGAGCCTTTTTCAGTTAAATATTCGTTTGCAACATAGCTGACTACTTCGTTCACATTCATGTTACTTTGCGTACCGCTACCAGTTTGCCAAACAACTAAAGGAAATTGATCATCTAAATTCCCTTTTAAAATTTCGTCAGTTGCGTAAACGATCGCTTCTTTTTTATCATCTGATAATTTACCAAGTTCATGGTTAGAAATAGCTGCCGCTCTCTTTAATTGCGCAAATCCGTAAATAACTTCTATTGGCATTTGTTCTTTACCAACTGGGAAATTTTGTTTACTTCTTTGTGTTTGTGCTTTCCAATATTTGTCGCTAGGTACTTTAATTTCTCCAAAAGTATCATGTTCAATTCTATAACTCATTCTTATATACTCCCCTTTATTACTAATTTCATCACTATCTTTTCATCTTTATTATATCCTATAAATTGTATGATTTAAACTCTCTGTAGTCTGATTATTCAAATTCGTTGAAATTATTTTTATTTATAAAATTAAATGAATTAAAAATAAGGTTTTGTCGGCATTTTTTAGCATATGCTTTCCGCAGGCATGTTCTCGCAAGAGCCAGCGCTAAAAAATATTGAAGTGTAGATAACGTGATTGTTTCAGAAAACAATCCTCTTAGATTTTTTAACGAGATAGAAAGTTGAAACTATCTCGTTAGCGGTTAATTCGCTGTTCAAAAACTCAAATTCATTACAATTTACACGTGAATATTGCTCTAACGTGATAGTTTCAGAAAACAATCCTCTTAGATTTTCTAACGTGATAGAAAGTTGAAACTATCTCGTTAGCGATAAATAATTTTCTCAAAAACTCAAATTCATTACAATTTACACGTGAATATTGCTCTAACGTGATAGTTTCAGAAAACAATCCTCTTAGATTTTCTAACGTGATAGAATGTTAAAACTATCTCGTTAGCGGAATTGTTAACTATAAATTGTTGATTTACAGTAAAAAATAAGGCTAAGACATGTATTTATGTCTTAGCCTTACCGCATTTGCTTACTTTTCTTTCTTGTCTTCAAATGATTCATTATTTTGCTCAGAAATTTGTTCCATTTCTTTACCGAGCTCTTTAACGTCATCTAAGTTTTGAACCATTTCATTTTCTTCTTCGTACTCTTTTTTATTCAATTGTTTCACCTTCTTATGAAAATTGAATTGAGAAGTAAGATTTCACATCTTCTGGTAAACCTTGTGCCGCTTCATTATCTAAGATAACTGTTACCATTCGATGTTGTTTTAATTTTGCTGACTCAACTGAACCATTTGCTGATTCTTTATATAATTGACTCACTGCTTTTGCTTTTTCTTTTCCAGTTGCTAGAACAATTACTTCTCTAGAAGGATGAATAGCTTTATCATAATCTAAACCTGTTCTGCTATCTTCTGTTAAAGTTATTACATCTAACATTAATTTATTTTTCTTTTTATCAGTATTTACGTTATCTTTGATAAACGAAACTGCATCACTACCGACATCTGTTTTTAAAATTTGTTTCTCTGGCACACCTAGTTCTTTATAGTAATCTTCTTTACCATCAAAGTCTAAAATATGAATTTGACTAAAGTTTACAGGATTCTTCTTAACATCATCTAATAATTCATCAAAGAATACTGTTTTCTCTGCGTCTAAATGTATACCTACAACTGATGTACTATCCGAATTAAATTGTTTACGAACAACATCCGCCGCATATCGTGCTGCAATATCTTTTGTTTCAAATACTTTAAAGTTTAAAGCCATAATGTCCACTCCTCATTTCAACTAATCTATTTTCAATTCACTTATCTTTAATCATTATCTATTATATACCCTTTTTTAATAGTAGTTAAAACATTTATTTCAGAATCTACAACGACAAGGTCTGCTTGCTTCCCAATTTTGATTGATCCAAGTCTATCATCGACTTTTAATCTGATTGCTTGGTTTAAGCTAGTAGTCCTCCATGCTTCCTCAAGTGTAATGTTTGCGAAGTTCATTAAATTTTTCAATCCATGATTCATTAACAATATACTTCCTGCTAATGCACCTGATTCCAATCGCGCTTCATTATTTTTCACGAACACAGCTTGGCCACCTAAATCATATTCTCCGTCAGTCATACCTTTTGCTCGCATTGCATCAGTGATGACACAAAAATTTTGATTTCCTTTTGCTAAATATGCCAACTTCACAGCTGCTGGATGTGCATGAATTCCATCTACTATAACTTCAGTCGTCAATCGTTCATTTGTTAATGCTGCACCAAACACACCAGGTTCACGGTGCGTAAAAGGCGTCTGTGCATTGTATAAATGAGTAATATGTTTTAATCCGATTTTTACAGCATCTTCTAATTCGTCATAATCACTCACTGTATGGCCTGCCGAGAATATAATATCGTCTTTCATCTCTTTAATTGTTTCTTTTGCCCCTTCTACTTCTGGAGCAATGGTTACAATTTTTATGTTATCTTTTGCTTTTGCTTGATAATTTTTAAGTTTTTCAGTAGTTGGTCTAGAAACGAATGCTGGGTTTTGTGCACCTACTTTATGTTCTGAAATAAATGGACCTTCTAAGTGCACGCCCAGAATTTCTGAACATCGTTCATCTTTCGGTTGAAAATGAGCTACATTTTCTAATGCTTGATTAACTGCTTCTGTAGATTGTGTCATTGTCGTTGCTAAGAAGCTTGTTGTTCCTTCAGAAACTAAATGTGCACTCAATATATCTAATGATGATTCTGTAGCGTCCATGACATCTTGACCGTAACCACCATGAATATGTATATCAATAAATCCCGGAATCACTTGCTGTCCTTCTAAATCTATACTTGTGACATTTCCCGTATATGCCCCTGCCTGAACATCTTGAATATAACCCTTTTTAACTTCAATATAACCATTTTCAATTTTACCTTGTTCTGTATATATCGTTGCGTTTGCTAATATATAATGATCCATTTGAACGTCTCCTTAAAAAGATATTTAATTATTCCAATACTTCGTATATAATAAAGATAACATAACATTATGAGGGGGCTAATTAAATGAATACGCTTTTAATCTGTATGGTTGGTGTAGCATTTATTACTGCGATGTTAACTGCTGGTCGCGATTCTAAAGACTATGGTCTTAAAGAAGAAGATTTAAATAAAGAACTAGAATCTCTTAAATCGAATCATTAATCCTTATATAATGTGAGCCAAAAATAATATTTTTGGCTCACATTTTTTTATGATAAATTCGGATAATTTTGTTGTCTTAATGCTTCATAAATTAATATCGCTGCTGTATTTGAAAGGTTCAGAGATCTCACATTACCATTCATTGGAATACGTAAAGCTGTATCTTTATACTTTTCTTTAACCCAATCAGGTAATCCAGTCGTTTCTCTACCAAAGATAAAATAATGGTCCTCATCAAATTGACTGTAATCAAATTCTGTATGTGGTTGCGTACCAAACTTCGTTAATAAATAGTAATGACCGCCTTCTGTCTTTTCAAAAAATTCTTCAATGCTGTCATAGTAAACGATATTAACAAATTTCCAATAATCTAACCCTGCTCTTCGTAACATCTTGTCGTCCGTACTGAATCCTAATGGTCTAATTAAATGTAAAGTTGTATCTGTCGCTGCACAACTACGTGCAATATTTCCTGTATTTGCTGGTATTTCTGGTTGATATAATACTACATGGTTTGTCATTTTTATTTTCTCCTTGTCTCTAAACCTTTAATCATTTCTTCTTGTACTTCTTCAATTTCATGATCGTAATGATCCATAATAAATGGTCTTGCCGTTTCACCTTGAATTTGTCCAACTGCCCAATAAGCAGTTGCTCTAATCATTGGTCTTTGATCAGTTAATGCAACATCTTTCAAATCTGGTATAGCACTTTCTTCATTAAAATGCGCCAGTGAAATAATTGCATTTCTTTGAATAGGCTTTTTACCTCTCCAAGCACCTGCTAAATGTCCGTAAGTATTTTTGAACTCTTTGTTAGACATTTTTAACAATGGTACTAGTCTTGGTTTTAATATTTCAGGCTCTAATATAATATCATCTTGTTCAGTATTGATACCTCTATTTCTCGGGCATACTTGCTGACATGTATCACAGCCATATAACCGATTACCTATTTTATAACGATATTCATCTTTCAAATAGCCTTTTGTTTGTGTTAAAAAACTAATACATTTTTGACTATTTAATTGACCATTACCAACTAATGCACCTGTTGGGCATCTGTCCACACATATGTTACAATCTCCGCAACTATCCATGACAGGATCATCCGGTTTAAATGGAATACTCACTAACATTTCACCTAAATAACTCCAAGTCCCTAATGATTCATTAATGACAAATCCATTTTTACCCGCAAAACCAAGTCCTGCACGTTCTGCAACTGCGCGATCAGATAATACACCTGTATCAACCATTGACTTTATTTCAACATCTGGTACTTTTTCTTGAAGAAACAGTGCAAGTTTATCTAAACGATTTCTCATGATTGTATGATAGTCTTGGCCCCATGATGCGCGTGCGAATATACCTCTACGATCACCTTTCACACTTCTAGGTGCATCTTTTAATTTATTAGGATATCCTACAGCAATGGCAATGATTGATCTTGCTGAAGGTAAAGTTAACTTCGGAACAGTCCTAAGTTCAATATCACTTTCTTCAAATCCAGAGGCATATCCTTTAGAATGGTAATCTTCTAATTTACCTTTCAATTCATCAAAAGGGTCTGCCGTCGTGAAACCAATTTGATCAATACCAATAGAATGTGCATATTCTATTACTTCGCGCTTTAATTGATCTAAATCCATATTTATTCACCTCACTATCAAACATGCCTATATATTTTAACATATTTAAACCATATCTAAGACATAAATGTATGCGTTAATTTAAATGATATATTTATTTAAATTAAAAATAGGAGAAGTTCAAAATGTCATTGAACTTCTCCTATTTTATTTATGGTGTAATTGTCGTTCCAATTAAACCTGATTTTGAGCTTTTTAGTAATGAATGTTCAGAAGAACCAGAGATAATTTTAACACTTTTACATCCTTCTTTGATTGCTGATATTGCACCTTTGACTTTAGGTATCATACCACCATAGATCTCAGTCGTTTCTATATAATTATTAATGTCATTAACACTTAATTCAGGTTTCACTTTATCTTTAATCAGTACGCCTGGTATATCACTGATTAAGAATAAATCACCTTTCATTTCGCTTGCCATTTTATAAGCTAAGCTATCTGCATTAATATTATAGCGTTGCCCATTTTCTCTCATAATACCTATTGGTGCAACAACTGGAATACTATTAGAACAAATATTGTGAACTGCATCTTGATTGACGGATGCACACTCTGCAACAAAACCATATTTAGTATGTAATGGTTTCACATTAAATAAATTCATATCAATGCCATTCACACCAATCGCGATTGGCTCTTGTTGATTAATTTGATGAACAATATTTGGATTCACTTCACCTATTAAAGTATTAGCTGTTTGTAATAATACTTCGTCATTTGTAACACGTAAACCATCTTCAAATTTGCTTTCAACACCCATTTTACTCAGTTGTTTATTGATAAATGGTCCACCACCATGAACAATGATCGGCGTATAACCTTGTTTCTTCAAAGTTAAAATATCTTCTATGATTGTTTCACTTAAATTACTGAGAATACTTCCACCTATCTTAATGATTGCATATTTCACTTAAATTCCTCCTATTAAGTTCTATATAATGCATTAATTTTCACGTAATCGTACGATAAATCACAGCCATATGCCGTGGATTGATGTTCAGTATCTCCAACAACCGCGTGTATATCAATCGTATCTTGTTCCATTTTTGCTTTTAAATCTAATTCATCATATTCATTTATCATGCCATTTTTAACAAGTAAATGACCACATAACCATACATTGATATCACTTGGATTAACGGTTTGATCACCATATCCAATTGAAGCCGCTATTCTACCGAAATTAGGATCACAGCCATGTACAGCTGTTTTAACTAAACTAGATCCTACAATTGTTTTGGCAATGATATTATTTTGTTCTTTCGTTTGAGCTCCAGTAACATGGGCTTTTATTAATTTTGTTGCACCTTCGCCATCTCTCGCGATACTTTTAGCTAAATATTCACTCACATATTTAACTGCATTTGCAAACTTCTCCCAATCAGGATGTGATTGCGTTAGCATCGTGCTTTTACTTTCTCCATTTGCTAATAAAATAACCATATCATTAGTACTTGTATCACCATCAACTGTAATCATATTAAAAGTATCATCTACAGATCCTTTTAATAAATAGTTTAAGTCATCCACACCAACGTTTGCATCTGTAGTCATAAATCCTAACATTGTCGCCATATTTGGATGTATCATTCCAGAACCTTTGCAAGTTCCTCCTACTGTTACAATTTTATTATCTATTTCTACTTCAACTGCAATATGTTTCGTATTTGTATCCGTTGTTAAAATCGCTTCATTAAAGTTTTCAGATTGAGATTCATTATATATATTAATATTATCAACACCAAAAGAAATTTTATCCATAGGTAAAAATTCACCTATCAATCCAGTCGATGCTACAGCAATTTCATGTTCAGGTATATGAAGTTTTGATGCAACCCAATTTTGTGTTTGTTTCGCATCTTCTAGACCTCTTTCTCCTGTACATGCGTTAGCAATTGCAGAGTTTATAACTACTGCTGATAATTTATGTTCTAAATTAATACTTGCTTCTGTCACTTGTAAAGGGGCAGCTTTAAATGCATTTTGAGTATATACCGCAGCACAATTGGCAGGAACTGATGAATATAACCAGCCAAAATCATTTTTCTCTCTACGTAGTCCAACATGTAGTCCTCCAGCAACAAAACCTTGTGGAGAAGCTACATCACCTTCATTCAATATTGTCATTTCTGAGTCGATTAATTGTTTAGTTTCTTCTAGCATCAAATTCCTCCATTTCTTAAGGGTATACTGGTAATAAGTTCAATCCTTCATTTTCGTTAAATCCATATAACAAGTTCATATTCTGTATAGCTTGTCCACTTGCACCTTTTACTAAATTATCAATGACGGATACGATAACCGCTTTATTTCTGTCTTCATCAACATAAATGCCTATATCACAGAAATTACTGCCAAGGACTTCTTTAGTTTTAGGTAGTTCACCATATGATCTAACACGTACAAATGGTTTATCACGATATGTTTCTTTATATAATTCATGTAAAGCTTCACCAGTAATAGGTTCGTTTAAATCCACATATATCGTTGTTAATATACCTCGTGTCATTGGCACAAGATGTGGAGAAAACGTTACTTTAACGTCTGAATTTGATACTAATGATAAATATTGCTCAATTTCTGGGGTATGCTTATGTGTTCCTAGTTTATAAGCAGATAAATTTTCATTCACTTCACCATAGTGTACATTCTGACTTAAACTTCTCCCTGCTCCGGAGACACCCGTTTTAGCATCAATAATGATTGAATCTTTGTTGATACATTTTTGTGCTAATAATGGATGTAACGATAATAATGTTGCAGTTGGAAAACATCCAGGATTCGCAATAAGGTTTGTGTCTTTCGTCACCTTAGACCATTCTGCAATACTATATTCGGCTTGATCAAGTATGCTTTGCTCAGCCGGTCTCTCTCCATAAAATTGTTCGTAAGTATCTGGATTTTTAATTCTGAAATCACCAGATAAATCAATTACCTTAATATTTCTTTCTAATAATCCAGGTATAAATTGCTTACTTACATTTGAGGGTGTTGCAAAAAATATTAAATCACAATCTACTGTTTCTATATCTAAACTTGAAAATGGTACGTGAATATTATCTTGTAGATGTGGGTATGTTTCTTTGATTTGCTCACCAGATTTAGAATGTGAGAATACATATTTAACTGTTACTTCTTTATGTTGATTTAGAAGTCTAATTAATTCTATTGCTCCATATCCACTTCCACCAACGATACCTACTTCTAACACCGAAACACCTCTTTTTAAATTTTTTGTTACAGTACTTTCGATAAAAATTGTTGCGTTCGTTCATTTTGCGGATGATCAAATATTTGTTCTGGTGTACCTTCTTCTTGAACAATACCTTCATCCATAAAGATGACATGGTCACTTACATTTTTCGCAAATCCCATTTCATGGGTAACTACTACCATTGTCATGCCCTCTTTAGCCAAATCTTTCATAACACCTAGCACTTCACCTACAACTTCGGGGTCTAGTGCTGAGGTTGGTTCATCAAACAGAATCACTGCTGGATTCATAGCTAATGCTCTTGCTATAGCTACACGTTGCTTTTGACCTCCTGAAAGCTTCGAAGGATATACATCTGCCTTATCTTCTAAACCAACCTTTTGGAGTAATTGCTCTGCTTGAATTTCTAATTCAGATTTATTTCCTTTTTTTAACGTTAATGGCGTTAATGTTATATTTTCTATAACTTTCTTATGCGGAAATAAATTGAAACCTTGAAACACCATGCCCATTTTTTGTCTCAATTGATCTAACTTTGCACCTTTAGTGTTTGTTAAATCATTATTTTCAAAAACGATTTGACCAGATGTGGGTTCTTCAAGTAAATTCAAACATCGAAGCAATGTACTCTTACCACTTCCAGAAGGACCAATAATGGCAACGACTTCACCTTTTTCAATGTGTAAATTAATGCCTTTTAATACTTCGTTCTTACCGAATGATTTATGCAGATCGTTAACTTTAATCACTGACACTATACCTCCTTTCAGCAAAGTACATAATTCTTGATAACGTAAACGTTAAAATAAAGTACAGTACTGCTGCTACTAATAATGGTGTGAATGGGTCGAATGATGCTCCTTGAACAACTTGTGCATTGAACATTAATTCACTTACACCAATCACTGATACGATAGATGATTCTTTAATTACAGTTACAAATTCATTCCCTAGTGCTGGAAGAATATTTTTAATCGCTTGTGGAAGAATAACTTTCTTCATAGCTTGTGTTTGATTTAAACCTAGAGATCTTGCTGCTTCCATTTGACCTTTATCTACAGCATTAATACCTGCTCTTATAATTTCTGCAATATATGCACTACAGTTAATAATTAATGCGATAATACCGCAAATGAGTGCTGATAAATCTAAGCCAAGTACAGCTGTCGTACCAAAGTAGACTAGGAATACTTGCACAAGTAATGGTGTACCTCTTAAGAATTCAATATATATAGAAGCAATTGTTTTTAAGATTTTACTATTACTAAGTTTCATTAATGCTAAGAAACAACCAATGATTGCACCGGCTACAACACCTAAAAATGATAATAATATTGTATAGCCAACACCATGTAAGAAATATGAACCGTATTTACTTAAAAATGATCCATCATCAAACATTGCTTCAGTTGCCTTATCTTTATAATCATCAATTAAATGATTATCACGTACATCTTTTACGCTTTTATTCACCCTGCTCATAAGTTCCGGTGAATCTTTAGGCAATGCAATTGCTGTTGTCTTATCCGCATCAGAGAATTTCACATCAGAATATGTTAAGTTCGGATTTTTCTCTAAATAAGCATCTGCAACAGGTCCTTCAATAATCATCCCATCAATCTTCCCAGAATTGAGTGACATAATAACTTCTGGTACCCTTGTTAAAGAACTAATTTGTGAATCAGGCATTTCTGATTTTGCTAATTCTTCTTGTGTTGTTTGTTTTTGAACACCAATCATTTTCCCTTTAAAATCGTTAATTGTTTTTAATTTGTCTTTATCTTTCTTCTGAATGATTAATCTTTGATTAACTTCCATATAATCATCAGAAAAATCTACTTCTTTTTTTCTTTCAGGAGTTGGCGCCATACCAGATATGATCATGTCTATCTTCCCGGTTTTTAAAGCACCTAATAAACTATCAAATTGCATATTCACTATTTTCAATTTGATGTGGTTATCTTTCGCAATTTTTTTAGCAAGTTCTATGTCGATACCTGCATATTCACGTTTACCATCTTTCGTATGTTCAAATTCATATGGTGCATAGTCTGCTGATAACCCTACTCTAAGCTCGCCACGTTCTTTCGCTTTATCCCATTGATCATTCCCTGCTGCATGAGATTGCTTGGGAGCTAAATAAGGTACTAGCACTAACAAACAAAATGTAACGAGAACGACTTTAATTAAAATGTTTCTCTTCACCGTTCTAACCTCCTGAATTAATAATATTCATTATTATACGCATTTTTGTAATTTTATGCAACATGATATTATAAAAAAATATGAATGTTTACACTCATACATTTCTAAACATAATTTCAATTCGACGCTTTCCTTTCATATCATGGTGTCACTGGTGATAAATACTTCTCCTAAACAAGCTTATTTGATTAGAAATATGCAAAATAATCTAATACAATCTCGTATGCTTTAAGTGAAGTACTATCTGATTTTCCATTATTTAACGCATTCAGTAAAACTTTGGAATTAATAATTACTACTCTTAACGTATTCACAAAATATGCAATTTTTTTTATAACGTCTATTATGTTCTTTTGATGTTCATCCCCCAAATAATAAATAATGTTTAATTCTACATCAATTCAATAAAAGTCACAATCTAATTTTACATAATATTCTTACAATTCAACTTATAATGTCCTCAATAAAATTAAAAAATGGGAGCGGGACAGAAATCTAATTTTCATAAAAAAGATTTCGTTGTCCCGCCCCGGCAAGGATGATTAGATACTAAAAGAGACTGAGACATGCATTATGTCTCAGCCTCAGCTTCATTAAAATTACGATGTTTCTTTAAATAAAAAGATTTCTTTTTTATACTTTGGTAAGTATTTCAAACAAAGTTTATGTACAAGAAATGCAAATACAAATGGTATAACAAAATATGCACAAATCAATAATAAGACATTATTTAATATCGAACCATCCATGAACTTCAATGCATTTGCTGGACCGACAAATCCTGTATAACCAAATCCTGTAGACATTGGCGTACCTTTAATCCCTACAAAATAAGTTAATAAACCACTCATTAATCCATTTATCATTAACGGAATTATAATAATAGGATTTTTAAAATAGACCGGTATCATCATTTTAGCAGCGCCGATGATTAATACGATATTTATACCTTTATCATTCACTTTCCATGATCCCATTAAGAATGTCACACAAGCAGCTACAATACCCATATTACCTGCCCCTGAACTTAAACCTTGTAAACCAACAGCTGTTGCAATCGCAACTACTGATATAGGTGTAACCATTAACAATGCATATGCTATAGCAATTAAGATACACATAAGTAATGGATTGAATGTAGAGAACTGTTCAATTAATTTACCGATTCCTTTAGTCACGATGCTCACATAAGGCAATGTTAGCATACCAATAAAGCCACTGAATACTGAAATCACAATTGGTAAAATCAACATATCTAATGATCCAAATTTACCTTTTAATTTAATCATTAAATAGCAACTAATAATTAATACAACTATTAAATTGACGACATCACCTATGCTGGCGAATGTGAATTGTCCATTTTCGTAATGAAGTGCACCAGAACCGATTAAACCAGCTGCACCAATCATAACTGCATCGGTTGCTTGGAATTTAAATTGATTCGCAACAACAATACCAATAATGAAGCTCATCGCAAATTGCATCAGTATTAATGCTTGATAAAACATTTCTAGCAATGGATGAAATTGAGCTAAATAACTAAATAATACGCCCAGTATTGCGTTTGGTATAAGTGCGATGACAATACCTACACCTATTCCATTTAATATGTTAAAGAAAAATTCTTTAACTGTGTAATGCTGATTCATACGATTCCTCCAAAAATAAATATGTATTAATCATATAGGAGTTTAATTTATTAAACAATATATTTTTAATTGATTGCTAACGACATCACAATTGGTCCCTGTGTTAAAATTAATGGGAGAACATACGAAAGGTGGTACTTGTATGCCTAATTTAAATGATGTTGCTAAAAAAGCCGGTGTTTCCCCTAGTACAGTTTCTAGAGTCTTAAATAATCACCCTTATGTTAATAAAGAAAAGAGAGAAAAAGTTTTACAAGTCATTAAAGATATAAATTACATCCCTAATATTAATGCTATTCATTTAAAAACGGGGAAAACACATTTAATTGGAGTAATTATTCCTTTCTCAAGTCATCCTTACTTTTCAAAACTTATACAGGGTATATCTGAAGAAGCAATTAAAATGAATAAAAAAATTGTACTCTTTCAAACTGCTTATGACCTTGATCAAGAACTTGATGCACTTGAAATGTTAAAACTGAAACAACTTGATGGACTGATTATCTGTTCAAGAAACATTTCTTTAAATATTATCAATGATTATCTTCAATATGGTCCGATATCCATTTTTGAAAACACAGATCATACAAATTTACATTCTACATACATAGACCACTACGAAGCATTTTTAAAAGCATTAAATCATTTGTACGATTACGGTCATAGGCACATCGGTTGTGTCGTTAATAGAACAAAGAGTACAAGTTCAATACAACGCATTCAAGCATATAAAGATTTTTGTAAAAATAAAGAACTTACATTTGATCCACAGAACATTTTCGAAAACTATGTCTTACTAGAAGATGGCAATAAATTATGTAAAAAGCTTGAATCGTTAACACACCCACCTACTGCTATTATTGTTACGGGTGACAGCACTGCTGCAGGATTAATCTTAAGTATAAATGATGATTTAAAACAACGTTTATCAATAATTGGATTTGAGAATCATGAAATATCAAACCTAGTCAACTTAACAACAGTAGAAATTCCCCTACTGCAAATAGGTAGACATTTATTTAAACAACTATATAACACTTCTATAAGTCACACATCATTTGAAACTAAACTAATACAAAGAGAATCCGTTAAGAATTTAAACCGTTGACATGAAATGCATTTCATAGATTATCCTTTAATTAATAAAATCTAGGGGGTAATTGTTATGAATAAGCAAAAAATTGGTATTGATGGATGCAATATTACGTCAGAAATATATTTAGAAATCATTCAACACACAACGAACGTCGAAATCGTCGCATGTACTGATGATAGCTTATCAAAAGCAATTAAGATGAAAGAAAAGTACAACATACCATTTGTTATGACGAGAAGTAAAATGTACAAAGATCACAATATTGATTACATTATTAAGTTATAAAAAACGTAAGCAAAAAAACACCTTAACTATATGGCACTGCACCCTTACTAAGGGAGCTCAATAAAAACACTATTTTCTAGGCTGCTAATTTCCTATATTCTATAGGGGATAAGTAGCCTAGTTTTTGTTGAATTCTAACTTTATTATAGTTTTCAATGTAATTTTCGACAATATCTATTACAATAGTATTAGAGCTTCTAAGCTCACTGTTTAAGTAGAATGTTTCACACTTTAGAGAGGCATGAAAACATTCTATTGGGGCATTATCAGCTGGCGTTCCCTTACGGGACATGCTTCTGGTAATGCCTTTTTCTGTACATAGGGCATAGTATTCATAAGAAGTATACACACTTCCTTGATCACTATGTAATATAGCTCCTGGTTCCAATTGAAGTTGTTTTAATGTCTCATTTACTAATTCTTGATTTTGGTTTTTACCAATTTTATATGCCACAATTTCACCATTGTAAGCATCCATGATAGATGAAAGATACAACATTGTATTCCCGAAGGGTAAATAAGTGATATCTGTTAAAAGTACTTCTAAAGGTTTCTCTGCTTTGAAATTTCTATTCAATAGATTATGTGTCTTATAATATGGGTTTCCTGGTCTTTTCGATTTCTTCACGCGTACTTTACAATTTAATTTATGTTTTTGCATAATCCTTTGTACTTTCTTGTGATTAATTTTTTTATTATTTTTTCTATTTAACAAGGCAGTTATTTTTCTATAACCATATGTAAAACGATGTTTCTTACATAGTTCTATAATTTCTCGTTCATCCTCAGATATACTGAAATCTTTGTTTTTCCATCTGTAATAATTTGATTTTGGAATATCTAAAGCTTCTAAAATGACTTTCACTGTATATTTAGATTTCAATTCATTTACTAATTCAACAACTACTTCTGGGACCACTTCCTTTCCAATTCCTTGTACTTTTTTAAAATTTCATTTTCTACTTCTTTGCGCTTTAATTCAATTTTTAGTGTTTCAACAGTGCTAAATTCTTCATTTCCTTTTCCATAGGAATATTGTTTACCTACTTGTTGATTGAATCTATGTGTTTCCCCATTTCTATACCATTTCCACCACACTTTAACTTGAGATTCATTTTTAATATTTAAAGCATCCATTATTTCTCTTGCGCTATATCCTTTAAGTTTCATTTCTACTACTTTATATTTTGTTTCAACTGAATATGCCACTCTTTTCATAGAAAAAACACCTCCGTATAAATTCATTTTAATATGAATTCAACGAAAGTGTTTTTATTTTACTCCCACATCCTGGGGTTAGTGCAATATCGTAGTTAAGGTGTTTTTCCTATTACTCTATTTATGTAAAAATCAAAGTACAAGACATAAAATGTGAAAAGTAAAAATACTATTTCGACTTAATTCCAATTGTCTTATCAAAGAAAAGATATACCGGATAAGTTATTACAGATACTATTATATTCTTTCTCCATTCAATGCTATCACTAAATATCAAATTAAATATTGTTAAAAGTATTAACATAATTGCTGAAAAGCAAATATATGATAATAAAATTTTCAAATTTATAACCTACCTTTTATAATACTTTTTATCTGCACTTATTCCACAGGATAACTGAATATAAGTCAAATTAATAATTAGTCTAGGTATACTCCCTTAAAAATATTACCTACTAACAATTGATTATTAATAGAAGCTACTTCTTATCGTAATTTTGTTTTTCTGCTTGTAATTAATGTCTATAATATTATATAAATTTCACTGAACTTCTTCAATATAATTTTTAGTGATCACAAATTTAAATATATATAATGACAAATAAAAAAACCGTAAACATCATGTTTACGGTTTTACTATTTATACCGGTGGTCGGGTTCGAACCGACACGTCCTCAACGGACACGGGATTTTGAGTCCCGCGTGTCTGCCAATTCCACCACACCGGCACAATGATATATCTACAAAAAAATCTTCCCAATGGAAGAATTAATGGAGCGGAAGATAGGACTTACACCTATATCTCATTCCGGGAAGGAATGTATTCTAAAAGTTGAAATACTCCCGCATTTTAAAAATTAATAATACAAAGCAGTATTGGAGCGGAAGATAGGACTTACACCTATACCTCATTCCGGGAAGGAATGCATTCTAAGAGTTGAAATACTCCCGCATTTTAAAAATTATTCATATAAAACAATATTGGAGCGGAAGATAGGACTTACACCTATATCTCATTCCGGGAAGGAATGTATTCTAAGAGTTGAAATACTCCCGCAAGTTATTAATGGAGGCGGCAACCGGATTTGAACCGGTGAATAGAGGTTTTGCAGACCTCGGCCTTACCACTTGGCTATGCCGCCTAAGTACTGGGCTAGCTGGATTCGAACCAGCGCGTGACGGAGTCAAAGTCCGTTGCCTTACCGCTTGGCTATAGCCCATTAATAAAAAAATAAGGGCGACTGATGGGAATCGAACCCACGAGTGTCGGAACCACAATCCGATGCGTTAACCACTTCGCCACAATCGCCATGGCAGGGGCAGTAGGAATCGAACCCACATCAAAGGTTTTGGAGACCTCTATTCTACCGTTAAACTATGCCCCTAAAAAATATAAATGGTGGAGGGGGGCAGATTCGAACTGCCGAACCCGAAGGAGCGGATTTACAGTCCGCCGCGTTTAGCCACTTCGCTACCCCTCCGTTAGATGGTGCCGGCCAGAGGACTTGAACCCCCAACCTACTGATTACAAGTCAGTTGCTCTACCAGTTGAGCTAGGCCGGCTAAAAGATAAAAATGGCTCAGGACGGAATCGAACCGCCGACACAAGGATTTTCAGTCCTTTGCTCTACCGACTGAGCTACTGAGCCATACATGAAATTTTAAAAAAATGGCGGTCCCGACGGGAATCGAACCCGCGATCTCCTGCGTGACAGGCAGGCATGTTAACCGCTACACCACGGGACCTAATAATAATTGCGGGAGGCGGATTTGAACCACCGACCTTCGGGTTATGAGCCCGACGAGCTACCGAACTGCTCCATCCCGCGATAATAATAAATAATTTTACAAATATAATGGCGGAGGAAGAGGGATTCGAACCCCCGCGAGCCGTTAAGCCCCTGTCGGTTTTCAAGACCGATCCCTTCAGCCGAACTTGGGTATTCCTCCACTATATAAGTATGGACCTTGCAGGACTCGAACCTGCGACCCAACGGTTATGAGCCGTTTGCTCTGACCAACTGAGCTAAAGGTCCTAAATTTAAAATATGTATTCCATATTCAAAATTTTAATGGCGGCGGAGGGGATCGAACCCCCGACCTCACGGGTATGAACCGTACGCTCTAGCCAGCTGAGCTACGCCGCCATGATGATATTATTATTTAAATGGTGGAGACTAGCGGGATCGAACCGCTGACCTCCTGCGTGCAAAGCAGGCGCTCTCCCATCTGAGCTAAGCCCCCATTCAATATGTAACTTTTAAAAGAGTCGGGAAGACAGGATTCGAACCTGCGACCCCTTGGTCCCAAACCAAGTGCTCTACCAAGCTGAGCTACTTCCCGTAACCATAAATGGTCATTACGCGCCCGAGAGGAGTCGAACCCCTAGCCTCTTGATCCGTAGTCAAACGCTCTATCCAATTGAGCTACGGGCGCATATTAATATGGTGCCGAGGACCGGAATCGAACCGGTACGGTAATCACTTACCGCAGGATTTTAAGTCCTGTGCGTCTGCCAGTTCCGCCACCCCGGCATATAATGGAGCAGAAGACGGGATTCGAACCCGCGACCCCAACCTTGGCAAGGTTGTATTCTACCGCTGAACTACTTCTGCTAAATTAAATGCTTGAATCATATTAATAATAATGCGGGTGAAGGGAGTCGAACCCCCACGCCTTGCGGCGCTAGATCCTAAGTCTAGTGCGTCTGCCAATTCCGCCACACCCGCTAATGGTGAGCCATAGAGGATTCGAACCTCTGACCCTCTGATTAAAAGTCAGATGCTCTACCAACTGAGCTAATGGCTCTAAAAAACATGGTGCCGGCCAGAGGACTTGAACCCCCAACCTACTGATTACAAGTCAGTTGCTCTACCAGTTGAGCTAGGCCGGCTTTAAATGGTGGAGAATGACGGGTTCGAACCGCCGACCCTCTGCTTGTAAGGCAGATGCTCTCCCAGCTGAGCTAATTCTCCATTTAAATGTTTAATAGTATATTTTGTTTTAAATACTTTTGGTATTTGCCCGGCAACGTCCTACTCTCGCGGAACGTAAGTCCAACTACCATCGGCGCTAAAGAGCTTAACTTCTGTGTTCGGCATGGGAACAGGTGTGACCTCTTTGCCATCATCACCAGACAAATAGTAAAAATATTAAGAATGATATTACACATTCAAAACTAGATAGTAAGCAGATTTTACGGCATAAACCGAGTTAAAAATTTTGATTAAGTCTTCGATCGATTAGTATTCGTCAGCTACACACATTACTGCGCTTACACCCCGAACCTATTAACCTCATCATCTTTGAGGGATCTTATAACCGAAGTTGGGAAATCTCATCTTGAGGGGGGCTTCATGCTTAGATGCTTTCAGCACTTATCCCGTCCATACATAGCTACCCAGCTATGCCGCTGGCGCGACAACTGGTACACCAGAGGTATGTCCATCCCGGTCCTCTCGTACTAAGGACAGCTCCTCTCAAATTTCCTACGCCCACGACGGATAGGGACCGAACTGTCTCACGACGTTCTGAACCCAGCTCGCGTACCGCTTTAATGGGCGAACAGCCCAACCCTTGGGACCGACTACAGCCCCAGGATGCGATGAGCCGACATCGAGGTGCCAAACCTCCCCGTCGATGTGAACTCTTGGGGGAGATAAGCCTGTTATCCCCGGGGTAGCTTTTATCCGTTGAGCGATGGCCCTTCCATGCGGAACCACCGGATCACTAAGTCCGTCTTTCGACCCTGCTCGACTTGTAGGTCTCGCAGTCAAGCTCCCTTGTGCCTTTACACTCTGCGAATGATTTCCAACCATTCTGAGGGAACCTTTGAGCGCCTCCGTTACTCTTTAGGAGGCGACCGCCCCAGTCAAACTGCCCGCCTGACACTGTCTCCCACCATGATCAAATGGTGCGGGTTAGAAAGTCAACACAGCCAGGGTAGTATCCCACCAGCGCCTCCACGTAAGCTAGCGCTCACGCTTCAAAGGCTCCTACCTATCCTGTACAAGCTGTGCCAAATTTCAATATCAGGCTGCAGTAAAGCTCCACGGGGTCTTTCCGTCCTGTCGCGGGTAACCTGCATCTTCACAGGTACTATGATTTCACCGAGTCTCTCGTTGAGACAGTGCCCAAATCGTTACGCCTTTCGTGCGGGTCGGAACTTACCCGACAAGGAATTTCGCTACCTTAGGACCGTTATAGTTACGGCCGCCGTTTACTGGGGCTTCGATTCGTAGCTTCGCAGAAGCTAACCACTCCTCTTAACCTTCCAGCACCGGGCAGGCGTCAGCCCCTATACATCACCTTACGGTTTAGCAGAGACCTGTGTTTTTGATAAACAGTCGCTTGGGCCTATTCACTGCGGCTCTTCAAGGCTTTCACCCTAAAAAGCACCCCTTCTCCCGAAGTTACGGGGTCATTTTGCCGAGTTCCTTAACGAGAGTTCGCTCGCTCACCTTAGAATTCTCATCTTGACTACCTGTGTCGGTTTGCGGTACGGGCACCTATTTTCTAACTAGAGGCTTTTCTTGGCAGTGTGAAATCAACGACTCGCCGGATACATGATCCAACTCCCCATCACAACTCAACCTTATGAGTGCCGGATTTGCCTAACACTCAGTCTCATTGCTTGGACGTGCACTCCAACAGCACGCTTCGCCTATCCTACTGCGTCCCCCCATCGTTCAAACAATCATAGGTGGTACAGGAATATCTACCTGTTATCCATCGCCTACGCCTATCGGCCTCGGCTTAGGTCCCGACTAACCCAGAGCGGACGAGCCTTCCTCTGGAAACCTTAGTCAATCGGTGGATGGGATTCTCACCCATCTTTCGCTACTCACACCGGCATTCTCACTTCTAAACATTCCACATGTCCTTACGATCATGCTTCGACACGTTTAGAACGCTCTCCTACCATTATCCTTACGGATAATCCACAGCTTCGGTAATATGTTTAGCCCCGGTACATTTTCGGCGCAGTGTCACTCGACTAGTGAGCTATTACGCACTCTTTAAATGATGGCTGCTTCTAAGCCAACATCCTAGTTGTCTGGGCAACGCCACATCCTTTTCCACTTAACATATATTTTGGGACCTTAGCTGGTGGTCTGGGCTGTTTCCCTTTCGACTACGGACCTTATCACCCATAGTCTGACTCCCAAGTTAAATTATTTGGCATTCGGAGTTTGTCTGAATTCGGTAACCCTAGAGGGGCCCCTCGTCCAAACAGTGCTCTACCTCCAATAATCATCACTTGAGGCTAGCCCTAAAGCTATTTCGGAGAGAACCAGCTATCTCCAAGTTCGATTGGAATTTCTCCGCTACCCACACCTCATCCGCTCACTTTTCAACGTAAGTCGGTTCGGTCCTCCATTCAGTGTTACCTGAACTTCAACCTGGACATGGGTAGATCACTTGGTTTCGGGTCTACGACCAGATACTCATTCGCCCTATTCAGACTCGCTTTCGCTACGGCTCCACATTTACTGCTTAACCTTGCATCAAATCGTAACTCGCCGGTTCATTCTACAAAAGGCACGCCATCACCCATTAACGGGCTCTGACTATTTGTAAGCACACGGTTTCAGGTTCTATTTCACTCCCCTTCCGGGGTGCTTTTCACCTTTCCCTCACGGTACTGGTTCACTATCGGTCACTAGAGAGTATTTAGCCTTGGGAGATGGTCCTCCCGGATTCCGACGGAATTTCACGTGTTCCGCCGTACTCAGGATCCACTCAGGAGAGAAATAACTTTCGACTACAGGACTTTTACCTTCTATGGTTGGCTTTTCCAAAGCCATTCGTCTAATTATTTCCTTTGTAACTCCGTATTGAGTGTCCTACAACCCCAACAAGCAAGCTTGTTGGTTTGGGCTCTTCCCGTTTCGCTCGCCGCTACTCAGGGAATCGAGTTTTCTTTCTCTTCCTCCGGGTACTAAGATGTTTCAGTTCTCCGGGTGTGCCTTCTCACATACTATGTATTCATATGCGGATAACATGACATAACTCATGCTGGGTTTCCCCATTCGGAAATCTCTGGATCAAAGCGTACTTACAGCTCCCCAAAGCATATCGTCGTTAGTAACGTCCTTCGTCGGCTTCTAGTGCCAAGGCATCCACCGTGCGCCCTTAATAACTTAATCTAATATTTCCTTATACATCACTGTTTAAGAAAATAAATGTTATTAATCTGTGATGTCGTCTAAAAAGACGACGCGCGATTATTAAGCTTGTTGAATTTCGTTAGAAATTCACTCGGTTTTTTGCTTGGTAAAATCTATTTGCTTACTTATCTAGTTTTCAATGTGCAATTAAATAATGGTGGAGACTAGCGGGATCGAACCGCTGACCTCCTGCGTGCAAAGCAGGCGCTCTCCCATCTGAGCTAAGCCCCCTAATTGGGTAATTAAAAATTTAATGGTGGGCCTAAATGGACTCGAACCATCGACCTCACGCTTATCAGGCGTGCGCTCTAACCAGCTGAGCTATAGGCCCATTCTAAATTTTGAATGTTAAATAAACATTCAAAACTGAATACAATATGTCTACGCTATTCCATGACCTAATGGTCATTCCGTAATATCCTTAGAAAGGAGGTGATCCAGCCGCACCTTCCGATACGGCTACCTTGTTACGACTTCACCCCAATCATTTGTCCCACCTTCGACGGCTAGCTCCTAATAAAAGGTTACTCCACCGGCTTCGGGTGTTACAAACTCTCGTGGTGTGACGGGCGGTGTGTACAAGACCCGGGAACGTATTCACCGTAGCATGCTGATCTACGATTACTAGCGATTCCAGCTTCATGTAGTCGAGTTGCAGACTACAATCCGAACTGAGAATAATTTTATGGGATTTGCTTGGCCTCGCGGATTCGCTGCCCTTTGTATTATCCATTGTAGCACGTGTGTAGCCCAAATCATAAGGGGCATGATGATTTGACGTCATCCCCACCTTCCTCCGGTTTGTCACCGGCAGTCAACCTAGAGTGCCCAACTTAATGATGGCAACTAAGCTTAAGGGTTGCGCTCGTTGCGGGACTTAACCCAACATCTCACGACACGAGCTGACGACAACCATGCACCACCTGTCACTTTGTCCCCCGAAGGGGAAAACTCTATCTCTAGAGCGATCAAAGGATGTCAAGATTTGGTAAGGTTCTTCGCGTTGCTTCGAATTAAACCACATGCTCCACCGCTTGTGCGGGTCCCCGTCAATTCCTTTGAGTTTCAACCTTGCGGTCGTACTCCCCAGGCGGAGTGCTTAATGCGTTAGCTGCAGCACTAAGGGGCGGAAACCCCCTAACACTTAGCACTCATCGTTTACGGCGTGGACTACCAGGGTATCTAATCCTGTTTGATCCCCACGCTTTCGCACCTCAGCGTCAGTTACAGACCAGAGAGCCGCCTTCGCCACTGGTGTTCCTCCATATCTCTGCGCATTTCACCGCTACACATGGAATTCCACTCTCCTCTTCTGCACTCAAGTTCCCCAGTTTCCAATGACCCTCCACGGTTGAGCCGTGGGCTTTCACATCAGACTTAAGAAACCGCCTACGCGCGCTTTACGCCCAATAATTCCGGATAACGCTTGCCACCTACGTATTACCGCGGCTGCTGGCACGTAGTTAGCCGTGGCTTTCTGGTTAGGTACCGTCAAGACTTGTTCAGTTACTAACAAATTTGTTCTTCCCTAACAACAGAGTTTTACGATCCGAAAACCTTCATCACTCACGCGGCGTTGCTCCGTCAGGCTTTCGCCCATTGCGGAAGATTCCCTACTGCTGCCTCCCGTAGGAGTCTGGACCGTGTCTCAGTTCCAGTGTGGCCGATCACCCTCTCAGGTCGGCTACGTATCGTCGCCTTGGTAAGCCATTACCTTACCAACTAGCTAATACGGCGCGGGTCCATCTATAAGTGACAGCCGAAGCCGCCTTTCACTTTTGAACCATGCGGTTCAAAATATTATCAGGTATTAGCCCCGGTTTCCCGGAGTTATCCCAGTCTTATAGGTAGGTTACCCACGTGTTACTCACCCGTCCGCCGCTAACATCAGAGAAGCAAGCTTCTCATCTGTTCGCTCGACTTGCATGTATTAGGCACGCCGCCAGCGTTCATCCTGAGCCAGGATCAAACTCTCCATAAAAGAAGTAAGCTTGATTAGCTCTTTTTGATTGGTTAAGCCAATCACTCTTGAAAGTACTAATAGTACTCAAATTATTGGAATTAACGTTGACATATTGTCATTCAGTTTTCAATGTTCATTTGTCTCACAAGAAATAATTATACTATAAATCATTTCTTTATGCAAGCATTATTTTTAAAAAATTTAATTTCTTTTTTAATTTGTTTCGTTTGGTTATTATTTAAAAAATAACTTCCTTTCGAACAACTTGCATAATTTATATTACATTGTTATTTGATTAATTTCAAGCGTTAAATTTACACTTTATTAACCTTTTTAACAATTGCTTTAATCTGTTGTGTCTGTCTGTTTTGACGACTTTTATATAATATCAAGATATATGGACTACGTCAACGATTTATACAAACTAATATGTGTATTTTTTCGCTTTAAAAGGGACTATATATTTAAATAGAAATTATGCTATACTTTATCAGAAGTAATGACTATGGAGGGTATAGAATTGAAGCTATTTCAGAGAAAACCTACTAGTAAAATTAATAGAATTAGATCATTTGCACTCGGGTTAATCTTTCTTGGGATGATAATAATGTATATAGGTGTGTTCTTCTTCTATTATTTTAAGAGCCAAATTGTATTTAGTATCTTCTTAATTTTAGGAATGTTGGCATTAGGTTTTTCATTCATCGTTTATTTTTGGATTGGTATGTTAAGTTCTCGGACGATTCAAGTTCAATGTCCTAACTGCGATCACTATACTAAAATGTTAGGAAGAGCTGATATATGTTCAAATTGTAATCAGCCACTAACGTTAGATAAGAATCTAGAGGGTAAAACTTTTAACCAAGACTATAACAATAGTAGAAAGTCTAAAAAACTAGAAGATCAGCATACTGATTAGTTCAAACAAATAAAAGAAACGCTTAGACTTGATCTAAGCGTTTCTTTTATTTGTTTTTATTTTGACATTCCGGACAAACACCATATATTTCCATTCTGTGGTGGGTAACTGAAAAACTTGTAACATGTTGAGCGAGTTGTTCAACTTCGTCTAATCTTGGATAGTGAAAATCAGATATCTTACCACATTGATCACAAATGATATGATAATGATTATGTGTTTCGAAATCAAAACGACTTGACGCATCACCATATGTTAATTCTTTAACAAGCCCAGTTTCTTTAAAGACCTTAAGGTTATTATAAACTGTAGCAACACTCATATTAGGAAATTGTGGTGAAAGTGACTGATAAATTTCATCAGCTGTAGGATGACTATCTGTTTCTATTAAATATTGAAGTATTGATTGACGCTGTGGTGTGATTCTAACTCCCGTACTTCTTAATGTACCAATTGCATCATCTAACATATGTTCAACATTCTCAGCATTACGTTGCATCCTTTCACCCACCTTCTAATTTATAATTACTATTATTCATAATATATCCCTTTTTGTTGTATTTTGTCAAACAATTGATTAATAACCTTGTTTTGTATTAACAACATTTTTAAATGGTGAATTTTTCTTATCAACTAATATTTTCAAATTATCAATCAATATGTCAGTACTTCTTATTAAGTTGTTTTTATCATTACCTGTAATATGCGGTGTAATCATTACATTATCCATATCATACAATTGAGATGATTCAGCTAATGGTTCCTCTTCAAATACATCAATAGAAGCAAATCTGATTTCTTCTTGCTTAAGTGCTTCTACCAATACCGCTTCAGATACAATTGTTCCTCTACCTACATTTATAAAGTGCGCATGCTTATTCATTGCTTTAAAGTCATCTTTATCTAATAAATGTATCGTTGCTTTTGTTTCTGGTAATACATTCACAATAAAATCAGCTCGAGAAAATACATGTCGTCTTTCTTCTATAGAATATACTTCATCGAAACCATCAATACTTCGACCATCTGTATTGATTCCGATTATGTTCATATTAAATGCTCGAGCTATTTTTGCAGTTTGTTGTGGAATCTTTCCTGTTCCTAAAAAGAGTATCGTTTTCTCATTGATTGAATCCGGTGTTAATTTATTTAAAAATGTATGTTGCTTCTGTGCTTCATACGTTTCCTTAAACAACTTAATGTCATTTAGAATATATGCAAATACAAACTCAGCAATTTGAATGGCGTGTACACCTTTCGCATTAGTTAATATAATACCTCTTTCTTCTATATAATCTAAGGGTAAATTATTAACACCTGTTGCGTACCAAGCAAGAAGTTTAAGGTTTTTACATTTTTCTAATATCGCTTGGTTTAATTCACCATGATAACTTACCAATACATCTGCATCAGCGAGCACATGTTCTTCAGCTTCTCCAGGATATTTATAAAACGTAAAATCTATGTTTGGAAATGCGCTGATTAATCTTTCTTCTTGATCTTTTAACCTCATTAAAGTGACAATCTTCATATTTATCATTCCTCTAAAAAGTTTTTAAGTTCCTCTATTTGCGTTTTCACTTTCACTTTATCAATTTGATGAATTAATTTACCTTCTTCATCTACAACAAAAGTAGTTCTAACAATCCCCATTGATTCTTTACCGAATGATTTTTTTAATTGATAAACACCTAATGCTTTTGATAGTTCATAATCTTCATCGACTAATAAATCAAAATTCAACTCTAGTTTGTTTGAGAAATTAAAATGTTTCTTCTCGCTATCACCACTAACACCAAACACTTTAGTATTCAATTGATTGAATAACTCCAAGTTATCTCTAAAATCACATGCTTCAGTTGTACAAGTTGGTGTATTGTCACGAGGGTAAAAATAAATAATATATTTACTTCCTTTAAGCGTATCGCTACTAATTAATTCACCATTTTGATTTTTCATTTCGAATTTCGGGAACTTCTCTCCAATTTGTACCATAATTCAAACTCCTTTAAACGATAGTTATTTAATTTTATGATACGATATAAATGAAAATAATTAAATCAAAAGAGGTTGATAGAATGAATTTTAAAAATAGTGAACACTTACAAACACTTTCAAATGAATATATATTAGGCGGTGTAAACTCCCCTTCTCGTTCTTATAAAGCAGTTGGTGGTGGTGCACCAGTCGTAATGAAAAAAGGAAAAGGCGCATACTTTTACGATGTGGATGACAATAAATACATTGATTACTTACAAGCTTACGGACCAATCATAGCTGGCCATGCACATCCACATATTACTAAAGCAATTAAAGATGCTGCTGAAGATGGTGTTTTATTCGGTACACCAACTGAATACGAAATCACTTTTGCTAAAAAATTACGTAATGCAATTCCATCATTAGAGAAAATTAGATTTGTTAACTCTGGTACTGAAGCTGTAATGACAACTATTAGAGTTGCACGTGCTTACACTAATCGAGATAAAATCATTAAATTCGCGGGTTGTTATCATGGACATTCTGACCTTGTGCTTGTAGCTGCGGGTAGTGGTCCTTCTCAATTAGGTACACCTGATTCAGCTGGCGTTCCGAAAAGCGTTGCTCAAGAAGTCATCACTGTACCATTTAATGACATTGATTCTTTCAAAGAAGCGATGGATCATTGGGGTGACGAAGTTGCTGGTGTATTAGTAGAACCTATTGTTGGTAATTTCGGTATGGTTGAACCTAAAGAAGGATTTTTAGAAGCAGTTAACGACATCACACATCAACATGGTGGTTTAGTTATATATGATGAAGTCATTACTGCGTTTAGATTCCATTACGGTGCAGCACAAGATTTATTAGGGGTTTATCCTGACTTAACTGCTTTCGGTAAAGTTATTGGTGGCGGTTTACCAATCGGAGCATACGGTGGTAGACAAGAAATTATGGAACATGTTGCCCCACTTGGTCCTGCATATCAAGCTGGAACAATGGCAGGAAATCCATTATCTATGCGTGCTGGCATTGCATTATTAGAAATTTTAGAACAACCTGGTGTGTATGATCAATTAGATCAATTAGGTAAACAATTAGAAGAAGGATTACTTGAACTTATAGAGAAGCACAATGTCGAAGCAACTGTAAATCGTATTAAAGGCGCGCTTACACTCTACTTTACAAACGAAAAAGTAGAGAACTATGTACAAGCGGAAAATACGGACGGAGAGAAGTTCGGTAAATTCTTTAAAGCAATGCTAAATCAAGGTATTAATTTAGCACCATCAAAATACGAAGCTTGGTTCTTAACAACAGAACATACTGAAGCAGATATAAAACAAACATTAACCGCAGTCGATTATGCACTATCACAACTATAGACTTGAAAAGTTATTAAAAACCATGTATAAACAATATATACTAGGCTTGTAGTCAATCGTACAATCCTGTTTTTAATAACATAAAGGAATGGTTTTATGAAATTTGGGGCAAGAATATTTAAAACTGGTATCGCAATTGTCCTAGCAATATTTCTAGCAAATTTACTGCCAGGACCAGCTATGATTACATCTATAGCTGGAGTAACCGCAATGGTCGCTATGCAACCGAGCGTTTATCGATCTTTTAAAACAGTCGTAGAGCAATTTCAAGGGAATGTCATTGGTGCGATTACAGCTGTTGCTATATTTTCAATTTTTGGCAATAACGTTGTATTTATCGGCTTAACAGCGATTATCATTATTTCTATACTTTATAGATTTAATTTACAACATGTTTCAAATTTAGCCGTTGTTACTGCGCTAATCATTCTTGGACATCATGAAGGTGACTTCTATATTTCAGCTTTATATAGATTTATCTTAGTAATGATCGGTGTACTTAGTGCATTTGTAGTAAACTTCACATTCCTACCACCTAAATTTGAAACGAAAATGTATTACAACTCTTTAAATATTTCTACAGATATTTTTAAATGGTTTAGATTAGTCTTAAATGGCACTACTGAATTTCATTACGTTAAACAAGATTTAGAGACAATTAGAACACGAATCGTGAAACTCGAGCAGTTTTATCTCTATTATAAAGAAGAACGTGCGTATACAAAGAAACAATCATTTACACAGATGAGAAAGAAAATCTTGTTTAAAGAAATCATCACATCAACGAGAAGAGCATATGAAGTGCTACGTAAGATGAATCGTTACGAGAATGATATTCATAACTTGAATGATCATTTAAAAGTACAAATGAAATTTGAATTAGACGAAATCATGGCACACCATGAACAAATACTAGTTAGAATTTCACAGAAAGCTAAATATGAAATAGATCAAGTACCGGATTATTTAGTAGAACCATATAAAGAAGATTTAATGGAAATCTTTATTAAAGAAATAACCGAACACTCTGATCAAGAAGATTATTATATTGAAAATATAATGCAAGTCATTGCAGCAATGCTTGATTACAAATCTACTGTACTTCATTTAGATAAACTTTCTTCTAGTTTCTTTAAATTCCATCCTGAAGATAGCGATATTCAAATTGAAGATGAAGATTTCGATTTATAAAATAAAGCACGTATACGTAGGACTTTCACCTTGTCCCATGTATACGTGCTTTTTTAATGTTTAATATTCTTTATATAATGATTTCTTATACTGACGACCATTCAACAATTCACCATTATTATTTCTAAACAGTAAATGGTGCTCATTAATGTCATTTGGTGTTTTCACACCAACTGCAGCTGCTAAATTAAACAACCCTTCGTGTAGACTAACAATATAATTTGAAACTCTATATTCTTTTTCAGAAATGACGAGTGCCGCTTCTTTCTTAGGATCAGTAGTTGCTACACCAACTGGACAGTTATTTGTATGACATTGTTGCGCCATAATACAGCCGACATTAATCATTAAGCTTCTTGCTACATTAACTAAATCCGCACCTAAACCGAGGGCTATCGCAATTTGATCCGGTGTAATTAATTTACCTGAAGCAAATACTTTCACTTTATCTCTTAAGTGATGTTTCTTTAGTTCTGAGTCGAGTAATGGTAAGGCTGTGAACAATGGCAGTCCAACTGTATCCACGAGTTCTTGATATGTTGCACCTGTTCCACCTTCCCCACCATCTACAGTAATAAAATCAGGGATAATATTTAATGTCTTCATATCCATTATTAAAGTTTGTAAATCATTTAAATTTCCGACGACAATTTTTATGCCTACAGGTTTGTCTGATAACTTTCTTAACTGTTGAACAAATTCAAGCAAATCTTTATTGTTATGTAGAAATTCAAATCTATTTGGTGAATTGACTGTTTCAAAAGGTGTGACATTTCTGATTTCCGCAATTTCCTCTGTCACTTTCGACCCTTCAATGTGTCCGCCTCTCGTCTTTGCACCTTGCGCTAATTTAAGTTCAAATGCTTTAATTTGTTTTATTTTAGACTTTTCAACAAACGCTTCTTCATCAAAGTTTCCTTCTGTATCTCTTACGCCGAATAAGCCAGGACCAATTTGAAATATAATATCACAGTCCCCTTTTAAATGGTGATCACTTAATCCACCTTCACCGGTATTCATCCATGACCCACTTCTACCTAATCCTTTAGACAAAGCTGTAATGGCATTTTGACCTAGTGCGCCATAACTCATACCTGATTGTCCAACAAGTCTTTTTACGATAAAAGGATTACCAACATTCTTTCCAATAATAATTTGATTTTCATCAGTTAAGTTATATGGCTCGACTTGCTTTTCAATTTGTTTTTCTTTTCTATCAAATAGTCCTTCATTTGTAATTTCATATAAATACGTATCAATCATTTTTTGTTGATCAATTTCTAATTCGTCATGATCAACAGGGAACATTGTATTTTGTATATAAAATCCAGGTTCTTCAAAATCTCTAACCGAACCAAAACTTTCGATTCTATTTTTATACTTACCTGACATGACGATGTTTAAATATTGTTTTCTTGAAAATGGTTTACCTTCATTATCGTTTAATAATAAGTATTGTCTTAATTCTGGTCCTATACTTTCTAGAAAATATCTTACACGTCCTAACAAAGGGTAATTCCTTAGCACACTATGATGTTTTTGACGTTTATCTATAATAAATAACGTCACACATGTAACAATCAATCCAATAATGATCACAAAGAACAAAATGTTTACGATTAGCTGGAGTACACTTAAAAATGTCATAAAAATCCCCCTCATTCTATCTCTATAAAATTCATCATAGCATAAAATGAGGGGGATGTTGTAATTTTATCCGAACGACTGGATATTATATAATTTGTAATAACTTCCTTGCGCTTGCATTAACGCTTTATGCGTACCTACTTCTTCGATACGTCCGTTTTGAACAACGACTATTTTATCTGCATGTGTGATTGTTGATAGTCTATGCGCAACAATTAATGTGGTTCTTTCTGAACTTAATATTTCTAGTGCGTCTTGGATAATCTTTTCACTTTCTAAGTCTAATGCGCTCGTTGCTTCATCAAGCACTAATACTGGAGGATTATTCAAGAATATTCTAGCGATTGAAACACGTTGTTTCTGACCACCAGATAATTTCACTCCTCGTTCACCTACTTCAGTATCATAACCATTTGGTAAAGACATAATAAAGTCGTGTGCATTTGCTTTCTTACTTGCTGCAATTACTTCTTCATCAGTCGCATCAGGTTTACCAAGTAATATATTCTCTTTTATTGAATCTGAGAATAAAATATTGTCTTGTTCAACCATACCAACTTGGTTTCTTAAACTTTCAGTTGTGAAATCTTTAACATCATGATTATCAATACGAATACTACCGCTTGTTACATCGTAGAATCTAGGAAGTAAACTAATCAATGTAGATTTACCACCACCACTCATACCAACAAAAGCAACTGTTTCTCCTTTATTGATATTTAAGTTAATATCTTTCAATACTTCTGGTTCATGTTCATTATATTTAAATGCAACATTTTCAAAAGAAATACGACCTTCTTGAATGGCGATGTCTTTTGCGTCGTCTTCATTTTTAACGTCATATTTTTCATCGAATAAATGGAATACGCGGTCCATAGATGCAATACTTTGCGTTAATGTTGTAGAAGAAGCGACTAATCTTCTTAATGGTCCATAAAGTTGTTCTAAATATGCAACGAATGCTGCTAATGTACCAACAGTTAAATTACCTTGAATAACAAGGAAACCACCAACACCTACAACTAGCAATGGCCCAATATCTGTCACTGTATTAATAACAGCAAATGATTTAGCGTTCCATTTTGTATGATCTGTTGCTTTTGTTAAGAAGTTACGATTACGATGATCAAATCTCTTTTCTTCATTACGTTCAATCGCAAAACTTTTAATTACTGACATACCTGAAACACGTTCGTGTAGAAAGCCTTGTAGCTCTGCTAAACTTTGAGATCTACGTCTCGTCAAGCTTCTTAATCTTCCGAAGAAGTAATAAATACTAAATATAAAGAATGGGAAAATAGCAATCGCAGTAAATGTCAGTTTAACATCTAATACAAACATAATACTCAATGCTATGATGATTGTTACTAAATCAAGCCATACATTCATTAATCCCGTAAGTATAAAGTCTTTCGTTTGTTCAACATCGTTAATCACACGAGAAATAATTTCTCCCGCTTTATTATTAGAATAAAATCTTGCACTTAGTGCTTGTAAATGTGTATATAATTTTTTACGAATATCATAAAGAATTTTATTTGATGTCCATTGTGCTAAGTATTGTCTGAGGTATTCTATTGGTGGTCTTAACACGATAAAGATAAATCCCATAATTAACATTGCATATGCTAATTTCTCGGTTTTCTGTCCAGCAGACAGCGCACCATTATTAATAACATCATCGATTACATATTTTATGAGTAATGGAAGTAATAATGGAATCCCAAATTTAATAATCCCGATAATAATCGTACCTACAATATGCCATTTATATGGTTTAACAAATTGCAAATACCGTTTAATCATTGTCTTTCCTCCAATTCTTTCCTTTTATAACTTGTTGTAATTAACCCCAAAAATAAAAGAGTGAGACAGAAACCTATATATAAACTAGATTTCATAGTCTCACCCCCTATTAGGAGGTACTTGTTACCCCTGTATAAATTCATTCTTTTGAATTACGTCTATCAATTGAATGAAATCTTTCTTGCCACACTTTTATAAAGTCTGGCGCAAATGGTCCCTTTTTTCGTTCAATCCATTGTTGCAGAATATCAACATTTCTCTTCAGTATTGCATCAATGTCTTTAGGATAATTCATTTGTTTCATATGTTGACGATATTCATCTTCGTCTAACAAGTGATATTTTCCGCTTGGATATACCTTGATATCTAAATCATAATCAATATACTTAATTGCTTCTTCATCAGAAACAAATGGTGAAGATAAATTACAATAATAATAAACCCCATCATCGCGGAACATACAAATTACATTAAACCAATATTCAGCATGAAAATAAACAATCGCAGGTTCTCGTGTAACCCAAGTTCGGCCATCACTTTCTGTTACGAGTGTTCGATTATTCCCACCAATAATAACATGACTCGTACCTTTAAGAATTGTTGTTTCAGACCATACACGATGAATATTACCATCATGTTTATAACTTTGAATTTTAATTACTTGGCCTTCTTTTGGTATGGATTCTTTGACCATGTTCCACACCACCTTTTAAATATTTACCAAGTTATTATATCATATTTAAATAAATAAGCTAAAATTATGTTTGTGACTTACACTTCATTTATTTTATTAAATATCTTAGACATTGATGTAGAAAATGACAATGCTTCTTTTTCATTTTTTGACATCCATCTATATGGGTATTCAACGTCACTTTTTTGAGTATATGCACGAATAACTTTCATATTCCAAGTCATGTGTGTAAAGATATGTTTTGTCGTAAAGATTGGTTCAGTTTGCATATCTATAACTGCATCAAGCTCATCTTCAATAGTATGAATGCTCGTATCTGATTCAAACATCGGAAATTCCCACATACCGTTTAATAACTTTGTATCACGTTGTCTTACAAGAATATCACCGTTACGGTTCGTTATATAAAGTACTAAATAATCGATTGTTTTTTTCTTTACCTTTTTCTTTTTAACTGGCAATTGATCTACAGTGCCATTTTCGAATGCCTGACAATGACTTTGTACAGGACACATCAGACATAACGGTTTTTTAGGCGTACACATCGTTGCACCAAGTTCCATCATTGCTTGATTAAAATCTCCCGACTCTGATTCTACAAAAGGTTGAAGTTCTTCTTCAAAAGTTTTTTTAGTACTTTGTAATGCGATATCTGAATGATTATTATTAAGTCTGCTCCAAACACGTAACACATTTCCATCTACTGCTGGTAGCGGATGATTATGGACGATACTCATGACTGCTGCATTCGTATAAGGGCCAACACCTTTTAATTTAATAAATTCATCTGGTTGAGAAGGTACAGCGCCATTGTAATTATGATGTACTTCTTTAACCGCTTCATGAAAATTCCTCACTCTTGAATAATAACCAAGCCCTTCCCAATACTTTAAGACATCATCTTCTTGAGATTCACTTAGTGCTTGTATCGTTGGGAACCTTTCAATAAAAGCATTATAATATGGTCTAACTGTATTAACTTGCGTTTGTTGCAACATTACTTCGCTTAACCAAATGTAGTATGGATCTTTCGTTTCTCTCCATGGCATCTGTCTTTGATTTTCATGAAACCATGTCAGTAAATCATTCTTAAACGCATTAACTTCTATCATTTTTGACACTACTTTCTGTTGAATTACTTTCAGATTACTATACTTATGCTATATAATATATATCAAATAGATTAAAGTAAAGGGGTGAATGTTATGGATACTGGTACTCATGTTGTTATGGGTGTTGCTTTAACAGGTTTAGCTACTCTCGATCCACATGTAGCACCAACATTTGCTGCTGTTGCAACGGGTGTAATGGTTGGATCTCAAATACCTGACATAGACACAGTTCTTAAATTAAAAAATAATGCTATATATGTACAGAACCATAGGGGTATTACTCACTCTATACCATTCACATTGCTATGGCCATTATTATTGTCTTTTTTAATTTTTACCGTATTTACAGATGTTAACTTATTGCATATTTGGTTATGGACGCAACTTGCCGTGTTTATACATGTGTTTGTTGACATTTTTAATTCGTATGGCACACAGGCACTCAGACCGATATCGAATAAATGGATACAGTTAAGCATTATTAATACTTTTGATCCCATTATATTCGTTGCACATCTCGTTGCCATCTTCTTCTGGACACTTGGCGTTCATCCAGGTATCGCATTTGGTACGTTGTATGGTTTAATGGTTGTTTATTATATATTTAGATATAAATTACAGCAATCTATTAAGCGACAAGCTTTGAAACAAATTCAACAAACACATCATCCCGTAAAAATATTTGTCGCACCTACGATTAGGTTTATGGAATGGCGCATCGCTATACAGACAGAAACACATGATTATGTTGGTCGTGCATATGGACGAAACGTTTCATTTAATGATGTATTTAAAAGACAAGCCTTTCCAAATGACCATATTATGGCTTACGCAAAATATGATAAAAACTTACGTTCCTTCTTAAGCTTTAGTTCCATTTACAGATGGGAAGTCACACGTATAGACCCTCAAACAACTGAGTTACGATTCATTGATTTAAGATATTTAAAGAATGGTCATTATCCGTTTGTCGCAATTTTACATTTGGACGATGAAATGAAAGTAACTTCTTCCTATATTGGTTGGGTATTTACAGAAGAAAAGTTAATGAAGAAATTAGACATATAAAAAACGTCGATCACTTGTCACCAAGTCATCGACGTTTTTTATATTTTTATTTAAAGTATCTTGTCTTATATGCTCTGTTTACGTTTATCCAAAGTAAATAAATAAGTGCTACTTCAAAGTAAAACAGTATATGATACGGTAGATTTGTCACCGATGCATTACCTAAAATCATTGTCTGTTGGAATCCATTAATAATATAGAAGAACGGATTTAACTTTAATACATTAACCCATACTGCATACATATTACCTGGCACATACAAAATTGGAACAATGAATAGTAGTAAAATTAAGAATCCAAATACAAAGAATCTCATTGAGTAAAGAAATTTACCTAACACACCTATGATGGAAGCTATCGGAACGAGTACAACATAGGCCATAACTAAATAATAGAAGAACCCTAAATGGTTGATTTCTATTTCTTGTGTTGTACTTGTAGATATAATACCTGTAAGCGTCACAATAATTAAAAAGATAATCATTGTTAAAAATACTTGTGCTGATGCACCTACATAATATGGAACAGATAAACGGTTATACAATGCACCTTGTTTTCTTACTGTTTTTTCTGAATGGAATAGAGATAAAAATATCCAAATATAAGCAAAGAACCCGATTAATTTATAGTATGCAGTAGATTGTTGTACTTCTATAGCATCCCTTATAAATAATTGCCCACATGTAATGAGTAATAAGGCCAACATGATAGCAAAGACTAATAAATAATATTTCAAATGTTCTTTAACTTCAAAGAAACAATATTTAATCATATTTGGAAAATGTTTAATGTGTTGTTCAAATAACTCGTTCATTATGCCCTCCTACAATTTAATATATATCCATTTATTTTCTTTCAAGTCTGCGATCATGTATCCATCTCTAGATTCAACGACCCAAGTGTCACTATTAATATTAAATTTATTAATTAGTTTTTGCTTATTTTTAATATCAAATGTAAAGCCAGTAAGGACATTTTCACTATTAAATACCATATGTACTTTTTGACCTTCCATTTGTTCATTAAAACGATTAGATTTATCCGCAGTGATTGTTTCAGTTACTTTCTTATGACTTCTATGCATGAAACTATTGTAGAAATCTATATAGTTTAAATAACTATCATCCACATAGCTTTCAAGTTCAGACCAATCAACATCGTCATACAAACCTGCTGGATTAAAGAAGTACAGATTGTTCTTCTCTGATGTATAGACTTTATTATCTACTTCTAGTCTATATCTAGATTGATTCTCTCCAGTGACATCTATAAAGCTATGTTGCGGAACTGATAATGTATTACCTTTTGAAGACGGCTTTAATTCTGTACCACTCTTTAATGATAATACATAAGCAGATTTGTCTATGTAATCTGGCGTACTACTTGTCGTTATCACTTGTTTCGTTGTAACTGCTTTTTCTGTAGGAGAATTCCCTACACCAACAAACATAAATAACGCCGCTAAAGCCCCGCCTATAATAAACGTGACGGCATATAGCATTGTTTTTTCAACATGTTTAGGTAATTTACCATATTGATACTTACGCATTCTTTTATAGCCTTCACCTCGAGCAATTGGTAGTTCTTGTTTCGAGATTTTCCATTTCAAGTCATATAAAGCTTTTTGATCTTTATCATGAATTTGGTTATATTTTTTATAATAATCTCGGTAATGTGAGAGCACTTCTTTAACTGTGCCTTCTTTTCTAACTTGACCATACGTTAACCAAATAAGGTAATTACTCATTTTCTCTACAGAATGAATATGATCGTCAATCACTACAGCTGCTCTATCATATTCTTTCTGTTCATTCATAAATTCACTGAATCTCTTTTGAAACGATTCGTCTAGATATTGAATAATATTTGTGAATATCGCAATTGTTGGTCTCATGTACTTTGCAATACTGAGCAATAGTTGTGCATATTCATGGTCCTCGATTTCTTGACAAGTATGCGTTGCTTTATCGCTTAATTTAGCAAAACTGAGTATTTGTTTTTGAATTGTTTCGACTTCTTTCAAATACACTCCTGACAAACTTAATGTTCTTAAAATCATTTCATTCAACGTTTGATAGTCATGTGCTTTATGTTGAATGTCTGCCAAGAAAGTTTGCTCATTATTCGTCACTTTACCTAAGTTTGGCGCAACTTCTTTAGTCATTAGTTTACTAATGACTTCTTTACCTGACTCCTCATCTCCAATAATACCAAGTACTTCGCCACGATAAAGATGCACCGTAACATTTTTTAAAACAATATCTTTATTTAACCGTCTTAATTTGAATAAAGACTTAAACTTATTTTGTTCTTTATTTTCGTAGTAATATTTTGTTGCATTTACAACTCTCAGTAATATTTGCTGTGTCATTCTGCACCACCATTATAGTTGTAGAAGACTTACAGGAATGCCTTCTTCAATTTTTGAACCTTTCAATCTAAATCCCCAAGCAAATACACCTTTAATTCTTTCGACTTTAAAATAACTAGGTGTCTCACCAACCAAGCTGTATACTTTTCCAATTTCAATTTTAGAAGTATCAACGAGGTAACTTTCTGCTATGAGCGCTCTTCTTTTGTAAACTTCATATTCATTCAGTATACCCATCATTTCTGATTTTCTCATCTTTTCGCGTAATTCAGCGGTAATTGTTTTTAATTCATGCTCATTCATCTCAACAAACTTTTTTTCTTCATTCATCTACAATACCACTTTCTCTTAATTTGTCATTAATCATTTCAAATGTATAGCCTTTTCTAACTAATGCTTGTATTACATGTGACTTCAATTCATATCCATCATATTTCCTTTGATACTTATTATATACCTTTTCTAAATCCTTCATCAAAATATTTTCAACATCATCGGACGTTGGTTCAATATTTAAATCAGTTAAGTGCTCATTTATGAGTGAAAATGAATACCCTCTTTGTTGTAATGTTTGTACAATGGATTGTTTTAATCTATTCGGCGGTTGCTTCTTCTTTTGCATTACCTTTTTTGCTACATTAGTAATCCTATCATCCGACATTTCTTGTTCGAATTTTTCTTTAAATTCTATAATGAGCTGCGTTTCTAGCCCTTTTTCTTTAGCGACTCTTTCAAAGTGATCAGGTCCTTTGTCAGTCGTTTTTAAAATCGTATTTTTTAAACTTTCAATATAATCTTGATGATCTATGTATTTGTTTGATTCACAGTAAGAAATAACTTGTTCAATTAAGTCATCCGAATATTCTTTTTCCGCTAAATACTTTTGAACTTCTGTATGCGTTCTTTTTTTATGAGACAAGTATACAATAGCCTGATTTAAAGCTTGCCTATATTGATCATAATCTTTGATAGCTTGTAACTTTTCTTTTGTAAGCTCTAAATCTTTTCTTAAATTGAAGTAGATATACGTTGCTTGATCAATGCCCATTTCAAATTCACCATTAATGAATAAGTTTAGACGTTCTTTATTCTTTTTTTGAACTTCAATTTTAGTGATTTTCAGCATGATACATCCCTCCACATTTATATATAGGATACAATAAAACACACTGAGTTTAAAAGTTTAATCACTTAACTCAGTGTGTTTTTTATTTATTGATTCAATTGATTGATTGCTTCCGTATACTGTGAATTGGAAATATATTTTTGTTGTTTCATTTTTTCTAATGTAGTTTTTATTCTTGTCATGTAACTATCACTTATATTATTGATATCAAAATTCGATGGCGCATTAACTACGCTGGCAAGTATCGCACTTTGTAATACAGTTACTTGTGGTAAATTTGGATTATCTTTATCGACTGTTGCTCCAAAATAATAATTCGCTGCATCTTCAATTGTGTAGTTGTTCTCACCAAAGTAAATATTATTTACATAATAACTTAGAATGTCATTCTTGCTATATTTATCTTCAACACGTTTTGCTACAAACATTTCTTTCATTTTTCGTGTGACTTGTGTTTCATTTGAGTAAAAATAATTTTTCACAACTTGTTGTGTGATGGTACTACCACCTTGTGTTAGTTCACCATTCTTCAAACTTACTGCGAGCGCACGCGAAACACCTCGTACATCTATACCTTCATGATCATAAAACCGCTTATCCTCCACTGCAACAAACGCATTTTTCGTATAATCATTCATATCTTCAACTTGAACATATGATGGTTTATCCTCAATCTTCACGAGGTCATCAACATCTGATGTTCTTGACCACATGTACATGACTGCTAAATAAAAAACAATAGCCAAAATAATTAAAATCGTAATTAAGCCAAACACTTTAGATATACGTTTTCTTTTTCTAGGTTGTATAGGTTCTTGATAGTAATGTTGATATCTTCTATATTGAACTTCTTCTTCAGAATGAGGTTGTGTTATTTCTTCTTGCTTATTTTTCTTAAATAGACCCATCACTTTTCTCCCTCTACCATATTTCTAAATACATTATATCTTGTAATATACAAATTAAACACTTCTTTTTACTGAAATACAACAAAATCAGTCCAGAGTCCTATGTCTACGTATAACTATTTACTTATTCGGGTATAACATAATATATAGGAGGAATTGAAATGGCAAAAATTAAAGCAAACGACGCACTCGTACAAATGTTAAAAAATTGGCAAATAGATCACGTATATGGTATCCCTGGAGATTCCATCGATAAAGTTGTAGATGCATTAAAAAAAGAAGAAGATACTATACAATTTTATGATGTAAGACACGAAGAAGTCGCGACTTTAGCAGCAAGTAGTTACGCTAAACTCACTGGCAAAATTGCAGTCGCTTTAAGTATTGGTGGTCCAGGTGCAATACATATGTTAAATGGCATGTATGACGCTAAGATGGACAATGTTCCAATGCTTGTATTAGCCGGTCAAACGGATTCTCATTTACTTGGAACAAAGTTTTTCCAAGAAGTAAATTTAACTGCATTGTTTGATGATGTCGCTGTTTATAATAAACAACTTGATTCAGCAGAAAATGTTCATGAAATCGTAGACGAAGCAATTAAAACTGCATATGCTAAAAAAGGCGTTGCGGTCTTAACAATTCCTAGCGATATACTTGATGAAAAAATTGAAGACCAAGTTCCTAAAGAATCATATGTTTTTAAAAATAAAATCACTTTTGCTGAACCTACTGAAGTCAGTAAAGCAGCTGAATTAATAAATAATAGTAAGAAACCCGTTGTTTTAACAGGTGTTGGTGCTAAAAATGCAAAACAAGAATTGTTAACATTTATTGAGCAAATATCTGCACCAGGATTAATTACATTACCTGCTAAGGGAATCATACCTGATAAACATCCTAACTTCATGGGTAACTTAGGGAAAATCGGCACGAAACCCGCATTTGAAGCTTCTAAAGATGCAGACTTACTCATACTTGTAGGAACAAATTATCCGTACGTCAATTATTTACCAGATAAAGATATTCCATGTATTCAAATTGATATTAACGAATCAACAATTGGTAATAGATTCAATGTTGATGTTGGACTCGTTGGAGATACAAAGAATATACTTCAAGCTTTAACTGAAGAAGTTAATATCGTAAATGAACGTCCATTTTTAAAAGCTTGCCAAGAAAATATGAAAGCTTGGAATAGTTGGTTAGATGAAGATAGAAGTAGCGACAGTAAGCCTATACGCCCAGAAAGACTGATGTCAGAAATCGAGAAGATTACTACTGATGATACTGTATTTTCAGTAGATGTAGGTACATCAACGGTTTGGAGTACAAGATATTTACAACTCGATCATCAACATCAATTTATTACTTCATCTTGGTTAGGTACAATGGGCTGTGCACTACCAGGTGCAATAGCTAGTAAAATCGCTCATCCAGATAAACAAGCCATCGCAATTACTGGTGATGGTGGCTTTGCTATGGTCATGCAAGACTTTGTAACTGCTGTTCAATATAAATTACCAATCATTGTAGTTGTCTTGAACAATCAAGAACTCTCCTTTATCAAATATGAACAACAAGCAGCTGGAGAATTAGAATACGCAATTGATTTAGGCGATATCGATTTTGCAAAATTCGCCGAAAGCTGTGGTGGTATTGGATATACAGTAACTGATGTAGAAGACCTTGCGCCAACTTTAAATAAAGCAAAAGACGCGAACCAACCTGTCATCGTCAATGTAAAAGTCGATCCAGATGCTGCACCATTACCAGGTAAGATTATATGGGATGAAGCCCGTGGATATGCTAAATTTGAGATACGCACAGCATTAGAAGAAAATAGACTCGAAAAAATGCCCCCACTCAAAACACTCATTAGAAGATTTTTCTAATTTTCCTGAGTTATTATGGAATGGAAGCTAATAAGTAGCCATGAATGGCAACTTATTGGCTTTTTTGTGGCGTGCTGTTCGAATTTTTCGGATTTAGAATGAGATGCGGTTCGTAAATGGGGATGGCATGGTCGCGTATGACCCGCTTTCTTAGGAACAGAATCCTGAATTTTGTCCGTTACAACCTTCTTAGGGACAGAATTCCGAGTTGTGTCCGTTACAGCCTTCTTAGGGACAGAATCCTGAATTTTGTCCGTTACAACCTTCTTAGGGACAGAATCCTGAATTTTGTCCGTTACAACCTTCTTAGGGACAGAATCCTGAATTTTGTCCGTTACAACCTTCTTAGGGACAGTATTCCGAATTATGTCCGTTACAACCTTCTTAGAGACAGAATCTCGAATTATGTCCGTTACAACCTTCTTAGGGACAGAATCCTGAATTTTGTCCGTTACAACCTTCTTAGGGACAGAATTTCGAATTGTGTCCGTTACATCCTTCTTAGGGACAGAATTTCGAATTGTGTCCGTTACATCCTTCTTAGGGACAGAATTTCGAATTGTGTCCGTTACATCCTTCTTAGGGACAGAATTCTGAATTATGTCCGTTACAACTCTCTTAGCGCCAATTTAATAAGCCCCATTATATTCATCCTCTAGGTAATATTTTTTATAACGATTCGTTTCACTTAAAAACAATTTGTTACACAATCTTCTAATTGACTTTTCACTCCCCTCTCCTAACCACCACATGGCTTCTTCGATTGTAAATGGCTGCTGTTTCAAATACCAAAGTTCTAATAAGTTTTTCTCATAAACATAAGTTTTATCCATTACTTCTTCGCACAATTGGCACTGACATTTCTGTTTTTTTAATTCTGATTTTACAGTATACAGCCGCTTGCACTTTGGACATCTGATGCCTGGCTTTCCGTTTCGAAACGGAATCGTAATTGATTGCTGATATATATGCGAAAAATCATTTCTAGCATTTAAAAGCTTTTGCTTAATTTTCATATTTGTTTCTATGTGATTATTTTTAAAAAGTGATTTAAGTTGCCCTATTTCTGAAGGTAAAATTATGTTGTCTTTATAAAGTGTAGGATTTTTGAGGTTAAAATAAGGATTAGTGAAGACTAATTTAGTGATGATAGGTTTATTAATGTTTAAATTGGCAGTGAGTTTTTGGAACGCAAAATTGATTCGATCGATTTGTAACATTGGTGATGTCATTGATCCACCATAATTATTTTTAAAATTCGACCCTTCAAATTCATAAATACCTTTGTAGTTCTTAATTTCAAATAAGTATATTGCCGAATCATCAATCACAATTGCATCTATTTGTACGTGGTTGTTCAACTGAAATTGGTAATCTGTTATATAAATGATTTCAGGAATACAATCTAATACAGACTTGAAATAGTTTTCGCCATCATTTCCGCTAGATTGATTTTGTAGATGTTGATAGAACGATTCATTTAGCTCTGCCCTCCCGATGATTGATTGGATATACTTTATTTCATTATTTGTTGCCATTACTCGTACTCCTTTACATAAAAATTCAATAATATAAAATTATTTTATATTATTATCCACAAAAAAACCACTCACCATATAGGCGAGTGGCTAATCAAATGCATCTATTGAAGCAATGCAAGTGACTCACGGTTAAAGTCTTCTAAGTCATCAGGCGTACGACTTGTGACGATGCCTTTGTCAACGACTACAGATTCGTCAACGACTTTTGCACCTGCATTTTCTAAGTCTTTACGTACTGATAAGAAACTTGTTACTGTTTTACCTTCTAGTAAATCAGTATCTATTAATAATTGTGGTCCATGGCATATTGCAAATGATGGTTTTTCATTTTCAACGAAATGTTTAACAAATTTACCAAAACGACCTTGTTCATCTCCACGTAATAAATCTGGTGAGAATCCTCCAGGAAGTAAGACTGCATCATAATCTTCAGCATTTGCTTCATCGATTCCAACTTCTACTGTAGCTTTTCCGCCTTGTTTACCAGTGATTTCTTTACCTTTTTCTTCACCGACAATAACAACTTCGTGGCCAGCATCAGTTAACGCTTTTTGTGGACTCGTTAATTCTACATCTTCATATAAATCAGTAACAACTGCTGCTATTTTCTTACTCATAATTTCAATCTCATCCTTTCATAATCATTCTTACATAAGTATACCACTTCACTAGGATTTTAAACATTATTTGAACTTAGTTTTACGACGACTTCTACTATTCTAAATATAATCCTTTATCTACACTTAATTTTACTAGTTCCTGAACTAAGTTCCATAATTCTTTTGATTCGTTTTTGATGAAGTTTTTCTTAGATAAAACCATTTCTGAAGTGATATTATCAGGATTATACCCTTCATTTGAAACAGTTAAATGATTAATGAGTGGTATTAATGCATCAATTACACGTGCATACCTCGCCTCGTTACTTTCACCTTTTTCAAATTCTATCCAACTCTTTTTCAGATCTTCATACTGGTACTGAGGAAGTACTTTGAGTGTCTGTTCAATCGATTTCAATTCATTATCATGTGAAGTTTCTTTTTGTTTTTCATCAAAAACCCAAGTATCTCCTGCGTATATCTCACCTAAATCATGTATTAATAACATCAGCATTACTTTTTCCATATCTATTTTTTGAGGATAGTATTCCTGAAGAATAACAGACGTCAAAGCAGCTTGCCATGAATGTTCTGCACTATTTTCAAACCTTGTATCTAGTGTTCTATTAAATCTTGTTATAGTCTTTAATTTTTCAATTTCCTCAATGAAATTTAGTTGTTTTGTTATCTTTTCCATAATTTAAACCTCATTTCAATAAAAATTCGTATAATCCATAAATACTTTTATTGTAATACCATAGTATTAATCTTTTATATTTACTTTCATAATACAACAAAAAGCCTTGAAATCAAGGCTTTTTCAATACTACAAATTATTTACTTCACTAGGATTTTAAACATTATTTGAACTTAGTTTTACGACGACTTCTACTTGTGCCGTTTGTGGAAACATATCTATAGGTTGGATATTTACGACGTTAAACTTCTTAGTCAGATGTGCTAAGTCTTTAGATAATGTCGATGGGTTACAACTTGTGTAAACAAATGTATGTGGCTGTACGCGATTGATTAAATCAACGGCCTTCATTCCGAGTCCTGTTCTTGGTGGATCTACTGTGATGACATCTGGTTTGAATCCTTCTTCAATCCATTTTTCCATAATCACATATGCATCTCCAACTTCGTAATGTACATTTTCTCGTTCGTTCAGTTGTGCATTTTTCTTAGCGTCGGCAATACCTTCTTTTATAATATCCATACCTCGGACTTCTTTTGCTTTAGGCGATAACCAAATACCAATCGTTCCCGTTCCACAAAATGCATCGACGACTGTTTCGTCTCCACTTAATCCAGCTTGCGCTTCAATTTCTCCATACATCGCTGTCGCTTGATCAGGATTCAATTGGAAGAATGAATCTGGTGACAAATCGTAATAAAATTCACCTAAAGTTTCTGTGATTTGTTTTTTTCCACCTATATGAATAGTCTTGTCTCCAAGAACTCGAGATGTTTTTTCTTTATTAATATTAATAGATAAACTTTCAACAAAGGATATATTTAATATTTGCTGAACGAGTTGTGCATGATGCTTTAAACGATCATCTGTACAAACTAAAGTCACTTGCACTTCCTGACTGTGCTTAGCTACTCTAGTTACGATATATCTAAGTCCATGATCTTTGTTTGGATTTTTACAAATTTCAACTTGTTCATTTTGTAAAATTTTTCGTATTTCATTAGTAACTTGGATCGTTTTCTTATCTTGCACCGGGCATTTTTTAATATCAATTAGTCGGTGACTATCTTTTTCATACAATCCCGCTATTAATTTATTCCCTTTCATCTGCACAGGAAATTGATTTTTGTTGCGATATCCCCATGGATTATCCATGCCTAAAGTAGGTTTAACAATATCACTTGGTATGTGTGCAGCGTATTTATTTAAAGCGTCTTTAACAATTTGCGCTTTAAAATCTAATTGTGCATCATAAGTCATATGTTGCAACTGACACCCACCACAAATATCATAGACTTTGCATTTTGGTTTAATACGATTTTCACTTTGTTCACGAATACGTACGACTTTTGCCTGTATAAAATTTGATTTTGCTGCTACTACTTCAACAAGTGCAACTTCACCAGGTAATAACCCTTCAACAAAAGTAATTTTCTTCTTAAAATAACCGATACCTTCTCCGTTAATACCTAATCGTTTTATTGTTAAAGGAAATTGTTGGCCAACTTTTACATTGATATTCATGTCTCGCTCCATTATTCATGCATTGATTGAACTTTTTTCTCAAGCTCATCAAGTAATGCAATCCACTCATCTACATCTGAAACTTCCATATCTTCAATATTCATTGCTTCAATTTCATCTAAAAATTCAGTAAGTCTTTGCTTGATTTCAGTTAATGACGTTTTTTGACTCATTGTAATGCTCCTTTTAATTTTAATAATATTATTATGAATGATTTAAACTATAAAAACAATCATAAATCAGTATTGGAAAATTCCTGAACTAGTGTTACGCTCATAGATAGGAAAAAATTCAGAAAGAAGGATAAAGTATGATTTATGACTTAAAAAGTCCTATCTCTATCAACAACGACCCCTGGGAAGCGTACAATGATATAGATGAACACGGTTCATTACAATTAAGTAATATAGAATTTACTACAACAACACTATGTAATATGAGATGTGCACATTGTGCTGTTGGATATACATTACAATTAAGAGATCCAGATACATTACCAATGGACCTTATTATAAAAAGATTAGACGAAATTCCTCACCTAAAAACAATTTCAATAACAGGTGGAGAACCTATGTTTAGTAAGAAATCTATTAGAGAAACAGTTGTACCCCTTTTAAAATATGCATATAAAAGAGGCATTTACACACAAATGAACTCTAATTTAACATTGCCACTCGACCGTTATTTAGAAATTGCAGAATACATAGATGTGATGCACATTTCTCATAACTGGGGAACAATTGAAGAATTCAGTGAAGTCGGTTTTCACGTGATGGACAAGAAGCCACCACTAAAAGCGCGCCATAAACTTTACGAACAAATGATTCAGAATTCAGCTACTTTATCTGAACAAGGTATGTTTGTATCAGCTGAAACAATGTTAAATAAAAGTACGCAGCCTTATTTACGTAAGATACATAATGAAATCGTACACGATATGAAATGTAGTCGTCATGAAATTCATCCGATGTATCCTTCTGACTTCGCGAGTCAATTAAATATTATGAGTTTAAATGAAATGAAAGATACAATTCACGATATACTTGATTTTAGAAACGAAGACACTTGGATGCTATTTGGTACGTTACCATTCTATCCTTGTTTCTTAAATGATTCAGATCAAAAATTACTTTCAAGATTAAATGAATCTAAAAATGTCAGTCTTAGAAATGATCCAGATGGACGAAGCCGTCTTAATGTGAATGTATTCTCTGGTGAAGTTATCGTTACAGACTTCGGAGATGAGACAGGTTCAATCGCAAATATTAAACAAGATAAATTAGAAGATGTTTATCAAACTTGGATGCAATCTTCATTAAGCCAATCACTTAATTGTCATTGTCCAAAAGTAAGATGTTTAGGTCCAAATTTACTTGTTAAAGATATGTATTACAAAGATGTTGATTTTAAAGAGAATGAACGTCGAATGAATCAATTATAAATATAAAATCGGCTGAGATATAATGTCTCAGTCGATTTTTTTTGATGTTAGAAGAATAGATATCGTGCGATTCACACCTATTCGCACGATATCTCAGTATCATAATTAAAAATAAAAGCTCAGATACATTATAAAACTGTATCCGAGCTACTTTATTATATATACAATTTTGTCGACATAAAATCTAAAGTCTTTTTACTTTCTTTTCTTCTTTCATGTCTCAATTTAACTCTTTCTTGTGCACTTTCGTAAAACCATTTCTCATCTTCTGATTCTGGATATATTTCAGGTACGAGTGCTTTCTTACCTTCTTTATCTAGTGCAACAAATGTTAAGAAACTATACGCTGCTAAGTGTTTATCTTGATTAATATTATCTTCACTGATTACTTTCACACAAATCTCCATTGAGGATTTTCCTGCATGTGTCACAAATGAAACGAGTGATAGTACTTCACCTGTTCTAATCGGTTGTAAAAAATCAACTGAATCTGTTGATGCAGTGACTACTGAATGTCCACTATGTCTCATAGCAGCTATTGCAGCGATTTCATCGATTTCGGCCATTAACTTTCCACCAAACATCGTATTGTGATGATTTGTATCTTCCGGAAAAATTTGAATTGATTTTACACTTCTTGATGATTTCATTGATCTTTTATTATCCATTTTTATAACCCCACTTATTTTTTTAGTTCTTAAAATAAAGAAGAGGCTGAGACACTCATGTCCCGCCTCACCTTACGCATATTAATGATATTCCTCATCACTATATACTTTCTTTTCTAGTGCTTCTTCAGCAGTATCAATGCGTACAGATTCTCTACTATCAAATGTTTGTACTAAATACATCATCAACGCACCGCCAAACGCAAATATTGCGAATAGAAATGCTATCATAATGCTCCATTCCATAGGTGTACTCATGATATCCCCTCCTTTGAATAACTAACTATAAAGACTATATTTACATTTATTATACATGATGTAACATCAAATGGCTATCTATTAAAACGCCCAATTACCATCTCTAAAGACAGGTTCTTTTTCACCATTTTCTAATATTCCATCTATTGATAAATCTTTACTACCAATCATAAAGTCTACATGCGTTGCTGATTCATTTAAACCATGCTCTGCTAATTCTTCTGCTGTCATATCTTTACCATTTTCAATACAAAATGCATAAGCAGAACCTAACGCAACGTGACATGAAGCATTTTCATCAAATAAAGTATTATAGAACAAAGTATTCATGTTTGATATTGGCGAATCAACTGGTACTAACGCTACCTCACCTAATCTACTTCCACCTTCATCCATTTCTAAAATACTCTTCAAAATTTCTTCACCTTTACCTGCTTTATAATCTACAACTACGCCATCTTTAAAAGTAAGTGTGAAGTCATCTATGATATTTCCAGAATAACTGAGTGGTAACGTGTTACGCACCGTACCATTTACACCGTTTTTATGTGGTGCAGTAAATACTTCTTCAGTTGGCATATTAGCGACAAACGCATTACCTTTAGAATTTTGAGAGCTTGCGCCTGACCAATATTGTTCAGGTGGTAATTCAATTGTTAAGTCAGTACCTTCTGATTTATAATGTAACGCTTTATATTTCTTGTTATTTAAGTAGTCTGCTTTTTCATGTAATGTACGATCATGTTGTTCCCAAGCTGCAATCGGATCTTCTTGATCTACACGTACTGTTTTTAATATGATTTCTAATAATTGATTATACGCTTCTTGCTCATCTAATTCTGGGAACATTAACTTCGCCCATTCTACAGATGGATAAGCTGCTACACACCAGCTCATATAATCACTTTGAACTGCAACCATATAATCTTTGAATGCTTGTGCATTAGATGACATTGTTTTGCTTATTTTATTTGTATCAGCATCTTTCAAATTGTCTGGACTCGTTGAAAGTATTGCTAAGAAAGCAGCCTTTCTATTCACATAATCCATTCTTTCATCAATATCATATTGTTTCACTTCTTCAAAGAATGATTCAGGTTCATATTGATATTTCAACTGTGCTAATCGATCGTCAGAATATTTCACTTTAACGTCTTCTGCACCTGCTTTGTATGCTTCTTCTACAACTAAATGTACAAATTCACTTGTATCAATAGATGCACGAATATAAACTGGTTCATCCTTTTGAACGTTTAAACCAACTTTCACTAAAAGCTCTGCATACTTTTGTAATTGTGCTTTGTTACTCATTGTAACCACCCCTTATTATTTTTATTTCCTTAAATCGCCAAGCGCTTGTGTAATTGCCGCCATTTCACTTGTTGAAATGTTCTTTCTCGACATAACCATTGTATGTATTTCTTTTAGTTCTTCTTTCTTATCTTCAGGAATTGCATCTTTATTAAGTACACTCGTATTTACTAAGCGTAGTTTCCCTTTTAAATCATCTACCATTTGTTCAATTGATTCAGTCATTTATGTCTCATCCTTTCTCGATTAATTTTAGCAAAAAGTAATTACAATTAAAACTATATAACCCTTGTATATTCACTTTACTTTTTATATGCAAATTTCTTACAATAAATATAAATAATAAAATAGGAAGTGATTGTTATGGCCATTCAAGATATTCTTTCATGGACATTATTCGAACAAACGGAAGTGCCCAAGGAAATTTCAGACTACCTTGTAGAAGATGAAGAAGCTTATAGTGCATTTAAGACCTTTAGAGATACAGCAGTTTTTACAAACAAACGTATCATCATTAGAGATTTACAAGGCATCACTGGTAAAAAGATAGAAACGTATACGATACCTTATAATATTATACTGATGTGGTCTACTGAAAATGCCGGTAAATTACTTGATTTAAATGGAGAAATTACATTATGGACACGTGCAGGTCAATTCAAAATTAAAATCGGACGTAACTTAGATATTATGCCTTTTGAAAAGTTACTGTCTAATGCACTTTTATAGTCTTTTTTGTGTTTATATCATTCAATTTATGGGAATAAACATTATTAGTGATATATTTAACTTATAAAAAATGCCTATACCATCAAAATTAATATATAAATATGATATGATATGTAGGTAAAAGATAATTGATAGTTAATCAGTGAGAGGGGAAAACATCATGCAAAACAAATTAATTCCTGCTATTTTAATAGGTGGTACAATTGGTGCAGTCGTTGCATTAGCAGATAAGAATACGCGCCAATCACTTTCAGGTCAAGTTCAAAACATTAAAGAAGGTAACACATCTAAAGAACCTTCAAAAATTAATCAAATTAAAGATGAAGTACTATACTGGAAAGACGTAATTGAAGAAATTCGTCGTAAAAATCCAGAATTAGAACAATCTATTATGGATGCTAAAGATACATTCATTGAGAAGAAAAATAACCGACAAATCTCAGGTCCAAATCATTCATAATTTATTTAAAGACTAGGCTTATTTACTTAACCTAGTCTTTTTTGAAATCTAAATATTTTAGGAGAATTTTTATGGGAAAAGATAAATCGAGTTCAAAATTTTTAGAACAAGCTAAAAACTTCAAAGATGATCAAAAAAAGTCTATAAAAAAGGAAAACTATATTCCGCCTCAAAGATTTGAATCAAAATCTGCAAAAAAAGATAATCAAGTCTTTTTTGTATCTAAAATTAATAAACCAGCGAAATATACAAAGAACGGAAATATATTATCTACCTTGATTTATAGAATCGGTAAAGATAATGCGACAGGGTTAGCTGCTCAACTGTCTTACTACTTTTTACTTGCCCTATTTCCAACACTCATTTTCGTATTAACATTAATTCCGTTATTCCAAGTGGACCCAGATTCAATAACTAAAATGATTTCTCAAAATGCGCCTGGCGACACAGCGAAATTAATTACTGGTATAATTGAAGATGTCATGAGTAATGGTAGTGGCGGATTATTCTCATTCGGTTTAATCGCCGCTTTATGGTCTGCTTCAAATGGTATGACGGCACTGATGAACGCATTTAATGTCGCTTATGATGTAGAAGATGGTAGAAATCCTATAGTTTTAAAAATAATGAGTGTATTCTTTACAGTGATTATAGTAGTTGTATTTGGTATTGCAATTGCACTCCCTATCTTCGGACAACAAATTGGTAACTTATTATTTGGTCCATTAGGGTTGCAAGATGAATTACGTTGGATTTTTAAACTAATTAAAATAGTATTACCTCTAATTGTTACATTCGTCGTATTTATCACATTATATACACTTGCACCGAATATAAAGATTAAATTATTATCTGTTATACCAGGTGCTGCATTTACAACAATTGCATGGTTAGGCTCAAGTGCACTATTTGGAATGTACGTGAATAACTTTGCAAATTATTCAAAGACTTACGGTAGTATTGGTGGTATCATCGTCCTAATGATCTGGTTATTCTTAACAGGATTAATTATTATTATTGGCGCAGAAATTAACGCGGTACTTCATCAGAAGAAAATGCTTAAGAACGGATCTCCGGAAGAACAAACTTTTGATAATATAACAGAAAATGGTGAGACAAATAATGCCTTTATTGAATGATATTTTAGAACACAACACAGCTTTTATCGAAAATAAGGATTACCAGAATCTTATAACTACGAAGACACCTAATGAGAAAGCTGTACTATTAACTTGTATGGATACACGTTTAACAGAATTATTAACACGTGCATTAGGCTTTAAAAACGGTGACGTTAAAGTCGTTAAAAATGCAGGAGCAACAATATCTCACCCTTATGGTTCTACTATGAGAAGTCTATTGGTCGCTATTTATGCCCTTGGTGCAGAAGAAATTATCATTATGGGACATAAAGATTGTGGCATGGGTAATTTAGATGTAGATTCAGTCATTGATACAATGAAAAATAGAGGCGTCAGTCAATTGACACTCGATACAATTGAACATTCAGGCATTGATATTCAACGCTTTTTAAGAGGCTTTGATGATGTAACTGAAAATGTTCGCACAAATATTAATAAAGTATACAACCATCCACTCTTCGATAAAAGTGTGCCTATACACGGTCTAGTTATAGACCCACATAATGGCGCTTTAGAAGTAATTCAGAATGGTTATGAACATATTAAACAATAATTTTTAAATATAGCCCCGCTAACGAGATTGTTTTTCTGAACTATCTCGTTAGCGGGTTATTTTAGACTTTTTATAGTTAATTTATGTTTTTTTGCAGTCTATTTTACATCTAACGGGATTGTTTTTCAGAACTATCTCGTTAGATTTTCTAACAAGATTGTTTCCCAGAACTATCTCGTTAGCCGTGACCAATGTTGCTTGTCACCCTCCACTTGCAATGTTCAGCGCATAAAAAAACGCCGACAAAGCATATACTTTGTCGACACTCTGACACTAGCGCATTTGCACTGGTCTCTTGTTATTTATTATGAAATAAGATTATGTTGAAAGGCATATATTACTGCCTGTGTTCTATCTTGTACTTCTAATTTACTTAAAATATTACTCACATGTGTTTTAACTGTTTTAATCGTAATATGTGATGCGCTTGCGATTTCTTGATTTGAATAACCTTTCGCAATTAATAATAGAATCTCCATTTCTCTATCAGTAAGCATTTCAAATAGTTCTGCTTTCTGATTCATTCTATTTCGCATCTTCACAAGTACTTCTGGTTCAAAGACTGATTCTTTATTATATGTCTTTCTTATTGCCTCTGCGATATCATCTGCAGATGTTGTCTTTAATATATAACTGTCTACGCCTGCATCTAATGCTTGGTACACTTCATTATCTTCTATAAAACTTGTTAGCATAACAATCTTAACGCTTGGTTGTTGTTGTTTAACATGCTGTGTTGCTTCTATACCATTCATATCATCCATAACTAAATCCATTAAGATCACATCTGGGTTAAGTTCTTCTGCTTTTGCTATTCCTTCTCTTCCCGAAGCCGCTTCCCCTATGACTGATATATCTTCTTGCGTTGATAAATAACTTGATATGCCAATGCGCACCATTTCATGATCATCGACAAATAATACTCTAATGGTCATATTGCTCCTCCTTATTATTTGGTACCTTAACTTCTATACGTGTTCCCGATTCAGGCATTGAAATAATATTAAGTGTAGCACCAATTTCCAGTGCACGCTCATTCATTGTATTAAGACCGTAGCTTTGTGGATCCCTATTCGATGTATCAAATCCTACACCATCATCTTGTAATCTCAATACAACATAATCATTTGTATTTATAAGTTCAATCGATACTTTCGTACCTTTTGAATGCCGTAATGTATTTGAAATTGCTTCTTGTGTAATTCTGAATAAATGATCTTCCGTCCCTTTTGCAATTTCTATATCTTCTATATCGTAAACCACTTTCATAGGAATTTTTTGTTTTAAATCAACAACTAAATCTTTAATTCCTTCTCCAAGTGATTTATTTTTTAATCCTAATGGTCTTAAATGTAATAATAATGCTCTCATTTCAAGTTGTGAATCTTGGATCATCTTCTCTAACAAATCAACTTGTTTTGCGAGAGTATCACTGAGATCTGAAGTCTTTATTGCAGATAACATCATACTTGCCGCAAATAATTGCTGACTCACTGAGTCATGAAGTTCTCTCGCAAGTCTTTGTCTTTCATCTTCAATGATTTTTTTCACTACTGAATCTTGCATTTGATATGATTCATTAATAATTTGTTGGGATTTTAATCTTAATGTATAAAGTTCTTCATGTAGCGGGATTAATGATTGATAAATCTCTAATGTTTCTTTGTGTAAATCAATCTCGTGATTATTCACACCTAACATTTCACCTTGGAATGAACGTTCGATTTGTTCTTTTATCCAATGATGTTGTTGATTAATCTTATAAGTAACCGCTGAACCTATAATGATACATAATAGAATCACTACGATATTGATAAAAAGAAATGCCGGTATACCTAATATTTGTGTATAAAATATCCCTTGAAAATAAATGATATTAATAAATATTCTATCAAGAAAGAACAATATACCTACGATTGTATAGACGAGTATTAACATTGAACCTATAATTCTTGTGTAGTTATTCATCTAAAGATCACCTCAACATCTCCCATAAATGTTGAGAAGAATATATTAACTTTGAATGTATCTTTATGACTATTTGCTTCATAATTCACTGTTTCATTTCTAACGCGAAAAACTTCATCATTCATATATAATCTACCGAACAGCGCAGTTATATGTACATTCACATGATAATTGTAAGGCACAATAATTTGTGTCTTCCCAATATATTGTCTCACTACGATAACATTACTCTCTGATAAATTAGCAGCTAAAGATAAATCTAATTCTATATCTCCGATTGCTTGTTGTATTTGAATATCTTCCCATTTATAAATGTAATGTGGTGTTTTTTGTGGTGAAAACCATCGCTGTTTAATAAATGATTCATTTATATTTTCATTAGAATTACTTTCTACGTGTTCAACTTTTAACGGTTTTTTGCGATAAATTAAATATCTCACAACTAAAAAGACTAATGATAAAAATAATATGGCCAGCATGTATGGATTAGAAAGTAATGCATAAATCAATAATATGGCGCCAATCCAAAATATAATTAATCCTCTTAATTTATGAAAATATAAATATCCTGCATAAATGAATATAATACCCATTACAACAACAAGTAATAATCCAATTTTTTCAAAGAAAATATAATAGATATTTGACAACAAAATAAGTACAGTAAGTACGATTAACAATTCTGTTGAAATAAATTTATTCTTCAACTTACCACTCCTAATTTAGAGAAGTGAATGCACCTGTGCAAGCATAGTACGTTCAGCAATCGTATTCGCAATTTGATCGCGCGTACTTTTAATTGCTTCATCTATCTTTGCCGCTTCACTTTCTAGCATATTAATTCGTTTTTGTAACCATAATAAATCATGGTCTTCTAATTTTTTTGCAAATGTAATTTTGAAATCTTCCATTTTATCCATATATTTATTATCTAATTCTAATGTATGTTTTTCAATTAACTTACTTAACTGATTTCTCTTTTGTTCTAAGTAAGTTATGTACTGTTTCATTGCGTTAATTTTAATATCTAAATGCTTAGCACATGTATCTAAACTTTCATAATAAGATACAAGAATGAGTTGTTTGATTTGATTCGAAACAACATTAAACATAGAATCACCTACTCCTGTTAGATTAGACTCTATTATAAAATGTATTTCGAATAAATATAATAGACCTAGGGACGAAATTACAATCGGTCCTTAGTCTTAGAAAAAAAGCTGAGACATAAATGCCACAGCCTTAATCAAATAATTGTATAAATAACAATGGATTCATTGCTAGTTTAATCTTCTAATTTTGTTAATAATAATGGTCCTTCTTTAGTTACAACAATTGTATGCTCTATTTGCGCAACGAAACTTTTATCTTTTGTTTCAAAAGCCCAATCATTTTTACCATCACTAACAATTGTAGCGTTAGATGAAATGAATGGTTCTACTGCTAATACCATACCTTCTTTAAGCAATTGTTTTTCTAATGGATCATAATAGTTCATAACGTGTTGAGGTGAATCATGTAATGATAATCCTACACCATGACCAGTTAAGTTTTTAATTACTTTTAATCCGTGCTTACGTGCCGTTGCATTAACTGCTCTACCGATTTGTGATAGTTTAGCACCTGGTTTTACCTTTTTCATTGCTTCTTCAAATGCTAATGCCGCAACATCAACCACTAATTGTTTCTTAGGGTCTTCCGCTTCTCCGACAACAAATGAAATACCAGTATCTGCATAGTAGCCATTTTTACGTGCTGAAACATCAATGTTAACAAGGTCGCCTTCTTTAATTTCACGTTTACCAGGAATACCATGTGCAACTTCTTCATTCACACTGATACACGTATATCCAGGAAAATCATATTCAGCGATTGGTGCTGATTCAGCTTCTAACTCTTCAAATCTAACTTTAGCGATTTCATCTAATTCTTTCGTTGTGATTCCGGGTTTAGTCGCTTCTTTCAATTCATCTCGAATGATTGCACATATTTTACCTATTTCTTTTAGGCCTTCAAGTTCTGTATTGTTTTGAATTATCATTTAAATCCCGTTCTTTCTTTTAAAATTTTTAGTCGTCTATTATTATATCAGATATGTCATGTTATACTATAAAAAAATGACTTCGGAGTAATTAATATGAAAGAAAATTGGTTAACAAGACTTATAGGTGCAAGAATTATTAAGACAGGATTGGCAACTTTCCTTACAGGTTTAATTTGTATGTCACTTCATTTGAATCCAATATTTGCTGTTATCACATCTATTGTTACTATTGAACCGACTGCAAAAGCTTCACTAAAAAAAGCATTCGTACGTTTTCCAGCATCCATACTTGGTGCTTTTATTGCCGTTATTAGTACTTATTTCTTTGGTGAATCACCACTCAGTTATTCACTCGCTGCCACTGTTACGATATTTGTTTGTTATCAGTTAAAGTTAATGGACGGTATGCTCGTTGCAGCGATTACCGCTGTCGCAATGGTACCTGTTATTCATGAAGCGTTTGTCTACAATTTTGTAACACGTTTAGCGACAACAACAATTGGTTTAGTAACTGCAGGAGTTGTAAACTTTATCGTCCTTCCTCCTAAATACATTAATCAAATCGAACAAATCAACAGTGACATGGATTCTAACATACTTAAAATTTATGTTTATCGATTGAGAGAACTGTTACTCGGAGAATATACATCTTCAATTTCAATTAAGAGAATTACATCATTACGACAATCTGCCACTAAGATCGAACAACTTATTAATTATCAAAAAGAAGAATACGACTATCATCGAACAAACAAAGCATCTAAAGCTTATTTTAGAAAAGTAGAAATGAAATATCATACTAATCGATTATTGAATGCTCATTTATTAAATTTAATCTATTTACCTGAAGATACTTTCATCGTGTTTACGCATTCAGAACGTATAGCTATATCACGCTTCTTGAATGCTTATGAACAACTACTCAAAGGTAAATCGTTTCAAAAGCAAAAAAAGGCAGCAACGACGCTTAAAAATAGTGTGAAAGGCCTTGATGAATTTGATGAAAATCAAATCAAAAGTCATATTATTTATGAAATTCTCATGATTAATAAAATATTAAATGAACGATATGCCGTTACTTCTAAAAACAAATCTTAATTACAAAAAATAATAGCGCAACTGAAAAACAGGTCTGTTCTACCTACTTTTCAGTTGCGCTATTTTTATAAATATTATGATTTTAATAACCTTTTTATAATTGCTTGTTTAGCTGCTTCTTCAACAGAATTATCCAACTGTTCTGGTGTAAATGATATGCCTTTACGTTCACATGCATGTTTAAGCAAGTAATCAGTAATTTCATGGTTTTTAGGTAATATTGGTCCATGTAAATAAGTACCTAATAAATTTTTGTAGTGTATACCTTCTCGTAAATCATGATCATTGTTTCCATAACCATTGATGACTTTACCTAGTGTTGGATACTCATGATACGTTCTCCCGCCATGATTTTCAAATCCTACAATTTGTCCGAATGTATCAGATTCAAGAACGATATCACCAATTAAGCGTTCTTTTTTTGATTCAGTAAAGATATCTAAAATATTTAATCCTTCTAATCGCTTACCATCAGGTGTGACATATTCAGAACCAAGGAATTGATATCCGCCACAAATCGTCAATGTAGGCATGCCATCTTCAATCGCATTTTTAAGTTGGGTTTTAATTTTCTTTAATTGTTCAGTAGCTAAACTTTGTTCTCTATCACTACCACCACCAATGAAGAAAATATCACAATCGTCTAAACTTAAATTCTCAGTATCTGTAACATTCACTACTTCTACTTGTATATTACGCCATTTCGCTCTTTGTTTAAGCGCAATGATATTCCCTATGTCACCATAGAGATTTAATTTATCGGGCATAAAGTGATACACCTTTATAGATGATGACATTATAACTCCTCCTTAAAGGCTTTGTTTAGCGTTCTATGCATAGGTGAAAGTGACGTATAGTTCGGTATCGCTACTGTAAATTCATTATATGTCATAGAAAGTTCTGTCGCTTTTTCTATCGAATGTTCAATCACAACTTCCGCTTCTACTTCTGCATATTTTAATCGAAGCGCTAATTCTTCTGCACGTTGACCCGTACAAATAATTGCTTTAATATTTTGTCTTGATAATTTTTCAAAGTCAGCATCGTAAATCCAAGAGATGTCTCTACCATCTGCACCATTATCATTCAAACTAATTAAATAAACTTTTTCGCCATCAATTTGTTCACCAACTGATAAACTTGCATTTAGTCCTGCTGGATTTTTCGCTAAATTGATGAGCGCTTCTTTTCTACTGTTTTTATAATATTGCATACGTCCGTTATCAGAAGTATAAGATTCAAATCCTTTTTTAATAGAATTATCGTTTAATCCTAATTCTCTAAGCACTGAATATGCAGCAATCACATTAAATACGTTATAGTCACCAGCAATTTTCAAATCGAATGATGTTTCATTTAATCCTACGTTTATAAATGGTGCTTGATTAAACGCAGTGACTTCATATTGAGGTGTAGCTCTATTAAATCCACATTCACATGTGTAATGACCGATTTGGTTATAGTGTATGTGGCTGTAATTTAATAAACGCCCACAATTTGGACAATATTTACTTTCCACCATCGTACTTTGTTCGAAATCGTGAATGCCCTTTTTCATACCGTAATAAACGATATCGTCACTCGCGATTTTCAATCTACTTACAAAAGGATCATCTGCATTTAATAAAAGTTTGATTCCTTTATCTTTAATTGATTGAGCGATATTATCCACCATTGTATCAATTTCACCGAATCTATCCATTTGATCTCTAAAGAAGTTTGTTACAACCATCATCGTTGGTGTCATTTCATTTAATACTCTTGGAATAGAACCCTCATCAATTTCAATTACTGCTATTTTAGTATTTTTATTAGATTGCACAATAAAGCTTGAAGTGATACCTGCCGCCATATTTGCGCCTTCAGTATTATGTATAATTTTGATATTATTCTTCTTTAATGTATATCCAATTAAATTAGATGTTGTTGTTTTACCATTTGTACCGCTAATCATGACAATTTCGTCAACTTCATTAGCTAGCTTTCTTAATATAAGCGGGTCTATTTTACGTGCAATTTGCCCCGGAAGATCTGTACCTTGTTTCCCCACTTTTCTACTTGCATAACGTGCAAGTTTTGCTACATTTTTCGCAACACTTTTCTTCATACGTTACCTCCTTGTTCTGTCATATTATTATAACACGTTCAAAACATTTTCATGAAATGTTTCACTGTATCAAATGATTGGTTTCGCCTTATCGTTATTGTATAATAAAATTGTAAATGAATATTATTATAGAAGGGAAGATTTTTATGTTATCTAAAAATATATTAGACGCTTTAAACAATCAATTAAACCATGAGTTTTATGCAGCACATGCTTATATGGCAATGGCCGCTTATTGTGCAGATAAGAGTTACGATGGATTCGCAAACTTCTATATTCAACAAGCGAAAGAAGAACGTTTCCACGGAATGAAGATCTACAACTACATTAATGATCGTGGTGAAAAAGCTATATTCACTTCACTAGACGCACCAAAAACAGAATTTAATTCATTATTAGAAACATTTAAAGACGGCCTTGCACAAGAACAAGATGTTACACGCCGCTTCTATAATTTATCTGAAATTGCCAAAGACGAGAAAGATTTTGCAACAATTTCATTCTTAAATTGGTTCTTAGATGAGCAAGTTGAAGAAGAATCAATGTTTGAAACACACATTGATTACTTAGAAAGAATTCAAGAAGATAATAACGCATTATTTATATATGAGAAGGAATTAGGTGCACGTCACTTTGACGAAAGTGGAGAATAGATGAATTCGTTTGTCGCACTCGATTTTGAAACAGCAAATGGTAACCCAGAAAGCATATGCTCTGTTGGTATGGTGAAAGTCGTCGATCATCAAATAACAGAAACATTTTATACGTTGGTTAATCCGAAAGACTACTTCTCACAAATGAATATCAAAATTCATAAAATTAATCCAGAAGATGTTATAGATTCACCAACTTTTGATGTTGTATTTCCATATATGATGGATTTTATAGATGATTTACCTGTTGTGGCGCATAATGCACAATTTGATATGAACGTCTTGTTCAAATCATTAGTTAAGTTAAATATACCTGTTCCAAGTTTAACTTATTTCTGTTCGTGCATATTAGCTAAGAAAACAGTAAATAATCATAGATATGGATTGTCGCATATGATGACTTATTATGATATTGATTTTAAAGGCCATCATCACGCACTTAATGATGCAAAAGCATGTGCGATGATTACATTCCGATTGTTAAAACATTATCCAGATTTAAATAGTGTCTTAAACATTTATGGAAAGTCATTATCAGATAAGAAATATGTATAATAAAAAGCTGAGACAAATTGTCTCAGCTTTTTTGTTTGGGTTGAAAGAAGATATCGTGCGTTTCATACCTAATCGCACGATATCTTGGCTCTCTACTTAACTTCCCTTTATTATTTATCTTTATGCTTAAATTCTTTCTGTATATCTCTTCTTAAACTTGCTTTATTGACTGGTCTTTCTAATTTTTTATCTACCCAGAATAATAAAATTGCAATTGCAACAATACCTAATAACTTAATAATATCGAACGACCCGGAATCTATTGTGCTTTTGATAAATAATACAATCAGTAAAACAGTGATAGCTATAATTGAAAATTTAAATTTCATAATGATCTCTACTTTCCTTAATTAATATAAATAGTTAATATTACCCATTTTTTTATAAATCAAAACGTAAGAATAGCCTTTTTTATAATACTAAGGTTAAGCAGGAATATCAAATTGATTGATTACAGAAAGTCATATATCGTCAAATTACGGTATGTTCTCGAAACTAAATTCCCTATCGAAACGCCTACTAATCGAATGGATGTATCTGCATCTTTCAATGTATTGTATAAATCATATGCGATATTATATATTTCTACTTCATCATAAACAGGGGTATGACTGCTCGTTTGTTTGGATAATGTTTCGAAGTCTTGCGTTTTTATTTTTACTGTTATCGTATGACCCGCAACTTCATATTTTTCAGCTCTATTGGATACTTCTCCACTTAATTTACGTATTGTATTTAATATAAAGTCATCATCATTTTGATCAGTCTCAAAGGTCGTTTCTCTGCCAATTGATTTTCTAATTCTAGTTGGTTTGACCGGTGAATGATCTATACCACGCACTTTATTATAAAAGCTAGCACCACGTTTCCCAAATAACTGTATTAAAGCCATTTGATCATATTGATATAAATCTTCACCTGTGTTGATACCAAGTTCTTTCATTCTCAATTCAGTCACTTTACCTATGCCTGCAAACTTCCCTATTGGTAATGACATTAATAGTTCATGTGCATTTTCATAATGTATGACTGTACGTCCACTTGGTTTATTTAATCCACTTGCTAGTTTCGCTAAAAATTTATTATATGAAACACCAGCTGATGATGTTAATTGTGTTTTGTCATAAATATCTCTCTGAATATATTGTGCGATTGTTGAAGCAGATAAATCTCTTCTTACAAGCTCGGTAACATCTAAGTAGGCTTCATCGAGTGATAAAGGTTCCACAATATCTGTATAACTTTTAAAAATTGACATTATTTCATTAGAAACTTCCCTGTAGTGGTTAATGCGTGGACGTATATAATAGCCATCTGGGCATAATTGATGTGCTCTCGCCATGGGCATAGCAGAATGTACGCCGAATTTTCTTGCTTCATAACTTGCAGTTGAGACGACACCTCTCCCCGATGCACGACCGCCAATTATAACAGGTTTCCCCTTTAACTTCGGATTATCCCTCACTTCAACTTGTGCAAAGAAAGCATCCATATCAATATGTATTATACGTCTTTCCATTGTATACACCTCTACAAAAAAATAGGAAGTTGGTTGCCCAAATTCCTATACATTATATCAAAATTCTTATTAATTTGTTGTTGGTAAGTCTCTGCTCTCAGCGAATAAATTAATACCAACATCGGTATCTTCAATATACATCATTTGTTTATTACTATAAATGACTTGCGCCATATAAAAATCACCAATACATGCTGCACCATGAAAAGCGAAAATATAAATAATTGGAGATACTTGAAGCCATAATAATATAACAAGTAGCCCTAAACTTATAATGATAAATGGTGATAATAAAATAATATAAAACTGCCTTCTCGTAAATACAGTATTTGGCATCGTTGCATAAACCATACCTTTCATATAACCATATTTTACTTTAGCAGAAGGGTTAAAAATTTTAAAACATATTCCATGAATTAATTCGTGAATAAATATCAATACAATTAATCCAAGTATCCCGAGTCCAAAATTAATAAAAACGCCTTCTTCATAAATATATACAAAGTTCCCTATTATTTTATAACTTATTAGTATTAGTGAAAGAAATAAGACAAATTGAAGTAACGCCAATCTTTTTATAACAGAAACATTATTTATAAGATCGATTTTCAACATCTAATTCCTCCATGATTCCAAAACTTAATAACCTTTACTTGCCCATTATAAAATATAATTTCAATTAATACTAATTATTACATGTTGTATTTTTACCATAAAGCTAATGGTTCACTTTGTGTCGGCTTCGGATAAACACTATCTATTTTGCCTAAATCTTCTTGTGAAAGCTCAATTGTTGCTGCATTTACATTCTTAATCACATGATTAATATTACTAGATTGAGGAATGGCTATTGTTTCTCCATTTCTTATCGTCCAAGCTAACAATATTTGAAATACATCTACATTATATTTCTCTGCAATCTCAATTAAAGCATCTTGTTTCGTTAAGTTTGAACCTAAACGATCTCCTCTTGCTATTGGTGCATATGCCATTATTGGTAAATTAATTTTTTTCATCATAGGTACTAAATCAAATTCAATTCCTCTATCACCTAAATTGTATCGAACTTGATTCGTTATACATTTGCTACCATTAGGCAAATTCAATAATGCTTTCATGTCATTTACATTAAAGTTAGAAACACCCCAAGATTTAATTTTACCTAATTTTTTAGCTTTTTCCATTTCTTCTATCGTTTCAGTTATTGGAATACTACCTTGCCAATGTAATAAATAAAGATCCAGGTAATCTGTGTTTAACCTTTTTAAAGAATGATCTAAACTATTGAGTAATTGTTTTTTCGATGCATTCTCTGGTAATACCTTTGAAACAAGAAATAAATCCTCTCGATTAAAAGGTTCAATAGCATGACCAACTAATTCTTCAGCACGACCATCTCCATACATTTCCGCCGTATCGATAAGTTGTATACCATTCTTGATTCCAGTTCTAATAGCTTCAATTTCATTATTAAAATTATCACTGTTATTTCCCATATTCCATGTTCCAAAACCAACAGGAAAAACATCTCTATTTCCAACTTTTACATTTTTCATCGTTCCACTCCCTTTATAATTAAATATATTTAACTTGAATAATTATGTTGATGTTTTATACATTAAATTTCTGAATACAATAAAAGTAAAGCTGAATATTAATGCAACAACACCCACAAAAAGAATCTCTCTCGTTCCGATTTGTGCTATTACAATTCCTGCAATAGCAGTTCCAATTGTAGTACCCAAATTAACAGATGACAGATATATTCCATTGGCAAAATCAGGTGCTTTTGGCGCTGCAGACATCACCCAATATTGAGTAATGTTTGCACTAATACCTCCTAATATCCCCCATATCAATATAATAATCATGGTAGGAACAGTTAAATTAGCTAAAGGATAAAAGATAAGATAAAGCGTAATTAATGCAATCTGAAAAATAGTTACCGTTCGGATAGGGTTGCTGGAAAGCAGTCTGCCAGCTATAACATTTCCTACAATATTAGTCGATCCATACAACAACAACATAGTAGAAATTAAATTATCTGACATGTTTGTAACCACATTGAGATATTCAGCAAGATAACTGTAAACCCCGAACACAGCACCATTCAAAAAAAGAACCGCTAAAATAGAAAACCAAGTTATTCCTTTTGTTAAAATTTTTAACTGTGAACCGTATGAAAGTCTCTTTGTAACTGGCAAAGATGGAATAAAAAGAATAGTTGCAATTAATGTAATGATATTAACAATAGCAAAGAACTCCAGTGACGCTTGAATTAAAAATGTATCAGCAATAAAACTGGCAATTGGAACTCCTAATACCATCCCTGCTGAAACTCCAATAAATACTTTAGCAATTGCTTTTGGTGCTTCTTTCGCACTAACAGAATCTGCAGCAACAGACATCGCCAATGAGACATAAACTGGATGAAAAAAAGCTGGGACTACACGCGCGATTAGAGCTAATGTAAAATTGGTTGTAAAAACAGCAATAATATTACCAACAACAAAAATCATTAATACCATTATCATCACTTTTTTTCTGTTAACACCGGAAAATACTAACGGCAGAATTGGACCTGCTATAGCAACTGCTAATGCAAAAAGACTAACTAGAAAGCCAGCAGTAGATACACTAACATTAAAATAATCTGCTAAATTTGGGAGTATACCAATGTACCCCATTTCGGTATTGAGTATACCAAAAACACCAAACGTTAAAATTAATATAATTAAACTTTTAGAATTTTTCATAAGACATTAATACCTACCTTCAATAATTCTCTCTTCGTTATTATCTTAATCGTTAAAATTAAAAGTTACTAATACTTATAATTTATATCTAGATATGCTTAATAAGCATATCCAATAGAAAGAGAATTAAAATGATTGAAGGTATCAACTCTTCACGATCCTAAAAAACTATAAATGATAGCCGTTGATAAAGTATTTTTTATTCATCCGTTAAAGATTTGGAAAATTCCATTTGAATTTCTTTCAAAAATATATCAGCTGCTTTAGAAAGTACATGATGCTTTTTCCATACAAGGTTTAAACCTGATTCAATTTTTGGTTCCAGTGGTCTAAAGCAAAGATTACTATCTCCTGACGTATTCACGATTTTATCAATAGTGATAGCATAACCAATACCCTCTTCCACCATAATAGCCGCATTATAAGCAAGGTTGTACGTAGTCACAATGTTTAAATTATCAAAAACTTCACCAAACCAATCCGCAAATTCATTTGTAGACAAAGTTTTTTTCATACTCTGTCTCGAACAGATTAGAGGCACATTTAATAAATCTGTTGGTTGAATACTGGTTTTAGAAGCAAGCATACTATCCTTTCTCATAACTACACCCCAAACATCTTTTGCTGGAATGTTAATATAATTATATTTTGATAGAGCTGCTGGTTGAATTAAAATACCAAAGTCAATTAATCCTTTATCCAGGCGTTCTGTTACATCATCTGAATTACCACTGTAAAGATGATATCGTCTATTTGGATAACTCAATTGTAAATTTTTTACCACCTGTGCAATGTGCCTCATGGCGTCAGTTTCTCCACCGCCTATATAAACATCTCCACTGATTGTTTCTTCTATAGCATTAAATTCATCGCCTAATCTATCAACCAAATCAATAATTTCTTCTGCTCTCTTTTTCAAGAGGAGTCCTTCATTCGTTAAAATAATACTATGGTTACTACGAACAAATAATTTTTTTCCTAATTCGTTTTCAAGATCTTTTATTTGTCTAGACAAGGTCGGTTGTGTGACATGTAAAGATTCAGCAGCTCTTGTAATACTTCCTTCTCTCGCAACGGTAAGAAAATACCGTAAAACTCTATTTTCCATAAGATACGCCTCCTTTATTATTTTAAAGTATAGACTTCTTAGATATGCCTTTCAAACATATCTAGTTATAAGAAATAAGTATTGGATAACTAAACAGACTACATTTACAATGTTATAAAAGTTGATTATAAATATTGAAAATAAATTTAGTTCAAGTAAAAATCAATTTAAAAACAAATCTAGGAGGAAATTAATATGGCTAAAAATAAAAAAGTTTGGTTTATTACAGGTGCTGGACGTGGCATGGGTGCTGAAATTGCCAAAGTCGCCCTAGCTAATGGAAATCAAGTTGTTGCAACTGGTAGAAATACAAATAATGTTAAAGCGGTACTTGGCAATGATGAAAACCTATTTATTGTAAAATTGGACATCACCAATTCGTCAGATGTTAATACTGCTGTCAAAGATGCAATTGCCAAATTTGGAAAAATAGATGTGCTAGTAAATAATGCTTCAAACTTTTATGGAGGTTATTTCGAAGAACTAACTCCAGAGCAAATCAATAATCAACTGGAGACAACCCTTATCGGTCCAATGAACATTACTAGAGCAGTGTTACCTATAATGCGCAAGCAAAGTTCCGGTCATATTATTTCAATTTCTTCTGGTGCAGGGATTTCTGGATTTGAATTTAATACCGCATACGCTGCGTCTAAATTTGGTCTTGAAGGATGGATGGAATCATTACAACCTGAAGTTTCTCCGTTCGGGATTAATACAACCATTGTCAACCCAGGGATGTTTAGAACTGGATTCCTTAATGAAAAATCGGCGAAATATGCAGAACCAACAATCAACGACTATAACGAACGCAGGAAAATTAGCCAAGGAAATTTTGAGTCTCAAAATGGGAATCAAGCTGGTGATCCTGTTAAACTCGCTAAGGCTATAGTCGATATTTCAAATGAAGAACAACCTCCACTTCGTTTTATCGCTGGTGAAGATGCAGTTGAAATAGTAGAGAAAAAAATCAGCGATTTCCAATCACAACTCAACGCTTATCGAGAACTTTCAATATCACTTTCTCATGATGATGTGTAAGTAATCAAGGTAATTAAATATAAACAAAAAAGCTGAGACGATTTGTCTCAGCTTTTACTAGTCATTCTATATTAAACTTTCTCTATCAAGGTTATTAAAAATAGCTAACAAAGTTTTTGTTTATTTAAACTCATTAAATCCATATCCTCAAGTTGTTTTAAATGGTTAATTTTAATGTCTAACATCTCTTCTTTTTGTTTTAAATCTTTCTGTTGCTCCTGAATATTTTTTCGATGTTCGTCTAAAATATTAATTCGTTCAGATAATGCTGACTTTTCTCCCTTTGATAAACTCATCATTTCTTTTAAGTCGGCGATCGAAACATTAGCCTCACGTAAACAAGAAACTACTTCAATCCATGACAAATCTTCATCTGTATAAATTCGGTAACCATTCGCATCCCGCTTCACATAAGGTAAAAGTTTTTCTTCTTCATAGTAACGTAAAGTATGTGGAGCAATTTTTGCCTTTGCAGCTGCCTCTTTTATTGAATAAGACATGTTATCATCTCCCTTTTTTGCCATTTTAGCATTATATTCTTTGCTTGTATCTTAGAATATTCCATATAAGGAAAGAAGATATTAAAAAGCTTTTTGAATAGTGGGCCTGACAATAATTTCGTTGGTAGATACTTCTTCAGGCTCATTAATAGAATAAGCAATGGCTTTTGCAATACTTTCTGGTTGTAACCAGACTTGACTTACCATTTCTTTAACAGAATTCTTTGTTTCTTCATGTGTAATTCCATTAGTGATTTCTGTTTGAACAGCCCCTGGAGAAATAAGTGTTGTACGTATATTATTTTCAAATTCTTCCTGTCTAAGTCCTTCTGTGATAGCTTTTACAGCAAATTTTGTTCCTGCATACACAGCAGCATTCTCCACAACAACATGTGCTAATGCAGAAGCAACATTGATAATTTGTCCTTTCTTATTTTTTCTCATATATGGGAGTACAGCCGATATGCCATACAGTACACCTTTAATGTTAATATCTATCATTTGGTCCCATTCATTTACTTTTTGTGCATGTAAAGGTGAAACGGGCATATACCCAGCATTATTTATAAGTACATCAATTGTTCCAAACGTATTTAAAGTAAATTCCGCTAATTCTTGTAACTGTTTATGTGAAGTGACATCAGTTACTTTATATATAGCTGTCCCCCCACTATTTTCAATTTCTTCTTTTAAAAGAACAAGTCTATCTTCTCGTCTGGCAGCTAAAACTACTTTTGCACCATGCTCAGCCAACAGTTTTGCAGTACTTCTTCCCATTCCGCTACTTGTACCTGTTATGATGATTACTTTACCTTGTATATTTTCCACGACATTTCATCCTCTCTGGTTGTCAGCTTATAAATGCAAGCTATAAATCAGAGTATAAACCTTCAAGTGAACATTAGAGCAAGAGTATTAAGTAAGGTTTTTGCTAAAAAATTATTGAGTTAAAATGATAACGATTAAAAGATTGTAATATATAAAAAGACGGCCACAATTATTTTAAACTGTAGTCGTCTTATTGTTGTATTTCGAAATAAATTAAGGATTTCTATATTAAACTTTCTCTATCAACGCCACTGTCTCTACATGTGTCGTATGTGGGAACATATCTACTGGTGTAATTTCTTTGAGTTGATATCCTTTTTCTTTTAATATTTCTATGTCTCTTACTTGTGTTCCTGGATTACATGAAATATATACAATACGTTTTGGTGATAATTCGATTAATGTTTCAATAAATGTTTGGTCACAGCCTTTTCTAGGTGGATCGACCATGACAACTTCTGGTTTTATGCCTTCTTCTTGCCATTTTAATATAATTTCTTCTGCTTTTCCTGCTTCCCACGTCGCATTATCAATATGATTGATTTGTGCATTCTCTTTAGCGTTTTCTATTGCTTGTTCTACTACTTCTACACCATAGACGTGTTTCGCTTTTTGAGACATATAAGACCCGATTGTTCCTATACCACAATATGCATCAATGACTGTTTCTTCACCATCTAGTTGTGCATATTCTAATGCTTTACTATATAACTTCTCAGTTTGAATTGGATTGATTTGATAGAATGATGTATCAGATATTTTAAATTGATATTCTGATAGTTTATCTGTAATCGTATCTTGACCGTATAATGTGTGTGATGTTTGTCCCATGATGACGTTTGTTTTTTCTAAATTGATGTTGTGTTTAATACTTACGACATTTTCACATTCCTTTGTTATAAATTCGATGATTTTATTTTTATGACTTAACTGCTTACTATTTGTCACAAATATAACCATCGTTTCTCCAGTATAAACACCGCTTCTTAATATAATATGTCTAAGCTCACCTTTATGTTTATGTTCATTATAAATATTCATATTAAGTTCTTCTAATAAAGATTTCAGTTTTATCATGATGTCGTCGTGTTTATTATCTTGAATCATACAGTGATCAATATTTACGATGTCATGACTTCTTTGTTTATAAAATCCTAATTCAATCTCACCATCTCTATTTCTACCTACAGGAATTTGAGATTTATTACGATAATGCCATGGTTCTTCCATTCCAATTGTATCGTGTATGATTGTATCTTCGAAATGTGATTTACGTTTAAACAAGTTGATTACTTGTTCTTTTTTCATTTCTAATTGTCCTTGATAACTTAAATGTTGCAACTGACATCCACCACAAACATGATAATAAGAACATGGTGGTTCTACTCTCTCACTTGAAGTCGTTTGGACTTTGATTAATTTTCCTATAGCGAATTGTTTTTTCACTTTAATAACTTTAAATTCTATTGTTTCATCTTTGATTGCTTGTGGCACAAATATTGGATAACGATCAAATTTCACAACACCATGTCCTTCGTGTGTAAAATCAATTACTTTACCTGTATATATTTCATTTTTATTTACGATACCTGCCATAATAACTCCTTCTCTCAACTTAAACATAGAAAAAAGGGACAAAATTATGCCCCTATGTATTATTCTTCTGTTTGTTCTTCATGTAATCTTTCTCGTTCGCGTTCTACAGTTTCTATACCGTGCTCTCTCTTAACTCTTTCTAATTTAGAAAAGACTTGAATATGTTGTTTCAAGTTTAAGAAATTAGCTGGCAATACGCCACCAAATTCTCCATCTACATTTAATTGGATTTGTTCAAATGATGACACGTTAATATTTTTAGCTTTAGAATAGTGTACTTTCGGATGATTAATATGTTCACCTCTTGAAGCTAATGTCATGATATGACCTAACTCAGCAAAGTTTACTTTTTCTAAAATCAATAAAGTAAAGTTACCATCATTAATATCTGCATCTGGTACAAGCTTCTCAAATCCTCCAATTGAATTTGTTAATCCAATTAAGAACATCATCGCTTCACCTTGGAATACGTTGCCATCATACTCAATACGAATATCTGTCGATTTAATTTGAGGTAACATTTCTAACCCTTTAATATAATAAGCTAAAGGACCGACCATCGTTTTTAATTTACTTGGCGCTTCATATGAAACTTCAGTAATTTTTCCTCCGCCGGCGATGTTAATAAAGTAACGATTATTCATCTTACCAACATCCACTGGTACTAAATCACCTTTGATAATAATATCTACGGCTTCCATGATTGTATTCGGAATAAGCAATGCGCGTCCAAAATCATTAACCGTACCCATTGGAATGAGTCCTAACTTCGGACGTTTCTTAGCTTCAGCAATGCCATTGATTACTTCATTCAATGTGCCATCTCCACCAGCAGCAATAATTACATCATAATCATACTTTAATGCTTCTCTTGCTGCATGCGTTGCATCCCCCGCGCTTGTAGTTGCATGTGCACTTGTTTCGTATCCAGCTTGCTCTAATTTAATTAATACATCAGGTAAGGAACGCTTAAACATTTCTCTACCTGATGTTGGATTATAAATGATTCTAGCTTTTTTCTTCATTGTGATCCCTCTTGTATATTCTTATATCTTTATATTAAAGCAAATAACGAATATAAGAAAGCAAAAAATGGTTATCTTCTCTTCGTTCCAAATATATTACGTACGATTTCTCTACCAATCTGTCTACCTACCGAAGATAACATCTTAGAAGTTTCTTTTTGGAATTGTGATTGTTTTTTCTTTTCTTTGCCTTCTGATTGTTTTTCTGACGTTTTTTCTTTTTTCGGCTTTTCTTCCGATTCAGTAGGTTGTGCTTCAATTTTTTTCTGTAACATCTCAAAGGCACTCTCTCTGTCAAAAGTTTCCTTATATGTTTCATTTAATGGCGCATTTGTTATTAAATCTTGTTTTACTTTTTCATCAATAACACCTATTTTACTTTCAGGTGGTCGGATAAATGCACGTTCAACAATATTTGGTTGACCTTCATCATTTAAGAATGAAATAAGTGCTTCACCTGTTTTTAATTCACCAATGACTGTTGCTGTATCGAATGCTTCATTTTGTCGGAATGTTTGAGCGGCACTTTTGATTGCTTTTTGATCTTTAGGTGTATAACTTCTTAACGCATGCTGTACTCTATTACCTAATTGTCCTAAAATTGATTCAGGAATATCAATTGGATTTTGTGTTACAAAATAAATACCTACACCTTTAGAACGAATCAGTCTTACAACTTGTTCTACTTTTTCAATTAATTCTTTAGAACTATCATTAAATAATAAATGTGCTTCATCAAAGAAGAAGACGATTTTAGGTTTCTCTGGGTCACCTACTTCTGGTAGACTCTCAAATAATTCTGATAGCAACCATAATAAAAATGTCGCATATAATTTAGGCTTTTGATATAAAACAGATGCATCTAAGACATTAATCATACCTTTTCCATTTTCATCAATTTTTATAAAATCTTCTAATTCAAGTGCTGGTTCTCCGAAGAAAGTTTCAGCACCTTCAGATTCTAATCTTAATAATGAACGTTGAATTGCACCAATTGAAGCTGAAGAAATATTTCCATATTTCTCTGAGTATTCAGCACGATTTTCATTGATTTCTTTTAATAAAGCTTTAAAGTCCTTCATATCAATCAGTAATAAGCCACTTTCGTCAGCCACTTTAAAGACAATATCTAGTACACCAAGTTGAGTATTATTTAAGTCTAATAATTTCCCTATTAATAATGGACCCATCTCAGTAATTGTTGTTCTTACTGGAACGCCATTTTTTTGAAATACATCAAATAGCGTTACTGGATACGCTGCATTTTCATAATCATCTATCTTAAGTTGATCTAGCCTTTCTTGGATTTTATCATTTATTGTTCCAGCTTCAGCTATGCTAGAAATATCACCTTTAACATCCGACATAAAGACAGGAACACCTGCTTTAGAGAACTGTTCTGCTAATACCTTTAAAGTAATCGTTTTACCTGTACCAGTTGCACCAGCGATTAAACCATGTCTATTTGCTTGACCTAATTCTAAATTAACTTCAGTTTCATTCTTTGCAATGTTAAGTTGTGTCATGATTCGTCACTCCTCCATTGTGATTATGATTTAATACTATTGTACTTTAACTGCTTAACCATGCAAGTAATAACCTATTTTGAATTAGAAATCATTACTTGTTGAAAATTACTCAGATGATACAACAGAATAATTTCGTTAGGACTTCTAAAAGGATTGTTTTTCAGAACTATCTCGTTAGATTTTCTAAAAGGATTGTTTTCTAAAACTATCTCGTTAGCGGGTTCATTTCTCATTTTTTGTAGTAAATCAGGCTTTTTCGTGGGCTATTTTCGCTCTAACGGGATTGTTTTCCAGAACTATCTCGTTAGGAATTCTAAAAGGATTGTTTCCTAAAACTATCTCGTTAGCCATGCCAAATGTTGCTTGTCGACCTCCACTTGCAATGTTCAGCGCCCCAATGTTGCTTGTCAGCCTCCACTTGCAATGTTCAGCGCCTCAATGTTGCTTGTCGACCTCCACTTGCAATGTTCAGCGCCCCAATGTTGCTTGTAGACCTCCACTTGCAATGTTCAGCATTTTTTAGCGCTGACTCCTGCGGGAACATGTACGTGAAAAGCATTTGCGTATAAAAAAATGCCGACAAAGTCTTCAACTTTGTCGACATTCTAAAGTATATTATCTTTTTTCTAATTCTGATTTCAATAATTGGTTTACAACTTGTGGGTTAGCTTGTCCTTTTGAAATTTTCATAATTTGACCAACTAAGAAGCCCATTGCTTTGCCTTTACCGTTTTTGAAGTCTTCAACTGATTGTGGATTATTATCTAATGCTTCAGTTACAAATCCTAATAATGTTGCTTCATCAGAAATTTGAACAAGACCTTTGTCTTTCATAATTTGATGCGCATCTCCACCGTTTTGTGCTAATTCTGGGAAGACTTTCTTCGCAATTTTACTGCTCATTGTACCGTCTTCAATTAATTTAATCATACTTGCTAAGTTTTCTGGTGTAAGTTTTGTATCATTTAAATCAATTTGATTTTTGTTTAAATATTCGTTTACGCCACCCATTAACCAGTTAGATGTTAACTTAACATCTGCGCCTTTTTCAACTGTAGCTTCAAAGAAATCTGACATTTCTTTTGTTAATGTAAGTACGTGTGCATCGTATGCTGGTAATCCTAAGTCATTTACATAACGTTCTTTACGTACGTCTGGTAAATCAGGGATTGTTTGTCTTACACGTTCTTTCCATTCGTCATCAACATATAATGGTACTAAATCTGGCTCTGGGAAGTAACGATAATCATCAGATCCTTCTTTAATACGCATTAAAATAGTTTCTCCTGTTGATTCATTGAAACGGCGTGTTTCTTGTAAGATTTCTCCACCAGCTAATAATACTTCTGCTTGGCGTTTTTCTTCATGTTCTAACCCTTTACGCACGTAGTTAAATGAGTTTAAGTTCTTAAGTTCTGCTTTTGTACCGAATTCTTCTTGACCATAAGGACGTAAAGAAATATTCGCATCACAACGTAATGAACCTTCTTCCATTTTACAATCTGATACGCCAGTGTATTGGATGACGGCACGTAATTTTTCTAAGTAAGCATATGCTTCTTTAGGTGAACGAATGTCAGGCTCTGATACGATTTCAATTAATGGAGTACCTTGACGGTTTAAGTCGACTAATGAATAGCCATCTTTATGTGTCAATTTACCAGCATCTTCTTCCATATGAAGACGTGTAATGCCTATACGTTTCGTTTCTCCATCAACTTCAATATCAATCCATCCGTTTTCTCCGATTGGTTGATCGAATTGAGATATTTGATATGCTTTTGGATTATCTGGATAGAAATAGTTTTTTCTATCAAATTTAGATTCTTTAGCAATATCCATATTTAATGCCATTGCTGCTCTCATCGCCCAGTCTACTGCTGTTTTGTTTACAACAGGTAATACGCCTGGATAAGCTAAGTCAATCACATTTGTATTTGTATTAGATTCAGCACCAAAGTGCGCTGGTGATGGTGAAAACATTTTTGATTCTGTCTTTAATTCGACGTGAACTTCTAAGCCGATAATTGTTTCAAAATGCATTCAGTTTCACACTCCTTGTAATGTTTTATAGTCATCATGTAAGTTAAATTGTGTTTCATATTGATAAGCAACTTTGTATAATGTTTTTTCATCGAAAGGTTTACCAACAATTTGCAAACCAATTGGACGACCATTTGATTTACCACAAGGTACAGATATAGATGGTACACCTGCTAAGTTAACTGGAATTGTTAAAATATCGTTTGCGTACATTGTTAATGGATCATCAACTTGTTCACCAATGTTGAATGCTGTTGTAGGTGCAGTTGGTCCAACGATTACATCATAATCTGCAAAGACTTTTTCGAAGTCTTGTTTAATTAATGTACGTACTTTTTGAGCTTTTTTATAATAAGCGTCATAATAACCTGAGCTTAATGCAAATGTTCCAAGCATGATACGACGTTTAACTTCATCTCCAAAGCCTTCTCCACGAGATTTTTTATATAATTCTTCAAGTGTTTGTGCTGACTTAGAATGATAACCGTAACGAATACCATCGAAACGTGCTAAGTTTGCTGAAGCTTCTGATGATGCAATAATATAATAACTTGCTACACCATATTTAGTATTTGGTAATGAAACGCGATCAACTGTAGCACCTAAAGATTCAAGTGTTTTAACAGCTTCGTTTACTGAATTTTTAACATCTTCTGATACACCTTCACCGATGAATTCAGTTGGTACAGCAATTTTCAATCCTTTAATATCTTTACCAATTTCAGAAGTGAAATCTACGTCGTCAATTGGTGCACTTGTTGAATCTTGTGCGTCATGACCTGAAATTGTTTCTAAAATTAATGCATTGTCTTTAACGCTACGTGTAATTGGTCCAATTTGGTCTAAAGATGAAGCAAATGCAACTAAACCAAATCTAGATACACGACCGTATGTAGGTTTCATACCAACAACACCACAATATGATGCTGGTTGACGGATTGAACCACCAGTATCTGAACCTAATGCAAATGGTACTAAACTTGCAGCTACTGCAGCTGCAGAACCACCTGAAGAACCACCTGGTACGGCTTTATGGTCAAATGGATTTACAGTTTTCTTAAAGTATGAATTCTCGTTTGAACCACCCATTGCAAATTCATCCATATTAAGTTTCCCGATTAAAATACCATTTTCATCATTTAATTGTTTCATTACTGTTGATTCATATATAGGAATGAAGCCTTCTAACATTTTACTTGCACATGTTGTTTCAACACCTTCAGTAATAATGTTATCTTTGATACCCATTGGAATACCAAATAACTTACCTTCCATTTTATCTTCAGCTTGTAATTGATCTTGTTCTTCTGCTTTTTTAATTGCAGCTTCTTTGTCTAATGCTAAAAATGCTTTCACATTAACATCGTCCGCTTCAATCGCATCAAAGATATCTCTTACAATTTCAGATGGTTTAATTTCTTTATTTTTGATCATTTCTGATAAACGTTCAATTGTTTCATAACGAATCGTCATGCTTTAGTCCTCCTCATTCATAATTGCTGGAACTTTGAATTGTCCTGATTCTTTTTCTTTAGCATTAAGTAATGCTTGTTCTTGAGGAATTCCTGATTCACTCTTATCTTCTCTTAGAACATTTTGTAAATCTAATACGTGAAATGTTGGTTCAACATGATCTGTATCAACTTCATCTAATTGTCCTGCAAAGTTTAAGATTTTCTCTAAAGATTGTGTGAATTCATTGACTTCGTCTTGTGAAACTTCAAGTCTAGCTAAATTAGCAACATGTTCAACTTGCTCAGATGTTACTTTCGTCATTATGCGACGCCTCCTTAGTTAATCTAACATCATATAATTTTAACAAATTTTCATATAAAAATCTAAAGTTATTAAAAATAAGTATATGAAAACGAATACATTGTGTATAATAAATTATCAGAAAAATTTTCTGGTAAAAAAAGTCTATGACTGAGGGGTGGTTTTTTATGTTTATTTTAGGAAATACTTTTAAGAACGTTAAGGTCGAAACATCGTGGGAAACGTATGTCATGATCGCTGTTTACTTTGCGATTTTATTAGCAATTGGTTATTACGCATACAAACGTTCAACAAGCACACTCGATGAGTATATGCTAGGCGGTAGAGATTTAGGTGCGTTAGTCACTGCTTTATCAGCTGGTGCATCCGATATGAGTGGCTGGATGATTATGGGGTTACCGGGATCTGTATATAGTATCGGACTTTCAGCAACTTGGATTGCCATCGGACTAACGATTGGTGCGTGGCTAAATTATATACTCGTTGCATCTCGATTACGTATTTATACGGAATTAACAGACAATGCGATTACACTTCCAGACTTCTTCGAAAAACGTTTATCAGACAATACACGTATTGTTAAAATCATTTCTGGACTCGTTATTGTCGTATTCTTCACGTTATATACGCACTCTGGAATGGTTGCTGGTGGCGTATTATTCAATAGTGCCTTTGGTATGAATTATCACGTAGGTCTCGTACTTGCTGCGAGCATCGTTATCCTTTATACACTTTTCGGAGGATATTTAGCAGTGTCTTTAACAGACTTCTTCCAAGGTGTGATTATGATCATTGCATTAGTACTTGTTCCTATCGTCGCTTTATTAAAATTAAACGGTATGGATACCTTTGCTGATGTTGGTGCATTAAAGCCAACAAATTTAGATTGGTTTAAAGGAACAACAACTATTGGTATCATCAGTTTACTCGCATGGGGGTTAGGGTATTTTGGGCAACCTCATATCATCGTTAGATTTATGTCTATAAAGTCTCACAAACTCATGCCGAGAGCACGTAGAATTGGTATTTCATGGATGGCAATTTCTTTACTTGGCGCGTGTATTACAGGCCTAATTGGTATCGTTTTTGTAAATCAAACGCAAGTTAAAGTCGATAATCCAGAAACGATATTTGTCGTAATGAGTCAATTTCTATTCCATCCGTTAATCGGTGGGTTCTTCTTAGCAGCGATATTAGCAGCAATTATGAGTACAATTTCATCTCAATTACTTGTAACATCAAGTGCTTTAACACAAGATTTCTACATGTTAATACGAAAGAAAACATTACAAGATAAAGAGCATAGTAAAGAATTTGTCCTTGTTGGACGACTTTCAGTGCTTCTTGTTTCATTAGTAGCGATGTATATCGCTTGGCACCCTAACGATACGATATTAAATTTAGTTGGTAATGCTTGGGCAGGTTTTGGCGCGGCATTTGGTCCCCTTGTCTTATTATCATTGTATTGGAAACGATTGACTAAATACGGTGCCATTGCAGGTATTATTGGTGGTTCTGTCGTAGTTATTTTCTGGATACTCATGAAAGACCACGGCGGCATATTTGAATTTTACGAAATCATACCTGGGTTTATTACAAGTATCGTTTTAACAATTGTAGTTAGCTTAATGACTAAAGTTCCAAATCAAGCTGTACTCAATAAATTTGATGACATGAAAAAAATATTAAAAAATTAATGGTCATAATCAAATTCTTTAAAAATCCTTAATACTATGCACATTTCGACCAAATTGTGACATTAAATAATAAACATGGTAGACTGAATTTACGGAATATTTAGTCTTCATCCCTTTGATTATTATGTCAGTTCTGTATAATAGTCAACGTGTAACTTTAATATATATAACAAAGGAGTGGGGTATATGTTTATTTTAGGGCAAATTGATGCCAGTGCAGGGGTCGCCTCTGGTTGGCAAACTTATTTCATGATCATAGTTTACTTTGTAGTATTATTAGCAATTGGATACTATGCTTATAAACAGTCTACAAGTAATTTAGACGAGTATATGTTAGGTGGTCGTAGTATTGGGCCATATGTAACAGCCTTATCAGCTGGTGCATCCGATATGAGTGGTTGGATGATCATGGGACTTCCAGGTGAAGTTTATAACGTCGGTCTTTCAGCAACTTGGTTAGCGATTGGTTTAACAGTTGGTGCATATTTAAATTACATATTGGTAGCACCAAAATTACGTGTTTATACTGAACATACTGGAAATGCAATTACTATTCCAGATTTCTTTGAAAAGCGTGTCGCAGATAACACACACGCATTAAAAATTATTTCAGGTATTATTATAGTCGTGTTCTTTACGCTATACACTTCAGTTGGTATGGTATCAGGTGGTACTTTATTTGAAAGTGCATTCGGTATGGATTATCGACTTGGTATTATATTAACGGGTGGTATTGTTGTATTATATACTTTCTTTGGAGGATATTTAGCAGTATCACTTACTGACTTCTTCCAAGGTGTAATCATGTTAATTGCAATGGTTATGGTACCTATTGCAGCATTACTCACATTAAATGGTATGGATACGTTCCATACAGTAGCAGAAGTTAAACCGACAAACTTAGATTGGTTCAAAGGAACTTCTGTCATCAGTATTATAGGGTTAATTTCATGGGGACTAGGTTACTTCGGTCAACCACATATCATCGTAAGATTTATGTCTATTAAATCTCACAAACAATTACCAACAGCAAGACGCTTTGGTATCGGTTGGATGGCAATTTCATTATTAGGTGCTTGTTTAGTTGGTTTAACAGGTATTGCGTATATTTATGAGACAGGTACTAAAATTGAAAATCCAGAAACAATCTTCATTCTAATGAGTCAAGTATTGTTCCATCCACTTGTTGGTGGGTTCTTCTTAGCAGCAATTTTAGCAGCAATTATGAGTACAATTTCATCTCAATTACTTGTAACTTCAAGTGCATTGACACAAGACTTTTATAGAATTATCACTAAAAAAAGAGGACTAGAAGCAGATCGAGACAAAGAATTTGTTATGGTTGGTAGATTCGCAGTATTAGTAGTTGCTATCGTAGCAATTCTACTTGCTTGGACACCAAACGATACAATCCTAAATCTAGTCGGTAATGCATGGGCTGGATTTGGTGCAGCATTTGGTCCATTAGTTCTAATGTCATTGTATTGGAAAGGCTTAACGAAAAACGGTGCAATTGCTGGTATGGTAACTTCATCTATCGTCGTATTATTCTGGATCATTATGAAATCACATGGCGGTATTTTCGAACTATACGAAATCATTCCAGGTTTCATAACAAATATCGTTGTTACTGTAGTTGTAAGTAAATTTACTAAAAAGCCAGATCAAGAAGTGATTGATAGTTTAGATAAAATGAAAAGAATACTTAAAGAAGACTAATGCAATTTAGTATTTAAGTAATTAATATCGACACAAAAGAAATAAGCATATCACGAACTGATTTCCTCAGTTATAGTGATATGCTTATTTTTTATTGGTTGTTTATTGAAGGTTCGCTGAGATATCGTGCGTTTCGGGGGCAATCGCACGATATCTCTCCTTTCACACATATAAATAATTCTTAACTAGTCAATTTTAATGCTATAAACATCATTAATTTAACAACTAAAAAGAAAATAACCGTTTTTAAAGTAAACTCTGTTATTACAAGTATTGTACTACTTATAGATTGAGCTTTAAAAAATGAAATGTTGGAAAGTGCTAATATCACTGATACTCCCAAAATAAACCAGTTATTATTAATTATTTTCATAAATTCCACCTCTTAAACTTGTTCATTTATTTTACAATAATCGTCTTATACACCGTATAACTATCTATTTATATTTCAATTAACCCGATAAGCACATAATAAACATTTTTCCCAACTCACCTAAAAAACCATCCAGCAGTCATTGCTCTGCTGGATGGTTTCTTGTATTTATATTCTATTTATAAATATGGATTTGTGGTTCACTATCGTCTTTGCCTTTTGTGATTAAGGCTTGTGGTTGTTCTCCATCAACGATTGATATTTCCATATCGTCTACACCTTTAAAATATTTCTCTGAAAGATCGGCTATATATTGTGTAACCCCTATCACTTCAGCTTTACCGTAATAATCTAGTGGTACTTTGATTTCTAATTGTGTTAATTTATCGTCATCAAATTGACCAGTACCAACTGCTTGTGTAAAGTTAGGGAAATACTTTTGTAAATCTTGATTAAATTGTTCAAAGTTTGAATTTAAATTCTTATCTAAATCTGACGCTTCATTTGATGGAATCGTCACATGTGTTTGTTTCATTTTTTCCCAGTTCTTAACTGAACGTTCCCCACCATCACTTGACGCATGGGCAATGAATTTCCCTGGCTTAATATCCCCTTCACCTGACTGTACAAATATAGCAAAGTTAATAGGAACATTTTTCAATTCATCTCTTACTCTTAAACGAGATAAGATTTCTTCAGCCATTTCTTTACCTTTTTTCTCTACTTCTTTTTTATCTAGTTCTTTCGTATATGTTTCACCGTAATCTTCTTTTTGATAAACATATTCGCTGTTCATTGCTAGGCCAATGGTCATGCCTGAAATTTTTTGTTTCTTCGCATCACTTTCTGTGAAGTAATCTTGTTCAATGATATGTGAAAGGTATGTAGGTGAATTTTTAGCTATCTTCTCCGGATCTGTTTCTCCATCATGTGTTGGATTCAATCCTAAATTCTTTCCTGCATTACTTTGTTCTTTTTCATCATCACTCATATCTTTGATCTCAGCTTTAGTATACTTAGGTGCTAAATACGCCCTAACCGTATCTTTGTCTAAAAACTGACCATCTCTATATAAATAATCATCTGGCGAGAATGTCTGTTTACTGATATCTAATAATCCACTTTCAAAAGCTTCACTGTTATAACTAGAAATCATATTATCTTGTGTTAAGCCTCGAGCAGCGCTTATTTTAAATGGTAATAATGTTCGATAATAATCGCTTGAAATTTGCATACCTGTAGAAATTTGTTTCGTCTGTTCTTTTTCCTTATCAGATTTATCTTGATTGTCTTTTTGAGTAGTATCTGACGAACATGCTGAAAGCAGTATTACAGACGCTAAAATAAGAAACCCTTTTTTCATATATTTAACCTCTATTCATTGATTTTACGATACTTGTTTAACCATTCTGCCTCTGTCCAAACCTCAATATTGAGTTTATTAGCCTTTTCTAGTTTGGAACCTGCATCTTCTCCTGCAATGACAACATCTGTATTCTTAGTCACACTTCCAGTCACTTTTGCACCTAATGATTGTATCACTTTAGTCGCTTCTGGTCTTGTCATCTCTGTCATTTTACCAGTTAAGACGAACGTTTTACCACTAAAATCAGGATGACCTTCTATATCAGATTGCTTTATGCCTTTATAAACCATATTCACATTTTTATTTTTCAATTTATCAATCAATGTTTTGATATCTTCATTTTCTAAATATGTGACTAGTGATTGTGCCATTTTATGACCGATATCTGGAATAAGTGTTAAATCTTCAATTGTGACTTCAAATAATTGATCAATTGTTTCATATTTTTCTGCAATGATTCGACTGGCTTTCGTTCCTAAATGTCTAACGCCTAAGCCAAATAATAAATGTTCTAATGATTTTTCTTTCGATGCTTCTATTGCAGTTAATAGATTATTAACTTTCTTCTCACCCATTCTTTCAAGTGGTAACAAATCTTCAGCAGTTAAATAGTATAAATCTGCAACATCTTTAATTTTATCATTTTGATATAATTGTTCGATGATTTTATCGCCTAAACCATCAATGTTCATCGCTTGTCTAGACACAAAATGAATCATACCTTCAACGAGTTGCGCTTGGCACTTTGGATTAATACAACGTAAAGCGACTTCACCTTCAATTCTAACTAACTCATGCTCACAGCTTGGACAATGTGTTGGCATGTGGTAAGTCTCACTTTGCTCGTCTCTTTCATCCGCAATACTTCTAACCACTTCAGGAATAATGTCTCCTGCTTTTTTAATGATAACTTTATCACCAATTCTAATATCTTTTTCTTGTATTAAATCTTCATTATGTAATGATGCTCTAGATACTGTCGTTCCAGCAACTTTAACAGGCTCTAAAATAGCGGTCGGTGTTACAACGCCTGTTCTACCTATGCTAAGTTCGATATCTTTCAAAGTTGTCAGTACTTCTTCAGCTGGAAACTTATATGCAATCGCCCATCTTGGTGATTTCTGTGTAAAACCAAGTTCTTCTTGCTGACTTAAATTATCTACTTTAATAACAATACCATCAATATCATATGGTAATTGATTTCTTTGTGTTGTCCATTTTTCGATGAATGATAATACACCTTCGATTGTATCAAAAGTCTCACGTTCTTTATTTGTCTTAAATCCTAACTCATCTAAATTGTTTAACGCTTCAGACTGACTATCTGCATCAATTTCAGTTAAATCATTCACGCTATATAGAAAGATGTCTAGTCTTCTTTTCGCTGTTAATTTAGAATCTAATTGTCTCAGTGATCCTGCCGCAGCATTTCTAGGATTAGCAAAGAGCTGTTCGCCATTTTCTTCCTTAGCTTCATTTAACGCAACAAAAGACTTTCTAGGCATAAATGCTTCACCACGTACCTCCATAGAAAGAGGTTCTTTAATTGTTAAAGGAATGGCATGAATGGTTTTTAAATTCTCAGTAATATTCTCACCAGTTGTACCATCACCACGTGTTAATCCTTGAACAAATCGACCATTTTCATATTTCAAAGATACTGCTAGCCCATCAATTTTCAATTCACATGTATAACGGACTTCGTTTACTTTCTCTTGTATACGTTGATCAAATTTCCTTAAATCTTCTTCATTAAATGCATTACCAAGAGATAACATCGGTGTATCATGATTAATCTTTTCGAATTGAGATAATGGCGTTCCACCAACTCTTACAGTTGGTGAATCTGCCGCCTTTAACTCAGGATGTTCTTCTTCAATTCCAATTAATTCATGCAACAGTTGATCATATTCACTATCTGGAACAGTTGGTTGATCTAATACATGATATTCATGATTATAACGATGTAATAATTGATGAAGTTCTTCAACTCTTAATTTTAATTCGTTCATTAATTATTCTCCCTTTTTCTCAATTGGCGCAAATTGAGCTAATAATCGTTTTGGTCCTTCTTTTTGGAATATAATATCTAATTCTACTGAACCATTTTTGTCATTTACAGCACTAACCATACCTTCACCCCATGATTTGTGTGTTACTTTGTCGCCTACTTTCCAAGATGATGTAGGTGTTTTTTGTGTATTCATACGTTGTGCAAATCCACGTTTAGTCGGCGCAGTTTGTTTTGATTTAAATGATGTCTTCGGTTTAACACCGTCTAATAAATCTTCAGGTATTTCTTTTAAGAACCTTGATTTCATGTTGGCTTGAGATCTACCAAACAATGTACGCGTTGTTGCGTGAGACATGTGAAGTTCTTCTTCAGCTCTTGTTATCGCTACATACGCAATTCTTCGTTCTTCTTCCATTTCATGTTCTTCACCTGATTGTAAACTTCTAAAGTGAGGGAAAATACTTTCCTCCATACCAATAATAAATACAACTTTGAATTCTAAACCTTTCGCTGAGTGCATCGTCATCAATGTTACACCCGCTTCTAAATCGGCATCATCTACATCAGCAACAAGTGATAAATCAGTAAGGAAATTCATTAAAGATTGCTCTTCAACTGGTGTATTCTCCTCGTAATCGCGTGGTACAGATAAGAACTCATCAATATTTTCCAATCGACTTTGTGATTCTATCGTTTGTTCATTTTCAAGCATACGACGATAACCTGATTTATCTAAAATTTGCTCAACAAGCTCAGTAATAGATAAAAATTCTTGTTGTTGCATAAAGTTATTCATCATTTCATAAAAATCTGCACCTTCTTGCGTCACTTTTTTGGATAATCCAATAAAGTCGACTTCTCCTAAAGCATCAAAATAACTTAAGTTATTCATCGCTGCATATTGTGCGATTTTTTGAACAGATGTTGGGCCAATACCTCGTTTTGGTATATTGATAATACGTTCAAAACTAATATCATCATTACTGTTTGAAACGAGTCTCAAATAACTCAAGATATCTTTAATCTCTTTACGATCATAGAACTTCGTACCGCCAACCATCGTGTATGGTATGTTCGATTTCAAGAATGTTTCCTCAAGTACACGTGACTGCGCATTCGTTCTGTATAATATCGCGATGTCTTGATTTTTATAACCGTTTTGTTTTTTCTTTAATATTTCACGAATCACGTATTCTGCTTCGTCTCTTTCAGTTGTTGCTTCGTAATATTTAATTTTTTCACCAGAAGTATTATCCGTCCATAACGCTTTAGGTTTACGTTCCGAATTGTTTCTAATCACTTCGTTGGCAGCAGTTAAAATCGTTTTCGTTGAACGATAGTTTCTTTCCAAATAAATTGTTTGTGCATTTGGATAATCCTCTTCAAAAGATAAAATATTTTTAATGTCAGCACCTCTCCAACCATAAATAGATTGGTCTGAGTCACCTACGACACAAATGTTTTTAAATTTACTTGCTAATAAATTCACTAACGTATATTGTGCCTTATTTGTATCTTGATACTCATCCACATGAATATATTGGAATTTATTTTGATAGAATTCTAACACTTCAGGTACGCGATTAAATAATTGAATCGTCATCATAATTAAATCATCAAAGTCTAATGCATGATTTCGTAATAATTTTTCTTGATAGCCTTTATATACACGAGCAACCATCATTGCGTAAAAATCATTCGCTTCTCTTTCAGCGTCTTCAGTTGTTTTTAGTTCATTCTTCAATTGTGAAATAGCACCTATGAACATTCTTGGTTCATATTTTTTACTATCAATATTTTCTTTCTTTAATATCTCTTTGATGACTGATTTTTGGTCAGTTGGATCGATAATCGTAAAGTTTCTTTCAATACCGATTCGATCAATGTCGCGTCGTAAGATTCTTACACACATTGAGTGGAACGTTGATATCCAAATACTTTCTGCTTCAGGACCAACTAAATGACTAATTCTTTCTTTCATTTCTTTAGCTGCTTTATTTGTAAATGTAATCGCTAATACACTATAAGGCGAAACATCTTTCTCATCTAATAAATAAGCAATTCTGTGTGTAAGTACTCTTGTCTTACCACTCCCTGCACCAGCCATGATTAATAATGGTCCTTCAGTTGTCTTAACTGCTTGTCTTTGTTCGTCATTCATTCTTTCTAACAATGCGTTCATAAAAACCTTCCTTTATTGTTTTACTTTTACTGTTTGTAAAGCGCGCTTTAAATCATCATATATAATATTTCCAACAACAATGGTATCAGCATATTCAGCCATTTCTTCTGCTTTATCTATACTGTCGATCCCACCACCGTAGAATAATTGTGCGTGTTCTAAATGTTCTTTAATATCTTTCACTTCTTCGACATTACCGTATTTACCACTATATTCTAAATAAAATATAGGTAAATGATATAACTTGTCGATAATACGTGCATAACTGATTAAATCTTCTCGATCTAAATCTGTTCGTGCATTTGTAAGTGTTGCTACTTTGCTTTCTTCATTCATTACGATATAACCTTCAAGAAATATTTCATCAAAGTCCATCATATATCCATAGGCTTTCACCGCTTCTTGAAGAATGCCATTATGGTATTCGACCTTATCACTGTTCAATACACTTGGTACAAAGTAAAAATCAAATCCAGGTACAACACTTTCTTTATTCGATATTTCTAATGCACAAGGCAAAGGATATCGTCTAATTCGACTCATCAAATTCAATACATTGTCTTCAGTTACATCATCTGTACCCCCGATAATAATCGCATCAGTACCAGATTCACAAATGCGCATTAAATCTTCATCTGAAATTGATTTTGCCGGGTCTAATTTAAACACATGTCTCCATAACTTTATATCGTACATTCTTAAACTCCTTTAATTATCGTAAGATTAATTATAGCATTTTTAACTTTAAAATCCGAAATGAAAAAGAAAATAAAAGTAAAAAAAGAGTGAAACAATATCCCTCTTATTAATCGAGATTCTTGTTCCACTCCACCATTCTAAAATTAAAGTTATTTACCATAATCAAAATATTCTTCAAGCGTTGTATTTTCTTTATAAATTTTGTTAGCTAAATCTTTACCCACATATCTTAAATGCCATGGTTCATATTGGTAACCAGTTATTTTTTCTTTGCCTTCTGGATACCTTACAATAAATCCATATTCATGTGCGTGTGCTTTAATCCATTTACCTTCGTCTGTTTTACCAAATGAAGTTCTAAAATCATCTGTCGCTGAATCTGAGCCTACATCAAATGTAAGTCCTGTTTGATGTTCTGATTGACCAGGTTTCGCACTATATTGATTGGCTGCTGCTTCTCCATCACGTGCGACATAGTCTTTATATAATTGTTCTTGGTCACTGTAAGATCGATATCCACTTCTAAATACTAAGTCTAAGTTTTCTTTTCTTGCATCTTCAATCAATTTATTTAAATGGTTTCTAGCGATACGATTTTCACCAGGTGCATAGTCACTTGGTAAGTCTACTTTTTTATTTACAAATACATGACCATCAATATATGTAATACCATTTTTCTTTTTAACTTCATGTATTTGTTTACTTTGTGGTGATTGTTTCTTCTGTTTCGTTGTTTCGTGCGATGATGATTGTTTTTCTTTTAGTTCTTGTTTATTCTGATTGCTGTCTTCACTACACGCGCTTAAAGTCAGAATAGATACACCTACAATTAATAATAATTTCTTCATGTGCTACGCTCCTTATTCATCTCTATCTCAATATTATACTACGGATCACAACAAATCGAGGCTGAGACATATATTTATGCCTCAGCCTCATTTTAAAATATATTTTTATTTTTCAAAATCAATATGCATTCTTTCAAGTATCATCGTATACGCGTCGTTACCCCATTGCAATGATCGTTTCACACGAGAAATTGTTGCAGTTGATGCACCAGATTCTTTCTCGATATGCGCATATGTGTATCCTTGTTTGATCATTTTAGCAACTTGAAGTCGTTGTGATAATGATTGTAATTCATTTACTGTACATAAGTCGTCAAAGAACTGATAACATTCTTCTCGCGTCTTTAAAGTTAAGACTGCATCGAACAATTCATCTAATGCTTTACCTCTTAATTTTTCGATTTGCAAAAAATCAACCCCTGTTTTATAAGTTCATTAATTGCATTTTAACGCACTAACCTATTAAAGTACAGTATAAAGACTCTTATTCTATACCAGCTCTTTTAAAGATAGTATCTACTTGATTTAAATGATGATTTTCATCGAAACATTCGTCTAATTCTTCATTATTAAGAAGGTTTGTGATTTTTTCATCTTGTTCCACTAAAGTTCTAAATGGTGTTTGAGTTTCCCATGATTCCATTGCTTTAGGTTGTACAATATCATAAGCTTCTTCTCTAACCATACCTTTGTTAATTAACGTAAGCATCACACGTTGTGAATAGATTAAACCGAATGTTTTATCGATATTACGTTTCATATTTTCAGGATATACAGTTAAGCGATCAATAATGTTAGTGAATCTGTTTAAAGCGTAATCTAAAGCGATAGTTACATCTGGTAACATAATACGTTCAGCAGAAGAATGTGAAATATCTCTTTCATGCCATAAAGGTACATTTTCATATGCAGTCGTTACATATCCTCTAATCACACGCGCTAAACCAGTTACGTTTTCAGAACCGATTGGGTTACGTTTATGAGGCATCGCTGATGAACCTTTTTGTCCTTTAGCGAATGCTTCTTCAACTTCACGTGTTTCTGTTTTTTGAAGTCCACGAACTTCAACAGCAAATTTTTCAATTGAAGTTGCGATTAAGCCTAAAGTAGCAATATAGTATGCATGACGATCACGTTGTAAAGTTTGAGTTGATACTGGTGCACAATCTAACCCAAGTTCAGTACAAACATGTTCTTCAATTTCAGGAGGGATATTTGCGAAAGTACCAACAGCACCACTCATTTTACCTACTTCAATTTCTTCACGAACACGCTTGAATCTTTCAAGGTTACGTTTCATTTCTGTATACCATAAAGCCATTTTAATACCAAAAGTCGTTGGCTCAGCATGTACACCATGTGTTCTACCCATCATTAATGTCGTTTTATGTTCAATTGCTTTATTCTTTAATACTTCTAAGAATTTCTCTAAGTCTTTTTCAATAATTTCATTTGCTTGTTTAACAACATAACTTAACGCTGTATCTACAACATCTGTAGACGTTAAACCGTAATGTACCCATTTACGTTCTTCACCTAATGTTTCAGAAACTTGTCTTGTAAATGCAACAACATCGTGTCTTGTTTCTTGTTCAATTTCTTTTGCTCTATCAACGTCGACTTTAGCATTTTGTCTAATTAGTTTTACATCTTCAGCTGGAATATGTCCTAACTTGCTCCATGCCTCACACGCTAGTATTTCAACCTCTAACCATGCTTCAAAGCGATTTTGTTCAGTCCAAATATTAGCCATTTCTTCTCTAGAATAACGTTCAATCATTGATAAATTCTCCTAACATTTTTTAGTCAAATACATTATAACAGACATTTGTTAACACGTACATTATTTCTGAAAATAGCAATAAAGTTCGTGATTAGAATGATATATTTCTTTCTACTTCATTATATATTGTAACAGTTCGTAAATAAATGAAAAGCATAATCAATAGTAAACTTGTATGTTGTGTATATCACGTGCAGATAAGGCAGATTCTATTATAAAGTCATGGTCTTATTTGCACGTTTGCCCAGTCTTGCTAATATGGACACTCTTATTTACACGTTTACTCACTCTTGCTAATAACGACACCCTTATTTGCACGTTTGCCCAGTCTTGCTAATATGGACACTCTTATTTACACGTTTACTCACTCTTGCTAATAACGACACCCTTATTTGCACGTTTACTCACTCTTGCTAATATGGACACCCTTATTTGCACTTCCACCTCAAAATGCTAATTACCCATGCATAAAAAAACAAACCAAACTGCTAGCAGTTTGGTTTGTCTCAATTTATAGTCAGTTATAATTTCTTTCCTACAAATTGTATTTCTTGTTTTAAAACTTCTATTTCACCATTTTCTTTTTCTATAAAGACTGGCTTTTCAAATCTTTTCACAGGCGTATATCCTTGATCACGCATGCGTTTCAAACACATTTCTATCGTTTCATTATCTTCGACTCTAAACTTCATCTGTATCATACGCCTTTAATTTTTTACTTCGTACGCCTTTAACCCAGAATCCACCATGGATATTCTTCGGTTCATATGCGATAACGAAGGCTTTTGAATCTAATTGCTTAATTGTATCCATTAACTTAAATTCAAACTTACGCGGTGTTAAAATTTGCATTACTAATCGATCGCCATCTCTACCTTTAGCTACGTAATGTGTTACACCATAACCTAAGTCTCTTAGCTTTCTTGGTAAATCTGTTTCATACTCAGCTGTTGTTACATTGACTACGATGTAACCTAATGCAATTTTCTCTTCTATTTTCATACCGACAATAATACCTGCAGCAAATCCTAATGCATAAGCTAAAATATTTTGAACTTGATCTAAACTATTGATTACAAGACCTAAACCAATAACATAGACTACTACTTCAAGTATACTTACAGCTGCTGCTATATATCGATAGCCTTTAAGTGTTAATATCGTTCTCATTGTTAAACAAGATACATAAACTATATTAATAACAAATATAGAAAGTACCATTAACCATGGATTATCTAATATCGCGGACATTTAAACCCTCCATTATTCAAAATCTGGATTTATTTTATCAGGCAAAGTTATGATTGTCACGTATTATTTAGGCCATGTGTACCTTGTGTAAGGTATTTCTCTCTTATGTGCATTTCTTACATAATGATTTTCAATGATATCTTGCGCTTTTTGGTCGACTTTTTTACCTTCTAAGAAATCATCTATCGCGTCGTAAGTAACGCCTAATGCTTCTTCATCAGGTAATGCTGGTTTATCTTCTTCTAAATCAGCTGTTGGTACTTTATTGATTAAGTGATCTGGTCCATCTAAATATTTCAAGATAGCTTTACCTTGTCTCTTATTCAATCCAAATAATGGTGCGATATCACATGCACCATCTCCAAATTTAGTGAAGAAGCCAGTAATGTTCTCAGCTGAATGATCCGTACCCAGTACGATACCGTTATGCGCTGATGCGATTGAATATTGAACTTTCATTCTTTCTCTCGCTTTTTCGTTTCCTTTTTGGAAATCTGTCAGTTCGATGCCCGCTTCTTGTAATGATTGAATACTTGCATCAACAGCTGCTTTAATATTTACTGTTACGCGTTTACTTGGTTGAATAAAGTTCAACGCATCTTGTGTATCTGCTTCATCAATCTGTTCTCCATAAGGTAATCGTACTGCGATAAATTGATAATCTTCATTTTCTTCAGCGTTTAATTCATCAATCGTTAATTGCGCGATTTTACCTAACAACGTTGAATCTTGACCACCAGATATACCTAATACAACAGACTTCACAAAGCTATGTGCTTTAATATATGATTTTAAAAAGTGTTTAATTTCTTCAAATTCTGCTTTCGGATTAATTTCCGGTTTAACTTTCATTTCTTTGACGATGATTGACTGTATATCTCTCATGATTTACTCCACATCCTTTATAGATTCGGCAACACGTTCTGCCACTTCAAAAATCTTCTTATTCTTATTGTCCCAGCATGCTTTACTTAAGTCCACTGGATACTCTTCTGGATTAAGATATCTTTTATTCTCTTCCCATAAAATATCAAGATTATTCAAAGCAAATTGTTTAATTTCTTCTATCATTGGTAATTCATAAACACGTTTACCATTTTCAAAAATATCGTGATGTAAATCTACTGCATTAAAGTGTTTAATATATTTCATTTTATACGTATGAACGGGATGGAACATTTTCAAACGTTCTTCTTCATTAGGATTTTCTTGCTCTAAAGTAATATAATCCCCTTCAGATTTATTTGTCTTCGTATTAATAATACGATATACATTTTTTTTACCAGGTGTTGTTACTTTTTCTGCATTGTTAGAAATTTTAATACGATCAGAAAGTTCACCATGTTCATCTTCTATTGCGACAAGTTTATATACAGCACCTAATGCTGGTTGATCATATGCAGTAATTAATTTTGTACCGACACCCCAAGCTGTGACTTTTGCACCTTGTGCTTTTAAACTTGTGATTGTTTCTTCATCAAGATCATTTGATGCAAATATTTTAGCATCTTGGAATCCTGCTTCATCAAGCATTCTTCTCGCTTCTTTAGAAAGATAAGCAATATCTCCAGAATCTAAACGTATACCTATGAAATTAATTTTGTCGCCTAATTCTTTAGCAACTTTAATTGCATTAGGTACACCAGATTTTAATGTGTGGAATGTATCTACAAGGAAAACACAATTTTTATGTCTTTCGGCATATTTTTTGAAAGCAATATATTCATCATCATATGTTTGAACCATTGAATGCGCATGTGTTCCAGAAATCGGTATACCGAATAATTTACCTGCTCTTACGTTACTTGTTGAATCAAATCCACCAATGACCGCCGCTCTTGCTCCCCAAATAGCAGCATCCATTTCTTGCGCTCTTCTTGTACCAAACTCCATAACGATTTCATCATGGACAACTTGTTTTATACGACTCGCCTTCGTAGCGATTAATGTTTGGAAGTTAACGATATTAAGCAAAGCAGTCTCCATTAATTGTGCTTGAATCAATGGTGCTTCTACTCTAATCAAAGGTTCATTATTAAAACATAATTCCCCTTCTTTCATCGATCTTATATTTCCAGTAAATCTTAAATTAGCTAAGTACTCTAAATAATCATCTTGATAGCCAACTTCACGTAAATACTCAATATCTGATTCGGAAAATCTAAAGTTTTCTATGAACTGAACAATTCTCTCTAATCCACTAAAAATGGCATAGCCACTATTAAAAGGCATACTTCTAAAATAAAGATCAAATACTGCAGTACGTTCATGAATCCCATCATTCCAATAAGTTTCCCCCATATTGATTTGATATAAATCCGTATGCAACATCAAACTATCGTCTTCATATTTATACATTATTCAATACTCCTCAGGTTATATAATTTTATATTATTTTATCACACTTTTTAAATTTAATATTGAAATTTATCTAAAATTCAATTTCATTATTTCTTGTAAATAACCTCTGTGCTAAAATACATTAGATGTAAAATATTAGTGGGAGGCTCTGAAATGAAAAATTCTTCATTCAAAAAATTATTTATTATCCTTTCGATTATAGTGGCAGTTTCTGGTTTCTCACAAGGAATGCTTCTACCATTAATTTCAGTTATTTTTGAACGTAATGGTATTTCCAGTTCTCTCAACGGACTACACGCCACTTCACTCTATATTGGTGTCTTTCTTTCATCTTTTTTTATTGAAGGGTTAGTACGTAAAAGTGGTTTTAAATATATGATTTTAATCGGTGGTGCACTCGTTGCGGTATCTCTATTGTTATTCCCGACTTTAAAATCATTATCCATCTGGTTTATTTTAAGATTAATTATCGGTATAGGCGACAACATGTTACACTTCAGCACGCAAACTTGGCTCACACATATCACACCTAAAGAAAAATTAGGCAAAACGATTTCCGTTTATGGCTTTAGTTTTTCAGCTGGTTTTATGGTTGGACCTTTACTAGCTAAACTCGTGGATGTTTCAGAATCGTTACCATTTATCATTTCTGCATGTTTATCAGTCTTCACGATATCACTCATTCTATTCATTCATAATGACTTTCCATCATCGAATGTTAGACCAGTTAATATGATCAATACATTGAAGAATTTTGGTGATGTTTTAAAAACATCATGGATTGCATTTATGTTTCCATTCTTATACGGCTTATTCGAAGCAGGATTGCACAGTAATTTCCCTGTGTATGCATTAAGAAATAATTTAGACGTAACAAGCATTACGCTAATATTACCAGCATTTAGTTTAGGGGCATTAATATCCCAAGTTCCACTAGGTATGTTAAGCGATATACACGGCAGAAAAAAGGTGTTATCCATTCTTACTTTATTAGGTAGTATTACATTTATGTTTGGTGATTTCTTACCAACATCTACCTTTATCATGATGGCACTGTTTCTCATAGCAGGATTATTTACAGGATCATTTTATGGACTTGGTGTTAGTTTCATGACCGATTTAACACCAAAAAACAATCTACCAGCAGGTAATTTAATGATAGCAATGTCATTTAGTATCGGGAGTATCGTTGGTCCAATGATTGGTGGAATGATCATTCAAATTTCAAATGGAACAATATTCTTCACACTTATAGCTTCGTTTGTATTTATAGTATTTTTATTATTACAAACGCAGAAAAGACCAACGCAAATAACAGAATAAAAAAACAAAGCTGGGACATATCGTCTCAGCTTTATTTTTTGGAGAAAATGGTAATATCAGCATTGTTTCCTTTTCCTATAAAGAGATATCGTGCGTTTGATACCTAATCGCACGATATCTCAGCACTATCCCCATACTCTTCGTGCGTTTCATACCTAATCGCACGATATCTCAGCTCATACCCCTTACTCTTCGTGCATTTGATACCCAATCGCACGATATCTTAGCTCATACCCCTAACTCTTCATGCGTTTCACACCCAATCGCACGATATCTCTGCACTATCTCCATACTCTTCGTGCGTTTGACACCTAATCGCACGATATCTCGGCGCATATCCGTTTCATATTTGTTTTTTTATTTCAAATTTTCAGAACTTTCAATTGATAACTTATTACATGCATGTTATAGTATCATTTATAATTATTAAAATACTTTAACTTGGTAGAGAGTAAAAGCGAGGTTCTTAATATGGAATATGTACGTTATACAGACGATGTCATAAGTAATAAAGAAAAAGAATTAAAGTTCTTAAAATATTTTAACGACAAATCATTTGAAGTGATCGATATGGGGTTTATTGAAAAACTTCAATGGAATCAACTTACTCAAGATGACTTGAATAGCTTAGATACTAGAAGTATATGGAAAAATGGTGGTTCTTTCTATAGTTTAAGAAACGATTGGACGGACCAAATTCAACATTATAGTCGAGAATATCAATTGAAAGCATCACGTGTCACTTATGCTGGCCCTATTTCAATTAATGAACGTATTTATACAAATCTTGGTGTTGAAATTTTCAACCCTAATCGTAATGATATGTTGCAATGTTATTCACTCATTTATGATTTCATTCAAAAAGAATTGGACTTGAATGTGGACTTTGCTGTAATCGGACATTACCAACTATTTGATTTACTATTACCTAAAGAAGAACAAACAGATGAATTATTCCAAGCAATTAGCGAAAGAAATATCTCAAAAATTTCAAAATTATTGCCACAGGATCATACGTTAGTTCAATTATTAAAAACACCAACACATCAACAATTAGATTTTTTAACGAAAGTTGCTGATGTCAATCATCCAACTTATGAATCATTACAATATTGGAAAGCTGCTTTAGAAGATTCTGGTATCAATCATATTCATTTAGACATAACAACGATGCCTCCTAAATCTTATTATGTAGGCAGTTTTATTCAACTTTATCAAAATAACCACCGCTCTCCTATTGCATCGGGTGGCCATTATAAAGGTACTTTGGAAGGTTTCGGGTTCGGTATTCAATTAACTTAGGAGGTTCATTATGTTAACAGTAGCGCTAAGTAAAGGTCGTTTATTAAAAGATTTTATTAAATTTATTGAATCAAATGGGAATGTTAAATGGGCAGATGCTCTGAATAATAGAGAAAGAAAACTTCAAATACAAATTGAAGATATTAGATTTATCTTAGTTAAAGGTAATGACGTGCCGACCTATGTTGAAGAAGGTATCGCTGATATCGGCATAACAGGTAGTGACATTCTAGATGAAAAGGACAAACTAAATGTTAATAACTTAGTGGATTTACCTTTCGGATATTGTCACTTCGCCGTAGCGAGCAAACCTGACGTCACTGAATATAATAAAATTGCGACGACTTATGTAAAAACAACTAAAGCTTATTTTAAAAATAAAGGACAAGATGTTTCAATCATTCCACTTTCCGGTTCTGTTGAATTAGCAGCCGTCGTTAATATGGTGGATGCGATCGTCGACATCGTTCAAACGGGCACAACTTTAAAATCTAACGGATTAGTTGAGAAAGAATCTATTGGCGATATTAACGCAAAATTAATCACAAACAAACATGCTTTCTTTAGTAAATCTAAAAAAATCGAATCATTTATCGAAGAAATTGGGGTGTCCTTAAATGCTATCTAAATCAGAATTTTTCACTCAATTTAATAAAGATACGAAGTCAGACGAACAAAATACCGAAATCGTAAAAAATATTATTCAAAATGTGAAAGAAAATAAAGACGAAGCGTTATTTAAATATAACCAACAATTCGACAAAGTAGATTTAACTCAACTTGAAGTACCTCAACAAGAAATACGTAACAGTATTAATCTCATCTCTGACGAATTAAAAGAAGCGCTTTTAAAAAGTCACGAACAGATTAAATCATTTCAACAAAAGATAAAGCATGAAAATGTAACAACCGGCCAAACTTACCAACTCTATCACCCAATTGAAAAAGTAGGTATTTACGTACCTGGTGGTAAAGCAAGTTACCCTTCTACAGTGTTAATGACTGCCACGTTAGCTAAAGTAGCAAACGTGAAAGAAATTATTGTTGTAACGCCTCCACAAAGTGAAGGTATTGATCCAGCTATTTTAGCAGCTTGTCACATTACTGGTGTAGATCGTGTATTCCAAGTTGGTGGCGCGCAAAGTATTGCTGCACTCGCTTATGGAACTGAATCAATTCCTAAAGTAGATAAAATTGTCGGTCCAGGTAACCAATTTGTTTCTTTAAGTAAACAACTACTTTACGGTGTTGTTGGCATTGACCAAATTGCTGGTCCTAGTGAAATTGCCTTAATTGCTGATGAACATTCAAATGTAGATTATATTATACAAGACCTACTCGCACAGGCTGAGCATGATGAACAAGCACGTACATTTCTTGTTTCAACAGATAAATCATTTTTAACTAAAGTAAATGAACAGCTTCCTGAAGCAATTGCACAGTCACCTAGAAAAGAAATTATTGCGGAAAGCATTAAGAACTTCCACTATTCAATACTGACGCAAGATGTTAACGAAACAATTGAAGTGATGAATGAAATTGCACCTGAACACTTATCTATACAAACGACAGATCCAAGTGCATATATTGGAAAGATAAAATACGTTGGTGCAATGTTCCTAGGTCAATATTCACCTGAAGCTATAGGCGACTATTCTGCTGGTCCAAGCCATGTCTTACCTACAGATCAAACAGCACGATTTTCTAACGGATTAACTGTTAATGATTTCTTAACGAGCCACTCTGTTATTCATTTAGATGAACAAGCATATCGCTCCATTGCACCAAGTGCGATTTCATTGGCAAATGAAGAAGGTTTATATCAACATAAACAATCTTTAGAAGTGAGATTAACAAACAACAAGGAGTCGTAAATGATGATCAGAATTAATAAGAATGAAAGCCCTATTCCGGCTTTAAATCCAGAAATATTAACCGATATTATCACGAAAGCAGAATTTAATTTTTATCCAGATGAAGAATATGATGCTTTCATAAATGCATATGCAAATTATTATCAATTATCACCGACACAAGTATCAGCAGCAAACGGTTCTGACGAATGGATACAAAAATGTATGATCGCTTTACCAGAAGGTCCTGTTCTTACACTTAATCCAGATTTCTTTATGTATACGGCATATGCGAATCAAATCAATCGCCCTATTCATTATGTTGATGCTGAAGATGATTATACATTCTCATTATCAAAAATAAAAAAAGAAATTAATCGTCTCAAGCCGGCATTTTTTATTATGAGCGTCCCTCATAACCCATCAGGTATTCAATATTCAAAAGCATTTTTAGATGAAATTGGAGATTTAATGAAAGCTGTTGGTGGTTATTTCATTATTGATGAAGCTTATTTAGATTTCGGTGATGCATATCAAATTGAGCATCAAGATCACATTATTCAAATAAGAACATTAAGTAAAGCATTTGCAATTGCTGGTTTAAGAGTTGGTATGGTAATTTCAACTGAAAAAACAATTCAACAATTAAATCGTATTGCTCATCCTTATCCTTTAAATACATTAACGTTAAATATAGCAACAGCATTATTTTCAGATAAGCAACTCGTGAACCAATTATTACAACGTCAAAGAGCTTTGTGTGAGAAGCTTAGAAATATATTCGAAAAAAATGTGAGTGATATTATACATGTCATTCCTTCTAAAACGAATTTCGTATTAACTTACGGTGATTATGCGAACGACTTAGGTCAATATATCAATGACCACGGATTTTTACCTCGATTTTATAACGAAGAAAATATGAAACAAACCGTTCGTTATTCTATCGCAACTGAATCACAATTAGATGAACTAGAACAAATCGTACTTGAGTGGAGGAAAGAATATGACTTATCAAAAAGCAAGAGCAACTAAAGAAACAGATATTAACATTTCATTAAACTTTAGCAATGAGCCATCTCAAATTAATACTGGTGTAGGATTTTTAGACCACATGTTAACGTTATTTAGCTTTCACAGTGGCATTCAATTGAACATTGAAGTTGATGGTGACACATATGTCGATGACCACCACACAGTAGAAGATATCGGCATTGTTATTGGTCAACTACTGTTAGAAGCGATTAAAGACCAACCTTCTTTCACTAGATATGGTTCTTTCTATATTCCAATGGACGAAACATTAGCACGTGTTGTAACTGATATAAGCGGCCGTCCATACTTATCATTTAATGCTACTTTTTCACGTGAAAAAGTTGGTACATTCGATACTGAACTTGTTGAAGAATTCTTTAGAGCGCTCGTAATTAATGCAAGACTTACAACACATGTCGACCTAATCAGAGGCGGCAATACACACCATGAAATTGAAGCAATCTTTAAAGCTTTTGCTAGAAGTTTAAAAATTGCTTTAAGCAAAAGTGATGTCGATGGTGTTCCTTCGTCTAAGGGCGTGATTGAATAATGATCGCTATTGTTGATTACGGTTTAGGTAATATCAAAAACATTAAACGTGCGTTACTACATTTAGGATATGACGCAGTACTCACATCTGATAAAGAAACGATATTAAACAGTTCACATGTCATTCTTCCTGGTGTCGGTCATTTTAAAGATGCCATGATCCAATTACAAAAAAGTGGTCTAGATCAAGTTATACAAGAAATCAAAGATACACATCGTATCATCGGTATTTGTTTAGGTATGCAAGTCTTATTCGAATTTAGTGAAGAAGGTGCTACTAAAGGTCTTGGCATCTTACAAGGTAAAGTCATTCCTATTGAAAGCCCCTATCCTGTACCTCACTTAGGTTGGAACAATTTAAATAGTGAACATCCTTTATTAGATGGCGATGTTTACTTTATACATTCATATCATGTGTCAACGCCATTACCGATTGTTGCTACAGCTGATTATGGACAAGATATAACAGCAATTGTGCAACAGAATAATGTTATCGGCATTCAATTTCATCCAGAAAAAAGCGGTGAATATGGACTTAAAATACTAGATCAAGCATTGAAAGAAGGGTTTTTAAATGATTGAAATTTGGCCAGCAATTGATTTAATAGATTCAACAAGTGTGCGTTTAACTGAAGGTAAATATGATTCTCAAGAATCTATGCCACGTACAGCTGAAGAAGCAATTTCATTTTATTCACAATATAAACAAGTCTCAAGAATACATGTCATCGATTTAATCGGTGCAAAAAATCAACAACCAACAGAATCTGATTATATAGAACAACTTGTAGGATTAACGGAATTACCTATAGAAGTTGGAGGTGGTATTAGAACAACGGATACCATCCAATCTTACTTTGATAAAGGTATTTCATATATTATTGTCGGCACGAAAGGCATTCAAGACTTAACTTGGTTAACTGAAGTCAGTCGTCAATTTCCTAATAAGATATACTTATCCGTTGATGCTTATGTTGAAGAAATAAAACTCAACGGTTGGATTGATGATGCAGGATTGAACTTATTTGATTTTGTTAAAAAAATCGATCATTTACCACTTGGTGGCATTATTTATACGGATATATCTAAAGATGGCAAAATGGAAGGACCAAACTTTGAATTGACGGGTAAATTGGTTCAAAGCACACGTCTACCTGTTGTCGCATCTGGAGGCATTAGAAACACAGATGATATTGAACAATTAAACCAATTAAATGTACACGCTGCAATTGTAGGTAAAGCTGCAAATACAGATGCATTTTGGGAGGGACTTTCATGATCAAAAAGAGAATCATCCCCTGTCTTGATGTCAAAGACGGACGCGTCGTGAAAGGCATCCAATTTAAAGGTTTAAGAGACATTGGACATCCTGTCGAACTCGCTGAATATTATAATCAAGAAGCGGCTGATGAATTAGTGTTCTTAGATATCTCTAAGACTGAAAATGGACATCAAATGATGTTAGATATTATTTCTGAAACAGCTTCTAAACTATTTATTCCTTTAACAATCGGTGGCGGTATTAGCACACTTGATGATATATCAACTCTATTAAATCATGGTGCTGATAAAATATCTTTAAATTCAAGTGCATTACGAAATCCACAATTTATTAAAGAAGCAAGTGATAAATTTGGTAAGCAATGTATTTGTATCGCAATTGATGCACAATGGGAAGAAGAACATCAAGATTGGTATTGCTATACGCATGGTGGAAAACAGCGTACAGATATTCGTGTACTAGATTGGGTACAAGACGTTCAACAATTAGGCGCTGGTGAATTGTTAGTAACGAGTATGGATTTCGATGGTGTTAAACAAGGGTTTGATCATCAACTATTGACTGAAATTAATAAACGCGTAAGTATTCCTGTCATTGCTTCTGGTGGTGGCGGTAATAGTCAACATTTTGTCGATTTATTTAAAGAGACTGACGTGTCAGCTGGATTAGCAGCAAGTATCTTTCACGACAAAGAAACGACGATTCAAGCAGTTAAATCACATTTATCAAATGAAGGAGTGATGGTTAGATGAGTAATGAGACACCTGATTTTTCAAAGGGTTTAATACCCGCTATACTTCAACATCATCAAACTGGTCAAGTACTTATGTTAGGTTATATGAATCAAGAAGCCTATGAATTAACACTTCAAGACAAAGTATGTTGGTTCTATTCAAGAAGTAAAGATCGTCTTTGGAAAAAAGGAGAATCTTCTAAACATTATCAACATGTGATTGATATAAAACTTGATTGTGATCAAGATACTGTATTAATTCAAGTCGATCCTGATGGCCCTACTTGTCACACAGGTTCACAAAGTTGTTTTAATACTCCAACGCCATATTCACTTTCAGAATTAGAAGCAACTATACAAGAAAGTGTACAATCAGGAAATCCAAATTCTTATACTAATTATTTATTAACTGAAGGTATTGAAAAAATCACTAAAAAATATGGTGAAGAATCATTTGAAGTTGTTATTGCAGCTATGAAACAAGATAATGTTGAACTCGCAAATGAAGTTGCAGATGTGCTCTATCACTTATTTGTATTGCTTCATAACAGAGGTGTTGCTTATGAAGATGTCATTGCCGTTTTAAGTGAAAGACATCATAAAAAAGGCAACTTCAAAGGTGAACGTAAAGATATTAATCATTGGTAATTTGTCACAATTCATATATTGTCAAATAATAACAGTCGCTTATACTAGTACATAGAGGTGTTCATATGTTACAAGATAAAGCGACTGCTTTTATTATAGAAATGCATCAAGCATTGAATATTAATGAAAATAAAACGAAATCGAGAATTCAAGAAATAAAGAAAGAAATTTCTCAAACTGGCACATACACGCATACGACAGAAGAACTTGAATATGGTGCAAAAGTCGCATGGAGAAATTCAAATAGATGTATTGGTCGATTTTTCTGGGATAAATTAATCGTTAGAGATTTAAGACACATTGACTCAGAATCATCATTTATAAATGCAATTGAAGATCATATTGAAACTGCTACAAATGGCGGGAAAATCAAACCAATGATTTCTATTTTTTCGAACCACTTTGAAATAATGAACGAACAATTGATTAGATATGCAGGGTATAACCATATAGGTGATCCAAAGTCTAAAAAGTTCACCCAACTTGCTCAACATTTAGGATGGCAAGGTCAAGGGACTGAATTTGATATTCTGCCATTAGCTTATCGTATAAAAAATCAAACTTTTAAATACCATACTTACAAAACTGTTATCATCAAAGAAGTTCAAATCACACATGATCAATATCCTGATTTAGAAAAGTTAAATTTAAAATGGTACGCTGTCCCTATTATTTCGAACATGGATTTAGAAATTGGCGGATTGTATTACCATACTGCCCCATTTAACGGTTGGTATATGGAGACAGAAATTGGTGTCCGAAACTTTACGGACGAATATCGCTACAATAAATTACGAGATATTGCTACAGCATTCCATTTAGATACGACACAAACATCAAGTTACTGGAGAGATAGAGCTTTAGTTGAATTTAACTATGCTGTATATCACTCTTTCAAACAATCAGGTGTTTCGATTGTTGATCACTACACTGCATCAAAACAATTCATGAAATTCGAAGAAAACGAATCTAAATTAAATCGAAAAGTAACAGGAAAATGGAGTTGGTTAGCACCACCACTTTCCCCATCACTTGTACACAATTATCATAAAGGCTATGATAATGAAATGAGAAGTCCTAACTTTTTATATAAGAAAAAACAAAATGTATGTCCATTCCATTAGAAAGGTAGTCGTTTATGAAATTATACTATTTAGGACCTAAAGGGACTTTCTCCCATATGGCAGCCTTAAACTACAGCGCCACAACGATTGATGAATATATTCCAAAATCAAATTTATACGAAGTTGTTAAAGCAGTTGAATCAGATCCAAAAAATATCGCGATTGCACCGATTGAAAATTCAATTGAAGGTACAATCAATATTATTGCTGATGCTTTAACAGCACAAACCGTTCATGTCATCGATGAATTACATTTAGATATTTCATTTTCATTGTATGCACATAAAGGAACTCGATTAGAAGATATTAAAGAAGTTGTCTCTATCGCTCCTGCAGTTAACCAAACATCAAAGTTTATTAAAGAACACAACTTTACATATCGTTATTCTGATAGTACCGTTCAAAGTCTTGAAGAAATTGATGCACATACAGCTGCAATTGCGCCAATTGGATTAGAAGAAACAAATAGTGATGTTATTGCTTTGCAACAACATATCGAAGACTATCCACATAACACGACGAGGTTCTTAGTATTATCAGCAGAGGAAAAATATGCAGAAAAAGCAACTGACAGTATTTTATTAATTACACCAGATGAAGACAAACCTGGCTTACTAGCAAGTATTTTAAATGCTTTCGCTTTGTTTAATATTAATTTATCTTGGATTGAATCACGTCCACTAAAAACACAACTTGGTATGTACCATTTCTTTGTACAAGCAGATTGTAGTGCTGAAGAAATCGAAATGAAAAAAGTCATTACTATTTTAAAAACGCTGGACTTTAATGTTAAAGTGCTTGGTAACTTTAATAAAAATATATAATCGACTAAAAAACAAGGTTAAGACATGTTGATATCATGTCTTAACCTTGTTTTATTTTTTATAATTCGTATACTGTTTTCACATTATCATGCTTAATGCGTGTTAAATTAATATTCTCTTTCATATATATACCTTCTGCGTTTATAAACTTAATGTTATCTGAACGCTCATCTGCAAATTGATTATTAAATATATAAATATCTTTATTGATCGCATCTTCGTAACTCTTTATTAATATACTTTGTTTGGATTGAATATTACTAAAAGTATTTTCACCGATTAATAAAGTAGAACCACCTTGTGCACCTTTACTTAATTGATTAATGTCGAATGAATATTTACCAGTAGGCACCGCTAGATATCTGATGCCCCCTTCACAATCAATAAATTGATTATTTGTAATTGAAGTCTCTTTTGATTTAAGTAATGTTACTGCGAAGTCCCCTAATCCATCAAAAATATTATGTTTGATGTGGATATTTTCATAAAATGCATCATACATGCTGGCATGCGATCCAATAGCACGATTCCATGCTGACATATTCGGATCTCCTGAATTTCCGAAATAGCAATGCTCAATTAAAACATTTCTTGTCACCGTGCCATCTGTCGCACCGAACTTTGGAAATGCACCTTTAATCTGTAAATCTATTTGTACTGCTTCACTAAATAATCTTGTACCACTGTCATCTCTAAAACCTAAAAATTGACACTCCGTCAGATAAAAACCATCAATACCACAAGCATCAATCGCATGTCCCCCGACTACATTTTTAAATGTGACACCATGAATTTGAATGTTACGCGCATGTCCAATTGACATGATTGTATTATTTGTATTGTTTGTATGTCCAAATGCATCAAAAGTCCCACCAATAATATTTATATTTCCATGCCCTTCATAGCCATAATATTTTTTGAATTTATGACCATTCTTCAACATAGCGGTCGGTGACTTTCTAATTAATACTGCTTCATCATCGAGTATCAACGTTGTATGTTCATAAATAACGAGTTCATAAATAATATGATATTCACCTTTTGGGATATAAATCGTTACGGGGCCTTTCTTAGCTTGAAGTAGCGCTAATTGTATACCTATAGTATCTCTTAAACCACATCGTCCGCGTGCACCATAATTTTTAACATTAATTGTGTTCAGCATACTATATAACCACCTTAAAATAGCGTATAATTTCATTATATTCATATTACACCGAAATGATAATATAGACAATTGAGGGGGCAAAACATTGAATAAAGCACTGATCGTCGTAGATTATTCAAATGATTTTATTGCAACAAATGGTAAATTAACTTGTGGAGAGCCTGGACAACAGATCGAACAAAACATTATAAATAAGATTGAAACTTACAATAACAATCAAGATTTCATCTTCTACCTAATGGATTATCATTTAGAAAATGATCCTTACCATCCTGAGACGAAACTCTTCCCACCGCATAATATTGTTAATACTGAAGGCAGACAATTATATAATCAATTACAGCCACAATATGAAAGTATTCAAGATGCTGAACATGTTTTTTGGATAGATAAAACACGATACAGCTCATTCGCTGGTACACATTTAGATAGTCTTTTAAGAGAAAGAAATGTGGATACAGTTGAAATTGTTGGTGTATGTACTGATATTTGTGTATTACACACAGCCGTTGACGCATACAATCTTAATTACAATATCATCATACCGTCTAACTGTGTCGCATCATTTAATCAAGCTGGCCATGAATGGGCACTGACACATTTTGAAAATAGTATAGGCGCTGTTGTAGAATAGAAAAGTCGTTCATGTTAAAATTAAGTAGACAGAATATTCATATCAAAAGGAGAAATCACATTGGTTAAAACATTTATTTTCGGACATAAAAATCCAGACACAGATACAATTGCTTCAGCATTAGTTATGGAAGATTTACAAAAAGCACTTGGCAATGATGCACAAGCAGCTAGACTTGGTGATGTTTCTGATGAAACGCAATTTGCATTAGATTATTTTAAAGTTGAAGCACCTGCATTATTAGAGACACCTTTAGCAGATAAAGAAGTCATCTTAGTAGACCATAATGAATTCCAACAAAGTGCTGATGATATTACAGATGCAACAATTACAATGGTAGTTGACCACCACCGTATCAGTAATTTCGAAACTGGTGCCCCTCTTTATTACAGAGCTGAGTCAGTTGGTTGTACAACAACAATTTTAAAGAAAATGTACGAAGAAAATAATATCGAAATTAAGCCTGAAATTGCTGGTCTTATGATTTCTGCAATTATCTCAGATACTTTATTATTCAAATCACCTACATGTACTGATCAAGATGTTGCTGCATGTGAAGCTTTAGCGAAAATTGCTAACGTAGACTTAAATGAATACGGTTTAGACATGCTTAAAGCTGGTGCTTCAGTTAAAGGTAAAACACCTGAATTCTTATTAAACATGGATGCAAAATCATTCAATATGGGTGAACATGTCGTACGTATCGCTCAAGTGAATACAGTAGACGTTAACGAAGTTTTAGAAATTCAAGAAGACGTTGAAAATGAAATCAACGCGATTATCGCTAAAGAACAATATGATTTATTTGTATTTGTTATTACAGATATCTTAAACAGTGATTCAACAGCGATTGCTTTAGGTAAACAACAACAAGTTGTTGAACAAGCATTTGATACAAAATTAGATGGAAATGTAGCTGTATTACCTGGTGTCGTTTCTCGTAAAAAACAAGTTGTACCACCAATTGATGAATTATTAGGAAAATAATTTAAAGGAGTGTGTTTGCAATGGAAATTAAACAAGGCACAAATAAATTTTATGTAGGCAATTCTGAGAATGATTTTGACGCTGAAATTACTTATCAAGATAACGATGGTAAAATACTTGTAGTTGACCATACGTTCGTTGATACAAGTCTAAGAGGACAAGGCATCGCACGTAAGTTAGTGGATGTAGTAATTGAGAAAGCACGCAATGAAGGAAAAGTCATCGATCCTGTTTGTCCATATGTGAAAGATGTCATGAACAAAGACCAAAGCACACACGACGTTTTAAAAAATGCATAATAAATACAAAACAGTGCTGAGACAAATGTCTCAGCACTGTTTTTTTATGTAAGAAGAAAAGATATCGTGCGATTGATCCTGAATCGCACGATATCTCGACAAAATCCCAAAGTCTTCGTGCGATTGATACTGAACCGCACGATATCTCGGCAAAATCCCAAAGTCTTCGTGCGATTTACCTTGAAACGCACGATATCTCGGCAAAATCCCAAAGTCTTCGTGCGATTGATCCTGAATCGCACGATATCTCGGCGAAACCCCAAAGTCTTCGTGCGATTGATACTGTATCGCACGATATCTCGGCACTACTATCTCTACCATTCTACCCTACTTTAAATTTCCATACTCTCTATTATCTTTTTATACAATGGTTGATAATGTGGCTTTGATTTTTCAGCTGAACATTGATTCATTGGTGGATATTTTAAATCTTGTGCATCTTTCAACGTCACTTCATCTAAATAGTTCGACGCTTCATCATAATTATAACAACTTGGATAAGCATATTTATGATTAAAATGATCAACCACTACCCTAGTCGTTGACGAAGGTTGTTGTTTAAATGGAATCACAAAAATACATATGATAACTAATACGACAATACATGAAATCAATATAAATCGTTTAGACTTCAAATCGAACGCCAATTTGTTCTCTCATTTCATCTAATACTGCTATTGTATCTATTGTTCTTTGGTGTGTATTAATTGTTGATTCCACTTTTTGAGATTGAATACATTCAATAAATTCTATGATTTCATCTTTCATTACATACGTATCATCACATTTAAATTCTTTTACCAATATGCCTTCTTTATCATAAATTTTGATATGCGATGGCGCACTTATTTTATCTATAATGACTGATCCTTGTTCACCAATAATCTCTGAAGGGCTCACTCTGTCACAGATTTTAGAATAACTGATTGTAGCTTGGAATGTCTCATAGTCTAGAATGGCATTCCCTTGTCCATCTGCCCCAGTATCCAACTTGAATCCATATGCTTTAAGTTCTTTTGGCTTACCGAATAAATGTATCATCGGTGCTACTGCATATACGCCTAAATCCATTAACGCACCGTTACCTAATTCAGGTTTAAATGCATTTTCAATAATACCTTGTTTATATTTATCATATCTTGATGAATATTGATGGTAGTGAAAACTCGCATACCTAATTTCACCGATATCTACATTCGCTTCTTTAAATTCAACAAAAGGCACCATAACAGTTGATTTCATTGCTTCCATTACCGTTACATTATTTTCATGCGCTAACCTAGATAATGTTTCAAATTGTTCTTTATTAATCGTTGCAGGCTTTTCAATCAATACATGCTTCTTATGTTCAATCGCCAATTTCGCTTGTTCAAAATGAAACGCATTTGGTGTTGCTATATAAATCGCTTCAAAAGACGTCGCTTTACAAAATGCTTCCAAATCAGTATATATCTCAGCAAGATCATGTTTCTCTTTAAAATATGACGCACGTTCCTCAGTTCGGGAGTACACAGCATATGGTTCAAAACCATCTACTACTTTGCCATTTTCAATAAAACGATCACTAATCCAATTCGTACCAATAAATCCAAACTTCATATTGATTCACCTTTTCGTAATATATTTTTAATTATATTCACTTTTACAAATAAAGCTTTCGCTTTTAATTATAACTATTGTTAAAATATAAACAACAGATTTATAAAAGGGGTTATGAACTTTGACTATAGCTAATCAATTTGAAAACATACAATCTTTTTTTGATAGTGATACAACTAAAGATATTAAATACAGAAAAAAGCAACTTCGCCTATTAAAAAAAGCAATTAAATCAAATGAAACAGATTTAATTGCTGCTTTACAATTAGATTTAGGAAAGAATTCTGTTGAGTCATATGCAACAGAGATTGGTTATATTTATAAAAGTATTTCTTTAATGATAAAGGATATAAAACAATTAGCGAGTAAGAAAAACGTAAATACACCTGTCTTCTTATTCCCTAGTAAAAGTTATACGATACATGAGCCATACGGTACAGTCCTTATTATTGGACCATTCAATTATCCATTCCAATTAGTATTTGAACCTTTAATCGGTGCAATTGCTGCTGGAAACTGTGCTGTTGTTAAGCCATCAGAACTCACACCAAATGTAACTCGTGTTATTCAAAACATCATAGCGCAAGCATTTGAAGAAGACTTTGTCACTTGTGTAACTGGTGATAAAACAGTCACTGAAGAACTGTTAACTTATCCATTTGATTTTGTATTTTTCACAGGATCTACAAAAATTGGCCAAATTGTTTACGAACAAGCAAGTAAACAATTGATTCCTGTTGCCCTTGAATTAGGTGGAAAAAGTCCAGCTATCGTCGATAAAACAGCCAATATCAAAGTTGCAGCTGAACGAATTGCTTTTGGTAAATATATTAATGCAGGACAAACTTGTGTTGCGCCAGACTATGTACTCATTGATGCATGTATTAAGCAACAATTTATCAATGCTGTTAAATCAACGATTCAAGAATTCTATAGTAAAGACGCAAAAAATAGCGACGACTTTGGCAGAATTGTAAACGAAGCACATACACAACGTCTAAGTAATTTAATTAACGAAACAAGCGGAGATATTGTATACGGTGGCAACAGTGACGAAAGTACGCGTTATATTGAGCCAACTGTCGTAGATAATGTTAAATTTGATGATATATTGATGGAAGATGAAATATTCGGACCTATATTACCAATCATGACTTATGAAAGCTTTGGCGATGCTATACAATATATTAAAAGTAAACCAAAACCATTAGCTTTATATTTATTTAGTGAAGATGAAAATCATACAGATGAAGTTGTAAATCGCTTGTCATTTGGTGGAGGTTGCATCAACGACACTTTATTACATGTTGGTAACTTTAACTTACCATTCGGTGGCGTTGGTCATTCAGGAATTGGAAAATATCATGGCAAATCCTCATTCGAACTATTTAGTAATGTAAAAGGCATGATGTTTAAAACGACTAAACTCGAGACAGGAGTGTTGTTCCCTCCTTATAAAGGTAAGGGAAAATATGTACGAGCAATGTTTAAGAAATAAAGAATATAGACTATACGTTACTAACAAAAAAAATTGCGTTAACGAGATTGTTTTCTGAAACTATCCTGTTAGCGCATTATTTTTTTGGATTTCATTGCTATTTCTCACTTCTGGACACCATTTTTACCCGCTAACGAGATTGTTTTTACTTTCTATCTCGTTAGAATTTCTAAGAGGATTGTTTACTTGAACTATCTCGTTAGAGCACTATTTCTTTGGATTTTACCTCTATTTCCCTCTTCTGAATACCCTTTTTACCCGCTAACGGGATTGTTTTTACTTTCTATCTCGTTAGAATTTCTAAGAGGATTGTTTTCTGAAACTATCTCGTTAGCCAGGATCAATGTTGCTTGTCACCCCTCACTTGCAATGTTCGACCGCTCAATGTTGCTTGTCAGCCCTCACTTGCAATGTTCGACCGCAAAAAAGGAGAATCTGTAAAAAGGACCCATTAAAATTAATGGGTCCTTTCTTTTATTTAATACGACTTTCAATCAGCTGTAAGTGTTTGTTAAACAATGTTGGGTATGAAAGAAATCCTAAAATAACACTTGTCATTACTGCAGCTGTTAATAATACAAATACAATTAATATTTGGAATAGTACCGCTTCTAATGGATCAGCTCCTGCTATAATTTGTCCACTCATCATGCCGGGTAACTGTACTAAACCTATTGTCTTCTGTTGTTCAATCGTTGGTATGATACTTGACTGTATAGAGGTAATCAGTTGTTTATGTACTGCTTGTTTAGGTGTACCTCCTAAACTTAAAATAAGTTTTACTACATTTTCATTTTGTTTTATTTCAGACATAAATCGATTTAAAAACAAAATACTTAATACCATTGAATTACCGATAATCATTCCACTGATTGGAATCATATATTGAGCCGTTGCCGGTGTGATTTTAAATCCTATCAATATGCCTTGTGTAATAATTTCAACTGACACATATGCGAGCAATAATTTCCAAGTTATACCTGGAATAGCCAAACCTTTCTTTCTAGCATTTTGTGTCGCCGCCCCAATAATAAGAAGGATCATCAAGAATATAAATATATGACTATTTTGATCAAATATAAACTGCAGTATGTAACCTACAATGAGTAATTGAACAAATGACCTAACTGCCGCTATGATTGTATCTTTTTCTATGCCTATATTAAAATATTTAGAAATCACGATTGGTATAATGATAAAAATGAACATTAAAATGACTGATGTTATACTCATATGCGTTTTTCTCCTATAAATCTTCTGACATTTTGATTTGTAGAATGATTAATTTCATCGGCAGTTCCTATTTCTGCAACTTCACCATCAATCATTACCCAAATATAATCACTCATTCTCATCGCTTGATCTATATCGTGTGTAATCCATATCATCGAAACTTGATATTCTGCTTTAATCTTTAACAATAATTGTTCAATGGCATTTTTTGAATTACGATCTAAAGCAGATGTAACTTCATCTAATAAAATGACTTCTGGTCGATTCACTAATGCACGTGCTAAAGATAACTTTTGTTTCTCTCCACCGGATAAAGATTTACTACTTTTATTTAAAAAAGATGCTGGTAAATCAACACTTGTTAAAAATTTTACCACTTCTTCGTCAGTCATATTTTTATTTTGCAACTTTAAAGGCAATTCTAGATTATCCTTTACCGAACCTTCAATCATCGTTGCTTCTTGTGAAACCAACTGAACTTTTTTCCTTAACTCTATTGGATTATATGTATCTATATGTTTATTATTTATGCTTATATCACCATTTGATGGAGATTTTAATAAATTAATAAAAGACAATAATGTAGACTTCCCTGCTCCAGAAGGACCAATAATAGAAGTAATATAACCTTTATAAATAGAACCATTAATATCATTTAAAATTTTTGAACCATCTAATTCATAATTCACACGATTAAATTTTACAATTACATCGTTATCCAAAAAACCATCTCCTAAACTCAGTTACAACCTTATACATATAGATTGTAACCCTTTTATGAAATACTTCAATCATAAAAAAAGAGATATCGTGCGTTTAGTCTATAATCGCACGATATCTCTTCTTCTTTTCATTCTAATATAAATCTGTTCGCAAACTATTAAATATAGGGACTGCTTCTCTTATTTTTTCTTGAGTTTCAAAATCAAGTTCTACTTCTACTGTTCCTTCTTCATCATACAATGCATTAATTAATTCACCATCTGGTCCATACACTAAACTCGCTCCACCAAATGTATTCTCATCACAATCGCCAACGCCATTACATGCTACGATAAAGACTTGATTCTCTATTGCTCTCGCTCTTAATAATGCTTTCCAGTGATCGATTCTTGATTTTGGCCATTGTGCGGGTACGAATATGACTTTAGCATCTTCAAGTGCTAATGATCGTGATAATTCTGGAAATCTTAAGTCATAACAGATGATTGTACCCATTTCAATATCATCTAATTGGAATACAGATGGTTTCTTCTTGCCAGATGTTAAATAATGATGTTCGTTTAACATAGGGACTAAGTGTACTTTGTCATACGTATTGATACACTGTCCCTTTTTATTTATAACTAATGATCGATTATAAATGTCATCCCCTGATTTATAAGCAATCGATCCAGCAAATATATGCATATTAATTTCTTTAGCTTTCTTTTGAAGGAATGGCAATATAACCTTACCTTCTTCATCTGCTATTCTATTCAACTCGCTCAATTTATATGAGGTATTCCACATTTCTGGTAGAACAGCGATATCTATTTCATCATCTAGTTGATTAAGCCATTGTTCTACTTTATCCATATTCTTTTCTGGTTCACCTGGGATGACTTGCATTTGATAAATTGCTATTTTCAACATTTCCACCTTCTATTCAATAAATTGGACGCATACGCCTTCAGCTGCTTTTTTATCATTTTCTACTTCAGTTAATTGTCCTGTTTCTTTATTTCTACTAAATAGAACTAAATTGTACGAATGTTCATGTGCACACACAAGATAAGAATCACTTGGAGTGATATTTAAATCTCTTGGCCAAGTACCACCACTTGAAATAATTTCAACAGTTTCAATATTTGCACCATCACCTAATACTTTAAACACAGCGATACTGTTGTTACCTCTATTTGATACATAAATAAACTGTCCATCGTGACTTAATCTAACAGCACCAACTTGAGAATTCAAGTCAAAGTCTTCACGGATTGTCATTAACGTCGGACTAATTTGAGCAAATACACCATTGTTGTATGAAAGAACTTGAATCGTATTACTCAATTCATTCACTACATAAGCGTAATCACCACTTGGATGGAAGACTAAATGTCTTGGCCCACTACCAGCATGTAATTCTAATGTTTCAGTTAAGACTAAGCCCTCATCTGAGTATTTAAATGTACGAATTACATCTGCACCTAAATCGACAGTAACAAGGAAATCTAAATCTGGTGTTTGTTGTGCAAAGTGAATATGACTACCTTCTTGTCTCGCTTCATTTGGACCATGACCTTCACCACGATATGTATCAATCAGTTCAACTAATTCACCATTTTCTGTGTTACGTTTATATAATCTAACAAGACCTACACCATATACCGCTTCAAATAAATATTCCCCATCTTTTGAAACTGAAATATGACAACCCGTTCCTTCTTGAGATGCTAAACATTCATTTATGTATGTTAAACTACCATCTTCATTTATAGAAAAAGCAGCTACACCACAATCATCCCCGTCTCTTTTAATTGCATATAGATATTGTTCATGTTGTGTTAAATATGTAGAAGCTTCAATTTCGTAACCAACCTCAACTGTTTCAATCGATTGATCTTTTTCATTTATTTCAAATTTATAAATCCCTTTTCCATCTTTCTTCGTATAACTTCCAACAAATCCTTTTGTGTTCATAATAAAAAATCCTCCCTTAAATTCATCTTTATTACCATTCTACATGAAAACGCTTAATAACTATAACAAAAACGCACACCAAATGGTATACGTTTTACGATTTATTAATTAAGATTTAAACATGTACGATTTATTATTATCAACTAAAAAGATTACTAAAAAAATCTGCAAACCATGTGAAAATACCACAAATAGCATTGACGATATCGCCTGCCATAAGGAATCCTCCTTTATTTAAACGAATTCAATTTATATCTTTAATTTTATATAGTTATTATTTATCTTATATTATTTAAATTAGTTGGAATATCATTTTCCCTAAGTCATCATTTTAAGTTCTTAACTGCAAGAAAATTATGTTAAAATACAAATATAATAGATTTCAAAACAGTTAGGCATGAAAATAATACAGTTAGGCAAAAGAAGTAAAATGTAAATCAATTTGTTTTATAATTATATAGAAGGAGGCGCGCCATGTATCAACCAGTTCAAACTCAAATCGATAAGATTGCAAGTCGTCTTCAAAATTCAAATAATCTCGATCATTTAAGTTATTTAAAGGTAAAGTATGGTCTGGAAGTATTTGTAGGGAATATGATGAAGACGGTTGTCATATACGGTGTTGCCCTCCTATGCCATATATTTTTATACACACTTATTGTACATCTAAGTTATTTTGCCATTAGATATTTCGCGTTTGGTGCACATGCAAAGTCAACCTTCTTGTGTACCATACAAAGTCTCATCATGTTTGTCGGGGCACCTTTGATTATAATTAATACCAACATATCACCATGGATTTACCTCACCCTCGCAATTGTTGGTTACATCATTATTATCAAATATGCACCAATGCAAACAAAGAAGCATCCCATCTTGGGCAAATGGAAAAAAGGTCTTAAACAAAGAGCAATCATCACTGCTACATTGTTGATCGTCATTTCTTTATTCGTTAAAGAACCCTTTCAACAATTGATTAGCATAGGGTTAGTCTTTGAAGCAGTATCACTATTACCTATATTTTACAAAGAGGAGGAAACAATATCATGAATTTATTATCAGGTTTATTTTCAAAATCAGTATCAAATATCCTTTCAGCAATCGGTGAAAAAGCGGTAATTAGAGGTTGTACAGCATTTTTAGATGAAACAGAAGTACCAGCAGAATTACTTAAAGAAAAAGAATAGTCATCATAAGGAAGTGTAATATATGGACTCGCTTTCTAATTTAGAATCTTTACCTTTTGGTTTATTACAAGTAATATTATTTACTATATTATTATCAATCACACAAAATTATCAATACAACAAAAGGGATTATAGAACCTTAGCAATAGGGTTCATAATCCCTTCACTGACGTTTTACTATATTTTCGGTGTAGGTGCCATTATATACGTATGTCTATTTAATTTTGTATTTTTCTATAATAAATTTAAACTTTTTGGCGTCATTAATACGCTATTAGTAATTATAATCTCAGTAGTGTCTGACTACGTTTCTATTTTAATTACAAAATATATTATTGACGGTATTGATACATATTTGTATTTCTTAATTCTTTACGCTTTTTTCCATACATTAATTTCAGTCTCTATCGCAATAATCATTAGATTATTGATGAACAAACTTAAACTAAGTTACTTATATAATAACCGTATTTATTTACTATTATTAGCCGCTTTCTTAGCGCTATCTTTCGTTGTTTTTTACATTTACATGCCTAAATCTTATAACTCTGAAAAGGAATTTGAGTTCCAAACGTTATTTTATGTGGTTTATGTTTGTGCTGCGGCTATTTTTATTATTTTAATTTCTTTCACTATCATTCGGGAAATGGCTTTACAGCGTACAAAGAAAGAGATTAATCAATATTATAAATATACGCTTCAAATTGAGCAGATTAACAACGAGATGCGTAAGTTCCGTCATGATTATGTAAATATATTAGCGACTTTATCTGAATATATTCGTGAGGATGATATGGATGGTTTAAGGTGTTATTTTGACACACATATCGCTCACCTTCACGATGATATGAAGGTTAATGCGATTCAAATTAATGGTCTGCAAAATCTTCATGTCCGTGAGATTAAAGGTTTATTAACGACAAAGATTATTCAATCTCAGGAACAAAATATTAATATTAGTGTTGAGATTACTGAATCAATTGATCAAATTAACATGAATATTGTTGAATTAAGTCGTTGTATTGGAATTATTATGGATAATGCTATTGAAGCTTCTGAATTTGTTGAATCTCCAACGATTCAAATTGCTTTTATTAAGAATGAAGAGTCAGTTCTACTTGTTTTCATGAATAAATGTTCTAAAGATACGCCTAAAGTACATAAACTTTTTGAACATCGTTTTTCTACTAAAGGTCGAAAACGTGGTATTGGTTTAACTACTTTGAAGGAAATCACAGAGAAAACGGATCATGTTTTCCTAGACACATATATTAATGATCAATATTTTATCCAAAAGCTTGAAATTTTAAATGTTAGCACTGAGGATGTGATTCGATGAAAATCATCATTTGTGAAGATGATCCTAAACAACTTGAGCGTATGCAAACGATCATAAATAATTATATTATGATTGAGGAAAAGGAAATGTCTATTGAACTTGCAACGAGTGATCCTTATGCGTTATTAGATCATGTGAAAACATCAAACGATATTGGTTGTTATTTCTTAGATATCCAATTAGACGCTGATATAAATGGTATTACTTTAGCTAGTGAAATTCGCAAATACGATCCAATTGGAAATATTGTTTTCGTAACAAGTCATAGTGAATTAACTTATTTAACTTTCGTATATAAAATTGCAGCTATGGACTTTATCTTCAAAGATGATCCTGATCAGTTGAAGACGAGAGTGTTAGATTGCCTAGATACTGCATACATACGACTTGGAATGTTATCAAAAAATACAAATGTAGAAAAGATTGAATTAACACGAGGTAGTAATTCTGTTTATGTTCAATATGATGAAGTTATGTTCTTTGAATCGTCATCTAAATCTCATAGATTAATTGCTCACCTTGATAACAGACAAATTGAATTTTACGGTAGTTTAAAGGAGCTTGCTAATTTAGATGATCGGTTCTTTAGATGTCATAATAGTTATGTTATTAACCGAAATAATGTTGATAAAATTGATACAAAAGACCGTACTGTATACTTTCAAAATGGTGAACATTGCTTTGCCTCTGTTAGAAACATAAAGAAAATTTAACAAAAGCCAGAATCAAATATGATTCTGGCTTTTTTATGTATATATAGGTAGGTTTTAGTTATTTTAAAAAATAGATAAAATTTTTATTAAATAGTATGGAATTCAAAAAGAAGATATGCTATTATATAGGTGTTCATTGATCAATGACACATTCAAGAAAGGAGGTTTACTGAATGAGAACCATTCAATTCATTATAACCACCATCACTTGTTTTGTAGCTACATCTTTTTTCACAACAAACATCAGTAATGCAAATACTGATACTCTCCCCATCGGCTTTCAATTTATGACCGCAAATCAAACACCTATTCCTAATGAATCATTTCAACTTCAAATTGATAATGAAACTAAGTATATAACAACAAAGTCTGATGGTCTTGCTTTCATTGATGTACCAAAGAAAAGTGCACAAACGCAATACAAATTAACCACCTCAAATCAACAAAGCTTCAATGTCGAAGCGAATAAATTATATCAATTAACCTCATCAAATAATCAAATTTCTACATCCCCTATGGCTAATAATCAAAGTATAACAATTAATGTATTATCCGACACGTTTCAACCTTTAAGTAATATTGATGTAACACTCACTGCCCAAAATCAAGTTCTTGAAGGAAAAACAGACAATAAAGGTATCGCAACGATTAATATACCTACTCAAATTCCTAAAGAGTCACAATTCAATGTGAAGATACAAGGTATAGATACGCAATCTACAATTTCCGTTGGCCAGGATAAATACTATACTTATAACACAAACAATAAGACTGCCTCTCCAAATTTACAGTCTCCTGTAACAACACCTCAAGTAGATACAAACCATTCGCAACAACCTGCATTGACCCCGAACAATAGCGTTGCAGAAACGAATCTTCCTCAAAGCTATCAAATATCAGTTGCGAAAGACTTTTTAGTACCTCAAAATTCTCAAAATCAAACTCCAGAAACTGATAACAAAGACAAAAAAACCAGTACAGAAAGTAAAAATCTACCCGATACTGGTCAACATCATAACAAATATATTAAATATATCATCAGTTTCTTAATTTTAAGCATAGGTGGCATATTATTCTTCGTAGTTAGAAGGAAGAAGTCACAACAACTTTAGCGTTTTATAGCGATTATACCATTCTCTACTTTCCACGTATCACCATGGTATGTAACACCATTTACACCTTCAAAATATTTATTACCCACAATATTCATCATTGCCTGGGATAGCAATGTACTCATACAATATGTTCTCTCTGAATCCCAATCATTTAGTCTATATAATCGTTTAATCACATTACAAAAGCCAATCTGACTACCTAGAACAATCCATGCATCTGGTGCGTAGCTCATAAATTGCTTAACATATTTTTTGGAAGAGCCGACATGATTTTTCCATACGACTATATTGATGTAAATTTCTTCATTTTTTGATTCAAACCACATACGCTCTAAATAATTTTTCAATGTGAATGCAATATTAATCATCTCAATTTCATTACTCGTTCCTATTGTAATTGATTTTAAAAATGGTTGTTCATCCTCTATCAATTCAATTAAAGCTTTTATTTCTTGATCACTAGGAACAGGTTTTCCTTGTGAAAAACGTTTTAAAAGATCGGTACTGTAATAATCTAACTTTGGAGATATTAAAACATTGCCTTCAATATACATTTAATAAATTCTCCTTCTTCTTATAATAAAAAAGGGAGCAATCACACAAATACGTGATTGCTCCTTTATTTTTAATTATTAGCTTCGATTTCAGAAACGATTTCTTTAGTTTTTTGTTCTAACTCTTCAAAATCCTTTTTAAATACAAATGCTAAGACAGCAATAGCTGCACCAACAACTACAGCTGTTGTAGCAAATAAGATGAAAAAGAATTTAAATATCCCTTTAATACAATCCATTGAAGTCACCTCTATTTTCATTTTCTATCATATATATCATATCATAATTTTGAAAATACATAAAAGATATACCATCAAATTAACATCTAAAAAGCGAATTTTCTAATTATAAGTAGTATAAATTATCACTTAAATTGTATTGATTCTTATTTAATAATGAAAAGCTCATTTTTTTTCAATAGATGCTATTGCTAATAATTCATATTATTGTTAATATTCTGATTATTATATATTGAAAGGTGTTCAGAATATGCAAACGATAAAGAAAGTAAGTCATTTTATTAACAAAACATTTGTACTTTGGATGTTGATTGCTGCTATTTTAGGGTTTAGTTTCCCTTCTGTCATTTCACAAATAGCCCCTTACATTCCTTATCTATTAGGAATTGTTATGTTTGGTATGGGAATGACAATTTCTACAAATGATTTTAAGGAAGTCTTTAAGTCTCCTAAAAGTGTATGCATCGGCGTTATTTTGCAATATACAGTCATGCCAATAACAGCTTATTTAATTGCTAAAGGTCTTAACTTAAGTCCTGATGTAGCTTTAGGTGTTATCCTCGTTGGTTGTTGTCCAGGTGGTACAGCTTCAAACGTGATTAGTTATTTAGCAAAAGCAAACACAGCACTATCCGTTTCTGTTACGACAGTGTCTACATTATTGGCACCGATCGTTACACCATCTTTAATTTACTTATTTGCACGTGAATGGTTGAATGTGTCCTTCTTTGATATGTTCTTCTCAGTGATTCAAGTTGTTTTAATTCCAATAATTTTAGGATTTATTGTTCAAAAATTCTTTACGCCTGTCGCAGAAAAATCAGTAGACATCTTACCTATTATTTCAGTTGTCGCTATTTCTTTAATTCTTTCAAGCGTTGTAGCAGGAAACAAAACACAAATCATTGCAACTGGATTATCATTATTTGGTGTTGTATTACTTCACAATGTCAGTGGACTTACATTTGGATATTTACTAGCTAAACTATTCAAATTAGATAGACCTGATAAACGTGCGATATCAATTGAAGTTGGCATGCAGAATTCGGGATTAGCTGTATCATTAGCTACTGCCCACTTCAATCCGTTGTCTGCAGTGCCAGGTGCGATATTCAGTTTTGTACATTTAATCACTGGCCCAATCATTGCGATTATTTGGTCAAATCAGACGAAGAGAGTGAATACAAAAGCACAATTAATAGAAAGTGAAGCAAATTAAAAAGGGATCCAAACAGAAATCTAATTTAAATAAAGCGAGGCTGAGACATCACATTATGTCCCAGCCTCGTTTTTCTATTCAAAAATATATATATTCTAGATGCTAATTAAGTGTTCAGTACTTCTTTATGTTTATCTTCCATACCAATATTGCCATACCTTTTTTACGTAAATATATCCTTGATTCCACATTGTAACTACCCCCTTCTCACTTTTCACGTGAGATAATTGGTACTTCAACTATAACATGGTAAAAAATTACATAGGTTAAGTGATTATTACAATTTCTTTAATAACTTATTTCCCTATTACGTTTAATATTTTGATTTACGTGACAAAATGATTAACTTCGCTCAAAATAGACGTGAATAGGAGTGATTACATTGCAACAAGTAAATACGCAAGTATTTGAATTTAGAGGTAACCATTATGATTATGGTGTCGCTCATGCTAAATGGCTACAATCCACAAAAATGTTACAAAATAGAGATAAAGAATGGAAAATTAGAAGACCACGTTTCGATATCAATATATCAGAAACACACAAAATATATCAACAATTTGCACCCCAAATATGGGATGAACTAATGGGAATTCAAGATACATTGAAACTTCCTCTTGATCAAATACTACTCAATTATGGTCATTATAGGGTCTATGCTAAAGATAGCGGATGCTCTATCTTTTTAGGAAATGATTATATGGTTAGAAATTATGATTATAATCCTGCAACTTACGATGGACGGTTCACATTATTTCAACCAAATGATGGTGGCTTTGCACAAATTGGTCCGACTTCACGAGTTACTGGCCGTATGGATGGTATGAATGAACATGGTTTAGCCATGGGGTATAATTTTATGCACAGAAAAAAACCAGGTGATGGTTTCGTCTGTTATATGATTGGTCGACTCATATTAGAAACGTGTAGAAATGTAGATGATGCTGTTCAACTATTAAAAGAAATCCCTCATAGAAGTTCATTTAGTTATATCATGATGGATCAAACAAATAATAGTATCATCGTAGAAGCAACACCTCGAAATGTTATTACGAAACAAAATCATTTATGTACGAATCATTTTGAAATATTAACACATGAAAATCGAAATTATATTAAAGAATCTGTTGAAAGATATAATCGTATTGAAGATATTACAAATGAATCAATGTCACTTGAAGACGCATTTCGTTATTTTAACAATCCTCAATATGAAATTTATAGTAAATTATTTAATAGCTGGTCAGGCACAATTCATACAACTGCATATATACCTAATGAATTAACAATGAAGTTTGCACTTGGTGAGAATGGTCAAATTTATACTTTCAATTTTAATGATTGGTTAAAAGGATCTTCATTAAGCATTTCCTCTATACCCGGTCAAATAGATACAGATATTGCATTTGCAAGTGAATAAAAAGGAGCTAAGACAATATGTCTTAGCTCCTTTTTGGGTGTTGGTAGATTATATCGTGCGTTTCATACCTAATCGCACGATATCTCAGCACTACCTACTTATTTAACTACGATATCGCCATTATCTGCATAACTTTCTACAACATGTCTACCTTCACCAACACTTTCTCCTTTAAACGCTTTATTACGTATATATGTTTCTCCAGAATCTGCTTGTAAATCTAACATTGTATTTTTAGGCTTTTTCGCATAACTCATTTTAATATTACCGTCACCTGTAGATGATTTTATATTACATTCACTTTTTAGTTTGTTTATATTGATATCACCAAGTGAAGTAATCAACTCCGTATTATTCAATCGACTATTATTGATCCCGATATTACCTGTTTTAACCTCACCGTTAAATTCCGTTAATTGTGCGTTATTTACGTTAACGCTACCTAACTGCGTAATTGCTTTTGCATGTTTCAAATTAACTTTGTCATATGTAATATCACCAGTATCTGTAATGATGTTGCTATTATTGCTACTCACATTGTTTATAGAGATATTTCCTTTATTAGTCGTTATATTAAAGGACTCGTATTTTTTCTTAGGAAGTGTAATTACAAGATGATTAATTGTTTTTCTAAATGGTATGAAGTTTGCATTGAAATGATTCTTCGTATCACCTTCAGTAAAATGCAGTAAATTATTCTCTATACTCGCATTCACATCTTGTCTTCCATTATACTCAATACTTAAGTGCTTGCCTTTTTTCACTTCTACATTCGTATTCTGAGCATTAACGATGAATTGTTCAACATTATTATGTTTGAATACTTTCTTAAAAGTTTCTTGCTTTTCATATTTATTGTTAACAGTAAACCATAATATTGTTCCCGTTGCACCGAATAGGATGAAGATACTTAAACCTATTAAAAATAATTTCTTCATTACTCAGCACGCCTCCTAATCACTGTTACACTCCATCTTAAATATTTTAAAATACCTCTATAACTTAAATCCACTAATTTTAATCCCGTAATCAATAACATTAATCCTAATCCTAAAAATGAAATTGAAAATATAATGTTCGTAATATCTACCCAATTAAATCCATATAAAAATACATTCAAGATACTAATAACTGGTCCTACCATTAATAATGCACCGACGACCACAACGATTAATAGTATAAATGCAACAATTAAAAATGGAATGATAATAAATAAAATACTGAAAAAGCTTAGCCCAAGTGTTGCCATAATTGCTTGAAATACATTTTTAAAGTTTGGAGATTGTTCTGCATCATTAATTGCATATTTAGCGTATACTTTTTTAGCAATCGCTTTTGGTTCTCCCAACTCTTGTATTAAAGTTGATTCGTCTTTATTTTCATTTTGAGATTCAAAAAACTCAGCTTCATATTCATACATCACTTTATCCCGCTCTACTTTAGGTAAACGAGACAACTCATCTTCCAAATAATTAAGGAATGTTATTTTATCCATTGAACATGCCCCTTTATACTAAAATATACCCTTTATTATTTAATATTTTACCATTCTTTTCATAAACAACATCATATTATCATCTGAAAAATTTGATTTCAAGATATTCTAGTATGCTATACTTGACCAAATACATATTCAAGGGGGATTTTACATGAATGTTTTGATTAAACCACCTATGTTGCACAAAGGTGATACAGTAGCTATCGTTTCACTTTCATCAGGTCTTGCTGGTGATCAAGAGATTATATGGCGCACGCAAATTGGTATTGATCGTCTAACTGAAGTATTTGGTCTCAAAGTTAAAATTATGCCACATGCATTGAAAGGATCTGACTTTACATATAACCATCCTGAAAAACGTGCTGAAGACTTACACTCAGCACTTAAAGACCCTGAAGTAAAAGCCATCATTTGTACATTGGGCGGAGATGATTCTGTCAGACTATGGCCATACGTAGATTTAAACTTAATTAAAGATCATCCCAAAATATTAAGCGGCTATTCAGATACTACGGCACTTCACTTTATGTTTTATCAAGCGGGTGTTTCTAGTTCATACGGTCCTCTACTGCTCACAGATTTTGCTGAGAATGTTGCAATGGATGACTATACCGTACAAAGCATCAAACAAACCTGGTTTCAAAATGGTATTATCGGAAATATCCCAACATCGCCACAAATTCGAAAGTTCGGTCTTGAATGGTCGGAAGAGAATAAAGATATCAATCGTACATCCTTTGATAATCAAGGCTACGAAATATTAAATGGCCGTGGCAAAGCGACTGGTCATTTAATCGGTGGTTGTATGGAACTCTTTCATTCATTAAAAGCAACCGACGTTTTTCCTGATAAATCAGCGTTTGATGGTGCAATATTATTTATTGAGACTGCTGAAGTCCACGCACCACCTTGGTTAATGGAAGATTATGTTCGTGCATTCGGTGCAATGGGCATATTTGATCGAATTAATGGTGTCATTATCGGTCGTCCTCAAGACGATGTTTATTATGAAGAATACAAAGACGTTTGGGTTAAAATGTTAAAAGAATGGCATCAAGAAGATATGCCTGTATTCTATAATGCAAGCTTTGGTCATAATGAGCCGAAATGTATCATTCCTTATGGTGTCCAAGCTGAATTGGATGTAGATAACCAAACATTTAGCATTATCGATAACGCTGTTGAATAAACGAATTTAAGAGCTTCGTACTTTGCGAATTTTTTCGGAATTGTTATAATATTTAGTATATATAAAGGGGGATTTTTAAAATGACGAAATTAGTTACATATTTTGAACAAGCACTACCTATTAAAGATTACGTAAATGAAATGACTACAAATAAAGAACAATTACTTGATATTTATCAATCATTCCAATTACCTAAAAATGACGAACGCTTAGATAAAATAAAAGATAAAAACTATAAAGTACTCGTTATCACAGAAGATTGGTGCGGCGATGCAATGATGAACATTCCAGTGTTACTAAACATTGCTGATTATGCCAATATCGAAGTGAAAGCTTTCCATCGTGATGAAGATACAAATCTGATCGATCAATATTTAACAAATGGAACAGCTCGATCTATACCGATTTTTGTATTTTTAAATGAAAATCATGAACAAGAACATGTCTGGGGACCAAGAGCGAACACGGTACAAAAATTTGTCGAAGAAACGCGTAAAGACTTACCAAGTAAAGATGACGCTAGCTTCCCTGAAAAAGAAAAAGAAGTTCACCATATCATTCATGAAACGTATCAAAACAATACACAATTCTGGGATGATGTTTACGAATCAATTGTTAGTTCAATTGCATAATAAAAATAAAGCGCCAATGAGTTGATTACTTAACTCATTGGCGCTTTATTTAATTTAATGTAATTTTCAAGATGACATCATGAGAATAAAGTTAACATCATGCCATCTTTATATGTACGTCCCCTATTTTCACAGAAGATTTTCTCACCATCCCCATGGCTTGATAAACATAGTTTACATCATTTTAGAAAATACTAGAAATATGTGTTAATAAAGTTAACATCTAAAAATCCACAGTAGAAAAGCGCTCGTCCGGGAATTAACGAGCGCTTTTCGGGGAAGGGTTATTAATTAAGGAAACATGTATTTTTATAAAGCCGGGAAACTTTATAAAAATATCTTGAATCATATGATGATCCATTTCAACGTTACAATTACAGATAACTATCTAACACGTTCTACACAAAATCGTTTTCAATTATGAAAAACATATACGAAATAGTTTGAGGAATTGAATGCAATGTGCTTCGTGTTGTGTTATCTATGAATAAAGTATATCAGTTAAATATGGATTTTTGCCCATTCTTTCTTAACTCAAATATATAGTTTCTTAAGTGTCTTTATTCACGCGGATTTTAACAGTTAGGAATGCCTAACTGTTAAAACACTTTTCTTTTTACAGAAAATTCGTACTTCATTTGCTCAATTTAATACGTTTAGCTATAATGACATAAATTAGACACAATATTTTAAGGGGGTTCATACATGCATAATAAGTTAAAAAGCAGATGGCTTATAGCCCTTGCTGCTGTTGGTATTCACATATCCATCGGTTCAGTCTATTCATGGAGTGTATTTACTAAACATATTCAAAATGACTTAGGATTTTCATTAAGTGAAGTTTCACGAATTTTTAGTATAGCCATACTGTTTTTAGGACTATCTGCCGCTTTCATGGGACATTTTGTTGAAAAGTTTGGTCCACGTATTTCAGGAATTGTATCTACTGTCTTCTTTATATCTGGTTTATTATTATCCAGTTATGCCATTTCAGTTGAAAGTCTTCCACTATTGTATTTAGGTTATGGCGTATTATCCGGAATTGGACTAGGTATTGGCTATATTGCACCAGTTTCAACTTTAGTTAAATGGTTCCCTGATAAACGAGGATTAGCAACGGGACTTGCTATTATGGGCTTTGGATTTGCATCTATGATTGCCAGCCCTATTATAGAATTCTTAATTACACATTTTAACCTCGTATCAACATTTATCATTTTAGCAATCGTATATTTTGTCATTATGATTATTTCAAGCATGTACTTAGAACGACCACCTGAACATTATCGTCCAGGAAGTTTTAATCCAAATAAAGATAAAAAGAAAAAGCCAGATCTCGTTCAAATGAATGCCAATGAAGCAATAAAAACTAAAAGATTCTACTATTTATGGGTAATGTTATTTATAAACGTAACTTGTGGCATTGCAATATTATCTGTTGCTAGTCCGATGGCACAAGAAATCGTGCATTTAACACCTACTCAGGCAGCAACGATGGTTGGCATTATCGGTGTATTTAATGGATTAGGTAGACTCTTATGGGCTAGCGTTTCAGATTATATAGGTAGAACTAATGTATATACAATATTCTTCATTATACAAATCGCACTATTTTTATGGTTACCCGTAGTTGATCATCCAGTACTATTTCAAATCATACTCTTTATAATCATATCTTGTTACGGTGGCGGATTTGCATCAATACCAGCGTTTATAGGAGACATATTTGGAACGAAACAACTCGGAGCAATACATGGATATATATTAACAGCTTGGGCAGCAGCAGGATTAGTAGGTCCATTTATATCTGCAACCGTAAGAGAAGTGACACAAAGCTATATGGGAACGTTGTATATATTTGCTGCATTTTTCGTTGTAGCACTCGCAATATCATTATTAATTCGAGTCGATATAAAACGCATTAAAGAATTGCAGTCACAATAATAGATGAAGCATCTGAGACATTATATGTTTCGGATGCTTTTTAATTAGCATAAAAAGAAATCGTGCGATTGATACCTATTCGCACGATTTCTTCGCACTACTCCATAACTCTTCGTGCGATGTGACCCTAATCGCACGATATCTCGGCTCTATCCCACAACTCTTCGTGCGATTGATACCTATTCGCACGAAATCTTCCCAACCAGCATACAAATACAATAAAAACTGCACATAGTTGTGCAGTTAGATATAAAACTAATCTTTCTTTTTGTAAACTAAATCTCCTATATACATCTTTCCATTTTTGAATGTTGCTTTTCCGTTGTTTTCTGGGCCCGCCATTTCTAAAGTAGCGTAATCTTTCTTATATTCACGAACTTTTCCTTTCATACTTTCTTTACCATAATATAATGTTAAATCATCTCCATCAATTTTCATGGTCATTCTGTGATCTTCAGTCAACACCCATGTACCTTGTGCTTCGCTTTTAACCGTACCACATCCAGCAAGTGTCATACTTAGCATTAATATAACGCCTAAAATTAAAAGCTTTTTTTGTATTTTGTTCAAATTGCTCATCCTCATTCTAGATTTTTATTATTATGATAAAATTTTATAAAACGTAATTATATCTTTATATTTATATTATCATAAATTATAATCTCTAAAAAGGTCATTTAATAAAATTTTATTATCTAATTATATAGATAAACTTAAATCTTTTAAAAATATCCGAATGTACAATTCTATTTTATATAAATATTTACATTTTTTAATATCTCCACTTCCTTCATATCCCTACACAACAAAAAAGCTAGGACACTTATGATAAAGTGTCCTAGCTTTCTTTTCTATAATATTAAACAAATAAACTAATGAATAAGATAAAGATGATACCTGATACAGAAATGACTGTTTCTAGTAATGTCCATGATAAGAATGTTTCTTTCATTGTTAAACCAAAGTACTCTTTGAACATCCAGAATCCTGCGTCATTAACATGTGATGCGATTACACTACCTGCACCTGTTGCTAATACAACTAATGCTAAGTTAACATCTGATGCTTCTAATAGTGGCATTACAATACCTACTGTTGATATTGCTGCGACTGTTGCTGATCCTAGTGCTAATCTTAATACAGCAGCTACAATCCATGCTAACAAGATTGGTGACATTGCTGAATCTGTAAATAATGATTCAACTGTTTTACCAACACCGCCATCAATTAAGATTTGTTTAAATGCACCGCCACCACCGATGATTAATAGCATCATACCGATTGGATAGATTGCATTTGATAATGTGTCCATAACTGCAGTAATTTTGTATCCTCGTTTAAGACCCATAGAGTAAATTGCGAATAATACAGAGATTAACATTGCTGTACCCGCTTCACCTATAAAGCTAATAAATCCTAAAATACCTGTCGGATTCTCTGGTGATCCTGTCAATAAATCTACAATTGTAGAAATCAACATAATAAATACTGGTAATAATGCTGTTAATGCTGAAATACCGAAACCTGGTGTATCTTCAATTTTAAATGTTTTTTGTTTACCTAATGATGCTAAGTCTCCAGATTTATTAAATGCATCTGGAATGACTTTTTTCGCAAACATTGTAAATAATGGACCTGCAATAATTGTTACTGGAATTGCTACAATAAATCCAAATAATAATACTTGTCCTATATCTGCGCCAAATTCTTTCGCAATCATTACTGGACCTGGATGCGGAGGTAAAAATCCGTGTGTCACAGATAATGCTGCTGTCATTGGAATACCTAAGTATAATGTTGATACTTTTGATTCTTTCGCAATTGTAAATACAATTGGAATTAATAATACTAAACCTACTTCAAAGAATAATGCAATACCGATAATAAATGACGCTGTAACAACTGCCCATTGGATACGTTTTTGACCAAATTTATTGATTAACGTATCTGCAATTCTAGTTGCGCCACCTCCATCAGCTAATAACTTCCCTAACATTGCCCCTAATCCAAATATCAATGCGATATGGCCGAGTGTAGATCCCATACCTGTTTCAATTGTGCCAATAATTTTACTTAATGGCATCCCTAACAGTATACCTGTAACCATTGCTGTAATAATTAATGAAACGAACGTATTTAATTTTAACCACATAATCAAACCTAGTAATAGTACGATTGCTAATGCGACAACTAATAATGGTGCGATTTCTGAAAACATATTAACATCTCCCTATGAATGTGTTTTTTGAAATTCCGTAATCAAATCATATTCTTCCGATAATTTACGACTCAAGTTAATATAGATAGGAATAAGTGATTGATAAATATCAACATTTTCTTGTTCTGGTTCGTGCTGATACGTATTACCTACCATATTATCTAATACATCGAAGCTATCAATTTCTCCCAGTGCTTTAAGTCCTAACACGCATGCCCCTAAACAAGAACTTTCATAACTTTCAGGTACCTCAACTGAAGTATCAAAGATATCTGCCATCATTTGTCTCCAAACTTCACTCTTGGCAAAACCACCTGTTGCTTTAATTTGTTCTGGTGATTTATCCATCACTTCAATCAGTGCAAGGTATACCGTATATAGATTCAACAACACACCTTCTAATGCTGCTCTAATCATATGTTCTTTTTTATGTGAAAGTGTTAAACCGAAGTAACTACCACGCGCGTTCGCATTCCATAAAGGTGCACGTTCTCCAGCTAAGTATGGATGGAATATCAGTCCATTCGCACCTGGTTTCACACGACTTGCAATTCTCGTAAGTACATCATAAGAATCAACACCTAATCGTTTAGCTGTTTCAACTTCACTTGCTAATAATTCATCTCTCAACCATCTAAGTACAACTCCGCCGTTATTAACCGGTCCACCTATACAATATTTATCTTCAGTTAGTACATAACAAAAGATTCTTCCTTTGTCGTCAGTTTTTGGTTTATCAATGATGGTTCTAATCGCCCCACTTGTACCGATAGTGACTGCAACTTCGCCTTCTTTGTAACTATTCACCCCTAAATTAGAAAGTACACCATCAGATGCACCGATAACGATTGGTGTTTGTTCATCTATGCCCATAATATCTGCGTATTTAGGTGATACATTCTTCATTATATGCGTCGTAAATACAAGTTCAGGTAATTGTGATTCATCAACACCTAATAATTTCATCACTTCTTTATCCCAACTCAATGATTCTAAATTCATCATTCCTGTCGCTGATCCGATTGAGTGATCCATCACATATGTATCAAACAATTGGTAAAATACATATGTTTTAATGTCTATCCATTTAGCTGTCTTATCAAAAATGTCTTGATGTTCATGTTTTAACCAGAATATTTTTGATAATGGAGACATCGGATGAATAGGTGTCCCTGTTCTCTTATATATTTCTAGACCTTGATGTTGTTCATTAATCATATCTGCGTAATCACGTGCACGATTATCTGCCCAAGTGATACATTCTGTTAATGGCTGATTCTTCTCATCCATAGCAATTAAACTGTGCATTGCACTACTGAAACTCAATAATTTAATTTCATTTGGCTTTGCTCCTGATTCTCTAATTACTTTTTTAACTGTAAATAATACAGCATCAAATATTTCTGCAGGATTTTCTTCTGCTACACCAATCTCATGCGTGGACATTGGATATTCTATACTATGTTTGTTTAAAAAGTTGCCCTCTTCATCGTAAATGACAGCTTTCGTACTTGTTGTTCCTATATCTATTCCAATCATGTATTTCATTTTAAAATCCTACTTTCTTTCAATATTTGTTTGAGAATTCCATAAAACATCGATTTGTTCATCTACATCATCGAAGTTTAAATGAAATGCCTCTTTCATTTTATTTCTATCTTTCGTCTCAATTGCTTCTATGTACACTTTATGATTATGGATCACTCTATCAAAATCATCTGGATGATGTTCCATTCGTTGTCTCATAGACACTAAAATCAAACATTCCATAACAGGTGTTAAGTTATGCCAAATCATTTTAATATACTGATGATTAATTGCGGTAATCATAGATTCATGAAAAAGTAGGTCCAATCTTGTAAATTCATCTGCATCTTCAAATTCAACAGCTACTGTCATCATTTTTAAAATTTTATTCAATTGCTTAATGACTTCATTATTGTTTTCGATTTGCAGTCTTTCAAATACGAATGATTCAAGCATCAATCTAATATCATATATCTCTTTCTGACTGTGATCTGATAAGCCATTCACTAATGCACCCATTCTTTCTAAAGATATGAGTCCATCTTGTTGTAATAATTTAAGTGCATCTCTCACTGGTGATCGACTGACTTCAAATTGTTGAGCAATTTTATTTTCACTCAATTTTTCTCCAACAGCAATTTCCTGACTGATAATCGCTAATCTTAATTCACTTGCGACTTGTTCCCCTGTCGATCGATGTTTCAACCATTCTATCGGATAGTGATATTGATATTTCATACGATACGTCAACCCCTTCGTATACTTGTATACAAGTTATTGTAAACGTTTTCTGTTATTTTGTAAACGATTTCTTTATATTTTAATTGTATAATTACACAAAAATACCTTAGCTTAATTTGCTAAGGTATTTTTAGAGTGTTTGCAAAGTCTATGACTTTGCCACCAATTTTTACGCGCATGCTTTCCGCGGGCATGTTCTTATTATGTTCTAACTTCTAACCTATTTAAAACGACTTCACCTAATGCTTTACTTGCTGTTAATAAAGCATCAGGATTTACAATAAATTTAGGACTGTGATTGTAGAATACTTCGCCTTCTTCATACGCTCGACATCCTATAAAGAAGAATGTACCTGGTATACTCTCTAAATAGCTTGCGAAGTCTTCTGAACTTGTTAATTGGCCATGTTCTTTCAATGTTTCAAAGTATTCTCCCTGACTTAGCGTTAAAATATCAACTAAATAATCCGTCTGTTTCTCGTGATTAATCAGTGGGATACAGTCTAATTCATAGGTAAATTCACATTTCACATTGAATGTTTCCTCTAATCCATGGACTAAACGTTCTATTTCTTCATGAATCAGATGACCAACACGACTTTCCATATATCTTACATCACCAGCTAGTTCTACACTTTCTTGAATGACATTCAATGAACCTATACCATTAAATGAACTAATCGTCACAACTCCCATATCGAAAGGATTTAACCTTCTAGAAATGACTGATTGTACATTTGTTACAAATGTACTTGCTGCTACGATTGCATCATTTGCTAAATGTGGACTTGAACCATGCCCACCTTTACCTTTTACTTTCAAATGGAATAGTGAACGACCTCCCATTGTTGGACCTTTTCTATAAGTAATCACATCTGGCGTATAATCTGGAAATAGATGGATCCCGTAAATCTCATCTACATTATTTAAATATCCTGATTCTAACATATCGACTGCGCCACCTGGTGCGAGTTCTTCTGCATGTTGATGAATAATGATAACTTTACCAGGCAATTGATCTTTTAATTCAATTAAACTTTCGGCAAGAATCATTAAATAAGCAGTATGTGCATCATGTCCACATGCATGCATCCAACCTTCATGCTTTGATGAAAATGGTAATCCAGTGTCTTCTTGAATGTTTAAAGCATCAAAATCTGCTCTTAATGCAATTGTTCGTCCTGGCTTTGATCCTTCTATTTCAACAATGAGACCATAGTTACCGCCTATGCGCGTATGTACTTGAACACCTTTATCTTTATAAAAATCTTCTATATACTGTGATGTCTTTTCTTCTTCAAATGATGGTTCTGGATATTGATGTAAATATTGATAAATATCAATCATTTTTTGTTCTTTTTGTTCTAATTTTTTAAACAATAAACTTCGTAACATGATTTCACCCCAATTTCATAAAACGAAGTCTGAGACATTTATTTATGTCCCAGACTCTTTTTATCTTTTTCATTTGTATTTTCATCTGGTTGTTCGTCAACTTTATCTTCTTTTTCTAACTTTGCTAACAATGCTGTTAAGAAGAATCCTAAGCCCGCGCCTATTAATAAAAATTTAGGTGTATCATCAAAAAAGATACTTAAAATGATACAAAACATACCAATCATCAAATAATACTTTATAAATCGCTTACCCAATCGTATCCCTCATTCTTATAGTTAATACTCTAAATTTAACATAGATATGAGGTAGAAACCATTATATATTCTTATTTCTAATAATGTAGTGATTAATCGCTACAAATACAACGATACACGCTAACGAAATCAAAATTTGTGTGCCAGTCATTGATAGCGAACCTGCATTTAATTTTGCCGGTAAGAAGTCAAATGGATTATACTTCATCATTTTGGCTAATGTTTCACCTATTTTTGGAACCAATATAGATGCAGCAAATATTGTTGGTAAGAAGAACATCAATAGAATAGCAGTTGTATATACAATTGCTGGTTTTCCATTTGTTAAATTTATGATATTCAATAAGCTAATAAAGAATCCTATAACTAACGTAAAGATACCTAGTGTTTTCAAATAATCAAGTGCTTCTAATTTACCACTATCCATGATTGTTGTAGAAAATAGTGTAAATATCGTACCTATAATTGTAAAGATAATAATAATGCACAGAACAGAGAGTAATTTACCGTATAAATATTTCGTTCTATTTCTTTTAGAATTTAAAAATAGTTGAATCGTACCATATTGTATATCTCTTGTAATCGTTCTTATTGAAAACATCAATAATACAAGTCCGCCAAATGCAATGAACATTGTTAAAACCATTGATGCACTATATTGAATTTCTAAAGTTTTTGTAGCAATAATTACACCAATGCCTGGTAATAATGATATTAATATACCTAAATATCCTAAAGGACTTTTGAATATATTTGTTATATCGTATTTGATAAGTTGTCCGATGTTCATTATGCTTCAACTCCTTTGTTGATATTAAAGTATTGATCTCTTAATGTCGTTTTATTATTTTCAATATATCTTGGGAAAATAGCTTGTTCAGACAATGCCATAAGTACGCTTTGATAATCATCTAAAGCTTCTACTAAGATTTCTCCATCGTGTTTATTACTTGAAACGACTTTATAATTCATTGTTAATACATTTAAAGCTTCATTATATTGATTTGCATCGAATGTAAAACGCGTCACATCTGTTGACTTGTCATTCATATTGTAGTCTTCAACAATTGCGCCATCTTTCATAAATACCGTACGATCACAAATCAATTCAATATCTTCAAGTTTATGACTTGAAATTAAGATTTTAATATTGAGTTCTTGGCTCACACGTTTAATCGTTTTTAACACATCAATAGAACCATCTGGATCCATACCATTTGTCGGCTCATCCAATATTAAATATTGAGGTTGATTCATTAATGCTACGGCAATAGAAAGTTTTTGTTTCATACCCATTGAATATTTTTTAACCTTCTTATTAATATAAGGTTTAATACCAAATGCTTCGATTAATTCATTTACAAATTTATCGTCTACATTTGAACCTAGTACTTGTTTGAAGAATTTCAAATTAAAGTAACCTGATTTATTTAAATATAGTTTTGGATTTTCAATTAAGTACCCTACTTTTGCATTATTATCCATACGATAAGATCCGTCGAACTTCACAATATTGCTGTTCATAATCTTCATTAATGTTGTTTTACCAACACCATTTTTACCAATCAATCCAACAATTTGACTATCTCCAAAATCAAAGTCTATATTTTTTATAACTTGTTGTCGTCCGTAATTTTTATTTATTGATGTTAATTTCAAACTTTGTCACCTCTTTTTAAATTGTAATGCTATTTGTTTTTTTACTTTAAATATCTATGTCAATTCACTTACTTTTCCTAACGCCATATATCGTTAATTCATCTAATTTTGCTCGTTTAATAGCCTTTGTAAATTTTCTTATCCACAAAATCACTGTAAGCACTGAAAATATGGATGGTGTGCAATACAAGAATATTTTCCAACCAAACATTTCGTGAAATGGGTAAGCTCTATTATTATATATTGAGAAATAGTACATACCAAAAAATGCTAACATAAGGATTAATACCCATGCAATAAATTTAAGGCTATTAAGATGAACGTGGTATGGATAAATCGTACTAATTGTTAATAAATTAGTTCCAACAATAAATATTGCTGCTTGTACAAAAATTGTATCTTTATAAATTACTGCAATGAACATTACCATGAGGAATGAAATTCCTGTAAGCATGAGATTGTATAAATAATGTGCTTTGACAATTTCTATTTTGGAAACTGGTAAGCTATTAAATAGTATCGTGTTATTCTGTTTGGATAAAAATTCACCAAGACTGGATGCATGCATAGAAACAATTCCAATAAATATTGCAGGTGTAAACCTTAAAATTTCAATTCCTTTAATTGAAATACCAAAACTAGTAATACATGTTAATATAAATAAAATGAGATACGCTAAGTAATACCATTTTTCAAATTGAAAATTCCTATAAAAGATAGCTTTCATTTAAACCACTTCCTTATAGGTATTTTCAATTCTTACCATCACATCTTCTATACTAGGTGTTTCTACTACAATTTCATTTCCAAATAATTCTACAAACACACTGCTCTCTTTTGATAAACCAGAAAATCCAGTTTGTGTTTCTTTTATATTTATTAATAACGATCTTAATTCTTCATCAAGTATAGCCTTATCACCTTTTACAATTTTATATGTCTCAGTTAAAGACGCGACACTTTCATTAATGATGATTGATCCATCTTTTAAATAAACGATATAATCTGCAATACGTTCCAAATCTGAAATAATATGTGTTGAGAAAAATACAGATTTCTCTTCATCGATTAATTCTTTCTGAAGTATATCTAAAACTTCATTTCTAACAACAGGATCTAAACCAGCAGTTGGTTCATCTAGTATGTACAGTTCTGCATGATGACTAAGTGCAATTGCTATTGAAAGTTTCATTTTCATCCCTGTCGAGAACTTTTTTATTTTTTCATTAAATGGTAATTTAAATCGATTAATATATTGAGAAAATATTTCATGATCCCAGTTATCATAGTATTTACTAATTACCGACTCTACCGTCTTAATATTCCATTTATCGTACATATACAATTCAGAATATACAAAGCCTATTTTATTTTTAATTTCCTTTGGATGTTCTGCTAAATATTTACCTAGTAATTTTAAATCACCACTTTGTTCTTTCAATAACCCCATCAGTATTCTTATAATCGTTGTTTTCCCTGAACCATTTGCACCTATAAATCCTGTCACATATCCTTTTTTAACGTTAAAATTCACATCGTTTAATTCGAAATTTCCCGTCTTATAATTTAAGTCTTTCACTTCAATAGCGTTCGTCATCTCACTCACCTTCCTCATAAATCAAAGTAACTATTTCATTAATTTCTTCTAAACTCATACCAATTAATTTAGCTTGTTTAGTTAATTCTTTGGCTAAATCTTCAATCACAATGAATTGTTTTTCTTTCATAATTGAAGGATCTTGTGATTTAACAAACGTCCCTTTACCTCTAATTGTTGTAACAAAACCTTCTTGTTCAAGATCTACATAAGCGCGTTTTGTAGTAATCAGACTGACACCTAAGTCGCTCGCTAATTCACGCATTGAAGGCAAAGTAGCTCCTGGTTGTATATTTCCTTGAAGAATGTGCGCCTTAATTTGCTCTTTAATTTGTTCATATATGGGTTGATTACTATTATTTTGTAAAAGAACCTTCATATTAAACCTCCCTCAATAAGTGTATATAAACAGTATATACACTATACATACATATGTCAAATTGCCATATTAATTTGTGGTTTTTCAACTTCATTAAAATAAAAAGAATTGAGACTTCTAATGTCTCAACCCTTTTACTATGTATAAACAAAAGATATCGTGCGTTTCATACGTAATCGCACGATATCTCTGACTCTTATTCGAATTTCTATTTCAAAGATTATAAAAAAGGCTTAAACAACATTTTTCAATGTGTCTAAGCCTTTAATCATATTATTTCAAATCTTTAATTGCTTTTGCGATTGTTTCGAATACGTATTCAATGTCTGATTTCTCAATACAGCTAAATGCAATTCGAATGTCTGTTTTATTTAAAGCAATAATTCCGATACTATATTCTTTAATTAAATGTAATCTTAGTTCTTCTGGATCAACGTCTGCTAATTTAACAGCCATAAAGTAACCTGAGTTAAATGCATATGGTGTCCAAAGTTCTTTATATTCATCACGATATGAGACTTCTTTTGTTACTTCATATCTTTCTTTTAATATATTAATATTGTGGTCAACTTGTGATTGGAATTCTGGATCTTCCATCGCATGTATCACAGCTGTTTGACTTGGAAGTGAACCACTTGATAAATTACTTCTAATTAATCCTTTTAATTTAGCTACTAATACATCTTTTACTGTTTCATTTTTACTACCGAATGTTAAGAAACCAACACGGAATCCCCATGCGAAGTATTCTTTTGTAGCGCCATCGATTTTAACTGGCATTACATTTTCGTGATTCAATTGTGTTAATGCAGTAAATACAGATTGTTTATATACATCTTCAAAGAATAATCCATAATATGCATCGTCTACTAAAGTAATCACTTGTGTTCCTTTATCAGCTAATTGTTTAATAGATTCTACAAGTGTTTTCACTTCTTCTTCAACTGGTGTATATCCAGTTGGGTTATTCGGGAAGTTTAATACAAGAATGACTTTTTCTTTATTAAAGTTTTCTAATGCTTGTTTGAAGTAGTCTAAAGTAAAGCTTCCGTCTTCTTCAAATGCTTGATAAGTTTCAATGTTAGCACGATGTCTCACACCGAAAGTTAGCTTGTAATTTCCCCAGTTATGTTCTGGCAATAGAACAGTATCTCCAGGATTTACAAACATATCTCCTGCTAAAGACAAACCGTGTGTTAAAGCATTTGTTACGACTGGTTTAGAAATATCTTCTGCAACTAATTCAGGATTATCTTTTAAGATTTTTTTCTCCCATAATGCACGCAATCTTTCGTCCCCTTGTGGCGGTGCATAAGGGAAGATATCACTTGGATCTTGGTCCCCAAATTGATTGTATACTGCATCCGTGTACATAATACCTTCATCAGTTGTTGCCATACCAATTGTTGCATTGTATTTTGTACTTTTCGCTTCACCTGATTGTGATAAAATACCTTTAGGATAATACATTGATTGTCCTAAATCAGAAAGCATATTTAATAACGCTGGATATTCTTTGTCTAATTTTTCGTTTAATTCTAAAGCTAGTGGGTTCATAGAAAGTCATCCTCTTTCAAAGTTTTGTTACCTCTATACTAGACGAGAATTATGAAAATTAAAAGTGTGTAGAGTAAATTTTATGATTTATTTTTTTACAGTTATTTATTTGGGATGACGTAATTTATATTGATATAATAAAAGTAAGAAAAGGAGAATATTCATGTCTAAAATTACTAAAGTACTCGTTGGATTAGCAATCGTTTGTTTAGTCATTGGTATTGGCTTTCAAATTAGTGGCCATCCAGGTATTAAATTTACATTAGCATCCATATTGTTCCTAATCGCTGCATTTATAAATCGAAGTAGCGACAGAAAAAAATCCAATAAATAAAAGAACTGGACCAAATTTGCACTAACCCCAGGATGTGGGAGTAAAATAAAAACACTTTCGTTGAATTCATATTAAAATGAATTTATACGGAGGTGTTTTTTCTATGAAAAGAGTGGCATATTCAGTTGAAACAAAATATAAAGTAGTAGAAATGAAACTTAAAGGATATAGCGCAAGAGAAATAATGGATGCTTTAAATATTAAAAATGAATCTCAAGTTAAAGTGTGGTGGAAATGGTATAGAAATGGGGAAACACATAGATTCAATCAACAAGTAGGTAAACAATATTCCTATGGAAAAGGAAATGAAGAATTTAGCACTGTTGAAACACTAAAAATTGAATTAAAGCGCAAAGAAGTAGAAAATGAAATTTTAAAAAAGTACAAGGAATTGGAAAGGAAGTGGTCCCAGAAGTAGTTGTTGAATTAGTAAATGAATTGAAATCTAAATATACAGTGAAAGTCATTTTAGAAGCTTTAGATATTCCAAAATCAAATTATTACAGATGGAAAAACAAAGATTTCAGTATATCTGAGGATGAACGAGAAATTATAGAACTATGTAAGAAACATCGTTTTACATATGGTTATAGAAAAATAACTGCCTTGTTAAATAGAAAAAATAATAAAAAAATTAATCACAAGAAAGTACAAAGGATTATGCAAAAACATAAATTAAATTGTAAAGTACGCGTGAAGAAATCGAAAAGACCAGGAAACCCATATTATAAGACACATAATCTATTGAATAGAAATTTCAAAGCAGAGAAACCTTTAGAAGTACTTTTAACAGATATCACTTATTTACCCTTCGGGAATACAATGTTGTATCTTTCATCTATCATGGATGCTTACAATGGTGAAATTGTGGCATATAAAATTGGTAAAAACCAAAATCAAGAATTAGTAAATGAGACATTAAAACAACTTCAATTGGAACCAGGAGCTATATTACATAGTGATCAAGGAAGTGTGTATACTTCTTATGAATACTATGCCCTATGTACAGAAAAAGGCATTACCAGAAGCATGTCCCGTAAGGGAACGCCAGCTGATAATGCCCCAATAGAATGTTTTCATGCCTCTCTAAAGTGTGAAACATTCTACTTAAACAGTGAGCTTAGAAGCTCTAATACTATTGTAATAGATATTGTCGAAAATTACATTGAAAACTATAATAAAGTTAGAATTCAACAAAAACTAGGCTACTTATCCCCTATAGAATATAGGAAATTAGCAGCCTAGAAAATAGTGTTTTTATTGAGCTCCCTTAGTAAGGGTGCAGTGCCAATTATATGGTCCAGTTCTTTTATTTAATATTTTACTTTATTTCTATTTCGGTTTTGCTTTGTTTGCTTTTTCCAAACTTTTTTCATATCTGAAGAAGCCTTTTTAGATGTTTTAGATTCACTATGTGCAACTTCTCTTAGCAATTTCAAATAATTATTGAATCTTAGTTCATCTAACTCTCCATTTTCAATTGCATCTTGAACATTACACCCTGGCTCATCTTTATGGGAACAGTTATTAAACTTACAATTTTTCGCTAGTTCAAAAATATCTTCAAAACTATTTTGTACAGTTTCTATATCTGTCGATAAAGATAGACTTCGCATTCCTGGTGTATCTATAATAATTCCATTTAGTTCGATGAGATACAATCCTCTATGCGTCGTCGTATGTCGACCTTTACTATCATTTTCTCGTGTTTCGTTAACTTTCAATTGTTCTTTACCAATTAATTTATTAGCGATACTTGATTTACCTACACCAGAAGAACCAACTATTGTTGCTGTCATTCCTTCATAAAATCTATCTTTTATTTTTTCTATATTTATATTTTTTATGACACTTGTAACAATTACAGGAATATCAATGATTCTTTCCTGTACCAAGTTCACTTTATCCATATAATCTTCTACAGCATCCATTTTGTTTAAGATGACAACTGGATATGCTCGACTTTCTATGATTTGCGTAATATATCGCTCTAGTCGGTTAATATTGAAATCTCCATCAAGTCCCATAACAACAAATACTTCATCTAAATTGGTCGCTATATATTGATTTAAAGTTTCATGCTTTTTAGATTGTCTTTTTAATTCACTGATTCGAGGCAGAATATCTACAATCAAATAGAAATCATCTATTTGATTTAACACTACCCAATCTCCAATTGCTGGTACAGAATCATTTAGCACTAACTTTTGTGAAATTTCAGCTTTAATTTCACGATCAATCATCGTTGCTTTAAAATGATTTTGTGCAACAAAAGAAATACGTCCGAGTTGAAAGTTGGCAGTATAATGTTCATTAAAATAATCATACTGTTCTTGCTTAATGCCTAGTTGAAATAAATTCATTTAATTCCCCTTTAAATTATATTAGGAATTATGACCACCTATGCTTAAGTTACTTTGAAACAATATTTTAAATTCATTCATCATACATCACCCTTTCAACTTTATTAAATTTATTGTAAGCGATTAACCTACTTTTATCAATGTTATAAAGGGAGCGGGACAGAAATCTAATTTATTCAAAAAGATTTCGTAGTCCCGCCCCGGCAAGGATGACTAGAGTTGAAAAAAGCTTGATACAAGCGCATTTTTAACTCAGTCATCTACTGCCAAGATACTGAAAGAGACTGAGACATGCATTATGTCCCAGCCTCTTCTTAATTATTCAATTATACTTGTTTCCCTAAATATTTATACGCATGACCACTTAATATACGATCGTGCAATGGTTCGAATCCTAGTTTTTTATATAATTTCATTGCACCTTCATTATCAACTTCACAGTTTAATGATACTTGTTTATATCCTGATTCTTTTGCTAAATCAAAAATATACGTCATTAATTGTGAAGCAATTCCTTTACCTCTAAATTCTGAGAATACAGCAATGGATTCAATATATAAATCACCATCATCCGCTTCTCTCTCTGGTAACGGTGTACCTTCTAATTCAAATGATTCTTCAAAATCTATATTCAACCAGTTTTTTTCAAGTTGCTGTTCTTTATCACCTGCATAACAATTAATAAATCCTGCAACTTCTCCTTCTTCTTCATACACATGAATATGTTTATAATGATTTCTATAATCACCATCTACAATACTTTGTTCTATCACTTTCAACACTTTATCTTCATCATTATTTACGATAAATGGTAGCTCCATATCATTCCATATAATAAACATCAGTTTACTTAATTGTTCTGCATCTTTAACTTGTGCTGCTCTAATCATTAGTCATTCCCCTTTATTACTCATTAAATTCATTTTATCATAGTACTTACATATTGATATTAACTTTTATTCCCCATTTAAAACAGCAGTTACTCATTTTTTCAATGAGTAACTGCTGTTGATTAATTAAATATTAAATAAATCATTAAAGGATTCAATCATTGTAGGGTGTGTGTATATATTATCTCTTAAAACGGTATAATCTATATTTTGGTCTATCGCTAATTTTACAATATTGATTATTTCTTCTGATTGCACACCATATAATGTTGCACCTAATATTTTATTTGTATTAGCATCAATAACAACTTTAAATAATCCTCTCGTATCGTTATTTATTTTGTGTCGTGGTATTTGATTAACTGGTAACTTACCTTCTTTAACTGAATAACCTTGTTCTTTTGCTTCTTCAGCTGTTAAACCAACACGTGATAATGGAGGATCGATAAATACTGTATATGGTACGGTACCTCTATTTTCTGTTGAGCGTTTTCCTTCTCCAAAGAATTGATCTTTTAAAATTCTAAAATCATCTAAAGAAATGTAAGTGAATTGAGCGCCACCTTTAACATCGCCAATCGCATATATATGTTCAACAGTAGTTTGTAATTGTTCATTTACTTTAATTTCACCGTGTTCTCCAATTTCAATATCTGTTTGTTCAAGTTTTAAATCAGTATTTGGTTTTCTACCTATTGCAAGTAACACTGCATCTGATTCAAATTCACCTTTATTTGTTTTTACAACCGTATAACCATCTTGGTCTTTAAAAGCTTGAGTTTCCGCTTCAAGTACAAGGTTTATATTTTTATCTTTCAAATCAGTGATTACTTGTTCTGCAACTTCTTTATCTTCTTTAGGCATAATCGTATCTTTCGTTTCTAATACTGTTACTTTAGTACCGAAATTAGCAAACATCGAAGCAAATTCTAATGCGATATAGCCACCACCGATAATTGTTAATCTTTCAGGCTTATCTTTCAAATTCATAATGCCAGTTGAATCATATAAATATTTTGATTCATTAACACCTGTAATTTCTGGTACAACTGGTGTTGCCCCTGTATTAATTACGATGTGTGGTGCTGTTAAGCTATCTACTACATTACCTTCTTTATCTAATAAATCGATTACTTCATTATTTTTGAATACACCTTTATTATCAAATACTGTGATATTTTCATCATCGGCTAATAAATGATAATTCTTGCTATTTAATGCAGAAACGACGTCATGTTTTCGATTAATCGCTTCATCAAAACTGCCATGCGCTAGTCCTTCATGTACTAATGTTTTTGATGGAATACATCCTATATTAATACACGTTCCACCATACATCTCTTGTGACTGTTCAATTACTGCTACTTTTTTCCCTTGTGCAGAAGCAACTTTCGCTAAAGTTTTACCACCTTTACCAAATCCAATAATTATAAAATCAAACTTTTCCATTGTATCCCTCCATAATTATTTTATTAAGTACATCTCCAATTGAAATGTTTTGATAAAATTTCTCAAGAACTTCTCGTTCCTGTTGATGATAATCTGTCATTACGTTTGTCATTTCTCTAGAAATCTCACATTCACTTTCCTGTTCACCGGTGTAGATTCTGCCATAAGTACGTTGATCATTAAATAATTTAAACAAAGCAGATAATTGTATCGTTAAACCATTCCCATTAATACTATACCCACCATATTTACCCATAGTTGTGATGACATAACCTTCTTCTAATAACTTAGACATAACTCTTCTCAACTGAACAGGATTGACGCAAATCTTTGCTGCTAGTTCTGAACTACTATATCTCTCTGTCGAATGTTTACTTAAAAACGTTAATGCATGTACAGCAATATTAAATTCTAGATTCAAATCATCACTCCTTTTAAATGTAATTATTATAGTTACATTTAATCAAAAAATACATTTCTTTTCAAGAGAAGTGCTAATATTTGGATAAAAAAACGCTTATCATAAGAAACTAATCTCATGACAAGCGTTTTGAAATTTAATTAAGTTGTGATGATACAGTGATTGCTCACTATATTACATCATACCAGGCATTCCGCCCATGCCACCCATATCTGGTGCGGCTGGTGTTTCTTCTGGTATATCTGCAACTACTGCTTCTGTTGTTAAGAACATAGCTGCTACTGATGCTGCATTTTGTAATGCTGAACGTGTTACTTTTGTTGGATCGACAATACCTGAATCTAACATGTTTACCCATTCATCAGTTGCGGCATTATATCCAATACCTTCATCTGCATTTTTAAGTTTTTCAACGATAATTGAACCTTCTAAACCTGCATTTTCTACGATTTGACGTAATGGTGCTTCTAATGCTTTCAATACAATGTTAACACCTGTTTTTACGTCGCCTTTAGCTTCTACTTCTGCAACTTTATTATAGATAGATACAAGTGCTGTTCCACCACCTGCAACAATACCTTCTTCAACTGCTGCACGTGTAGAGTTTAATGCATCTTCTATTCTTAATTTACGTTCTTTTAATTCTGTTTCAGTTGCTGCACCTACTTTAATTACTGCAACGCCACCTGCTAATTTAGCTAAGCGTTCTTGTAATTTCGTACGATCGAAGTCAGATGTTGTGTCTTCAATTTGTGCTTTAATTTGACCAACACGTGCATCAATATTAACTGAATCTCCTTGACCTTCTACAATTGTAGTGTCATCTTTCGTTACTTGTACTTTACCAGCTTGACCAAGCATTTCTAATGAAGCTTCTTTTAAATCTAAACCTAAGTCATCTGTGATTACTTGACCACCAGTTAGGATAGCTAAATCGTCTAACATTGCTTTACGACGGTCACCAAAACCAGGTGCTTTAACAGCTACTGCAGTAAATGTACCGCGTAATCTGTTTAATACTAAGTTTGTTAATGCATCGCCATCAACATCATCTGCAACGATTAAAATTGGTCTATTTGTTTGTAATATTTTTTCTAAAACAGGTAATATATCTTGGAATGAAGAAATCTTTTTATCTGTAATTAAGATATAAGGATTCTCTAATTCAGCAATCATTTTATCTGAATCGGTAACCATATAAGGTGAAGTATATCCTCTATCAAATTGCATACCTTCAACAACTTCTAATTCAGTACTGAACCCTTTAGATTCTTCAATAGTAATAACACCGTCGTTACCTACTTTTTCCATTGCTTCAGAAATGAATTTACCGATTTCTTCATCTGCTGCTGAAATCGCACCAACTTGCGCAATTTCTTCTTTCTTCTCAACAGGTTGTGAAATGCGATGTAATTCTTCTAAAGCAACTTTAACTGCTTTATCGATACCTTCTCTGATTCCGACTGGATTAGCACCACTTGTAACGTTCTTTAATCCTTCTTGAATCATAGCTTGTGCTAATACTGTAGCTGTTGTTGTACCGTCACCAGCAACATCATTTGTTTGGTTAGCTACTTCTGCTACTAATTTAGCACCCATATTTTCATATGCATCTTCTAATTCGATTTCTTTCGCAATTGTTACTCCATCGTTAGTAATTAATGGAGAAGTGAATTTCTTATCTAATACGACGTTACGTCCTTTAGGTCCTAACGTTACTTTAACTGCATTAGCTAATTTATCTACGCCAGCTAGCATTGAACGACGTGCATCTTCTGAAAACTTTAATTCTTTAGCCATTTAAAAATACCTCCATAATTTATATATCATTAACGAATTTAATTTAAATTTATTTATTCTATAACTGCTAAAATATCATCTTCTGAAAGGATAATATATGTTTCTTTATCACGTTTAACTTCTGTACCTGCATATTGTTGATATACAACTTGATCACCTACAGCAACCTCTACAGTAAGTCTTGTTCCATCTTCTAAACGCTTACCTGGTCCAACAGCTACAACTTTACCTTCGTTTGACTGCTCTTTAGCTGAATCTGTTAATACAATTCCGCTTGCTGTAGTTTGTTCTTTTTCTGTTTTCTCGATAATAATTCTATCTCCCAATGGTTTTAACATTTATAAAATCCTCCTTGAAACGTTTAATATTAGCACTCTAATTCTTTAAGTGCTAACCACATTTTTATAATAATCAAATTTGGTCAAAATTACAAGAGAAATACCTTAATTTTTCTCTTTTACCTATATATAAGGTACAATATGGACATGATTATTTTTGGAGGAATGACAAAATGCAATTTAAACGCCTAACAGTCAACCTTGCTACGTTAATACTTTTTGCTGTTGTTCAAACAATAGCAATAGTACCAACTAAGCTTTATGAGGGCGCTGGTTTATCACAATTAAAAATGTTAGAAATCACAATTTCTTGGATGGCAGTAACATCAATTATAACGATTTTAATTCTTTGGTATATGCATAAGCATATTAAAAATCCAACAAGTCTAGAACAAGGAAAGAAAGAACCATGGCTAAACGTTATCATTTGGAGTATTGCTGGTATCTTCCTTGCTATATTTGGTCAAGCTATTGCATCACTAATCAATATTCACATCTTAAATCAACCAGTTGAGAGTGGTAATACACAAAGATTGATGGGGCTAGCAAGACAATCTCATTTACTAATTATATATATTGTACTCGCTGGACCAATATTAGAAGAATTGATTTTCAGAAAGCTTATATTTGGTGAAATCTTCAACTTAATAAAAGCACCGAAATGGATAAGTTTCATCGTTGCTGTGTTAGTAAGTTCTTTCACATTTTCATTAGCACATTCTGATCCTCAACACACACTTATATATGTAGTAATGGGTTCAATATTCAGCGGACTATACGTATTAACCAAACGAATTATCGTTCCAATGATTGCTCATATGGGTATGAATGGTATCGTCGTATTATCGCAAATTGTATTTAAAGGTTCAATTGAAAAAGAACTTGAAAAGCAATCGCAAGTCACTCACTTAATATATAATTCAATCGTACATATATTGAATTAATCTTGATATATAGATAAAAATAACCCGTTCAAGCTGAATTAATATTCAACTTGAACGGGTTTTCTATTGATTGAAGTGTTGTTTTATTCGCATGTTCGCTCAGTCTTGCTAATAACGGCATCCTTATTTGCACGTTCACTTATTCTTGCTAATAACGGCATCATTATTTGCCGTTTCCTGTCAAAATGCTAATATAACATCTCTTATTTGCAGTTTCCTGTCAAACTTGCTAATAACGGCATCATTATTTCTTCAACCATTGTTTATCAATACTGCTTAACGCCCCATAATACTTCTTCACATTTCTTAATGATGTATTTCAACACTTCGATTCTTGCTGTTTTCTTATCATCTGCAGGTACAACGAGCCATGGTGCATTATCCGTATTTGTATACTTAATCATGTCATGACTTGCTTCAATATATAAATCCCACTTTTCTCGATTTCGCCAATCTTCGTCTGTGATTTTCCATTGTTTTTCAGGTCTCTGTTCTCGTTCTTTAAATCGTTTCAATTGTTCATCTTTATCTAATGTTAAAAAGAATTTTAATACGATTGCACCTTCGTCTGTCCACATCTTCTCGAATTGATTGATTTCATTATATGCGCGTTTCCATTCTTCTTTCGTTGCAAACCCTTCAATTCTCTCTACTAACACGCGTCCATACCAACTTCGATCAAATATTTCGATATGACCGCTTCTAGGCATATCTTTAGCAAATCGCCATAAATAATGATGATTCAATTCAACGTCTGTTGGTGCACTTATGGCATTAACTTCATAACCCGTAGGATCTAATTTTTCTCTCACGCGTTTAATGTTTCCGCCTTTTCCAGCAGCATCCATACCTTCATAAACTAATATCAATGGTATCTTTCTTTCATACAATGCAAACTGTAATTCTTTCAAACGATTTTGTAATTCAGTTATCATTGATTTATATGTCTTTTTAACGATTTTATCAATAGACTTTTGAAGCAGTTCTGATTTGAATTTTTGATTAAACGCACCATCTACAACTTTATCTTTCTTTTTATGTAATTTAATCGCATGTTTTAATCTTTCGATAATATGCGTATACATCGTCGTTAATGCTTCACTCTTCTCAGTGTAGTCAATCACTTTCCATTCATCTTCAGGCGCCTCTTTCAAAATTTGAAGCATCTCTTTTTGATAAACTTCATCATCAATGGCACTTTCATATTCTTGCGCTTTCCAACTTGTTAATGGATTTTCTTTCATTTCTTTTAAATGGTCTTTTCGTTTTTTCTCGCTGATTTCAATATAAAATTTAATTATTTCATATCCATCGTCTTTAATCATAGATTCAAAATCATGAATCTGTCTCTTTAAATGATTATATTTACTAAAGAAATCCGCTTTGATTTTATTTTCTTGATACTCAATAAAATACGCATACCAACTTCTAAAATAAATATTAATATCTCCTTTTGATGGTAGACTGTTCCAATATTTTTGTAGAAATTGATATCTTAAATCTTCGCTCGTTGGTGATTTAGTAGGAATAAAATTTGTATATTTAGCATCCAGTGTAAGTAATAATTCGTTGGATAATCGTGTCTTACCAGATGCTGATACCCCTTCAAATACAATCATCAATGGAATAACCAATTCCTTAGTCTTTCTTGTTAATGCTGCCACTTCTAAAGATAATTTTTCATTATTTTTAGTCATTTTTTACACCCCGTTTCACTTATTATTATATGTCTACTGGCACATTATCGCAATTTCAAATCTATTCTTATCAATTAAAAAAGAACATAGGACTGAGTGTCCTACGTTCTTTTTAAAACTCTTATGAATTTATAAATTTTCTCTTAATAAACAAAATTAAAAGTCCTAATATGATTAATATACCTGCTGATACACCAAAAATAAGTGGCTTAGATATTTCTTCTTTGCTTTTTGTATTTTCTATACTTTTCGTTGTTGTATCTGTATTAGATGAATCATTATCACTCATTGATGTTGCTTCAGCTGATTTGGCAGTTTTCGAAAATTTAGTCTTTGCTAAATCTGGTCTTGTTCCGACTTTACTTGTTACAAGTGCTAACATATCTCTGTCCATTTTCTCATAATAAGCTTCGGCTTTACCTGGTATAAACTTTGGAGCATCCACTTCAACATTTGTTTCAGCGTCTGCATAACTTCCATAGTCTGTATTTGCTTCTGGATACGTTGGTAATGTTGGTACATATTGATCTATATTTTGACTATTATAGTTATTTGTATCATTTGATTTCCCGGATGTTGATGGTTCTTCAGTTGGCTGTTCTTTACTTGGCTCTTCCGTTGATGGTTCTTCGGTTGGCTGTTCTTTACTTGGCTCTTCCGTTGATGGTTCTTCAGTCGGCTGTTCTTTACTTGGCTCTTCCGTTGATGGTTCTTCAGTTGGCTGTTCATTACTTGGCTCTTCCGTTGATGGTTCTTCGGTTGGCTGTTCTTTACTTGGCTCTTCCGTTGATGGTTCTTCGGTTGGCTGTTCTTTACTTGGCTCTTCCGTTGATGGTTCTTCGGTTGGCTGTTCTTTACTTGGCTCTTCCGTTGATGGTTCTTCGGTTGGCTGTTCTTTACTTGGCTCTTCTGTTGTTGCTTCCTCTGTCGACTGCTCTTCACTTGGCTCTTCTGTTGTTGCTTCCTCTGTCGACTGCTCTTCACTTGGCTCTTCTGTTGTTGCTTCCTCTGTCGACTGCTCTTCACTTGGCTCTTCTGTTGTTGCTTCTTCTGTCGACTTCTCATTACTAGGTTCTTCTGTTGACGCTTCTTCCGTTGAATTTTCTTTATCAGTTTCCTCAGTACTTGGAGAAGTTACTTTTAAGTTAGTTTTCGCTATATCTACCGCGTGTGCATCATGCCCATAAGACGCACCTAAAACCACTGAAGATAATAATATTGATGATAGTATAGAATTTTTTAATATCTTCATAAATGTCCTTCCCCTCTTCCACATTTATTAATATTACAAGTATAAATCATACAAACGTTGATTTCTATGCATTCTATGGATATGTTACATAGAATTAATATTTTGTAATAAGCTATTCATATTTATCACAACTATTATATTCATAAAAAAAGACACCTGTTGTAACAAACCAACAAGTGTCAAAGATCATATTAGTCATTTGATTGAATATCATATTTAGTAAATTTCAAATATACTTGTCCAGATTCAGTCGATGTTCTGAAATTCACTGCATCCTCATCCGGGAATATTCTTGTTGTTAATACACGTTCACCATCGTTAACAAAAATTTCTAAGCTTGATGTATCGCTGTATATTCTTAACTGTTTTAAATCATTGTCTAGTTTTGCTACTCTTGTAGATTTCTCTACAGCTTCACTGACAACACCACTTTCAAATCGATCTAAAGTGATTGTTTTTTCTTTTGTATTATAAATAATTTGAGTTGAACATTTTTTAAAGACTCTCACATCAAAATAAATTTCTGTTGCTTCATTCTCTATAATATCAATGAGTAATTCAAATTGTTTACCTTCATAAGGATATAATTTAACTGAATGTTTATTGGCATATCCTTCAGCTGTTTCTTTATTTGTTCTGAGTTGCTTCAGCGCTTCTATTGGTCGTTGCATTAGCTGACCATTTTCAATACTTAATTCACGTGGAAGTGTTAAACAATGCGCCCAATCTTCTTGATCCGTTGCGTAATCTATTTCTGGCAGCCCCATCCAACCGATTAAGATTCTTTTACCATGTTCATCAATAAATGTTTGAGGTGCATAAAAATCAAATCCATGATCTAATTCTTTAAAAGTTTGATGATCAAATTTAAGTGTATCTAACTGAAAATTACCAATGATATATCCTGATTGATATATATTTTCAAATTGATCGTCAGTTGCTTCTATGCCTTGCGGTGAAAAAATAAATATGTCTTGATTGTCTAACTTAAATAAATCTGGACATTCCCACATAAATCCAAAGTCATTCAGTTGTGTGTCCATTTCACCTTTCAACTTCCAAGTATGTATGTCATCTGATTCATATATAACCGCAGCGCCAGTTTCATTTTCTCGTTGAATACCAAATATTGCGTAGTATTTGCCTTTTTCTTCCCAAACTTTCGGATCTCTAAAGTGTTCAGTATATCCTTCTGGTTTATCAGCAATTGCCGGTTGATCAAACTTTTTAAAAGTACCATCTTCTTGTTCAACAGCAATCATTTGTGTTGATTTACGATTCCAGTCTTTATCTCTCGCATTTCCTGTATACATTAAATGTAATTGTCCATCTACTTCAAATGCACTACCTGAATACACGCCATGACTATCAAAAGTAGTATCTGGTGTTAATGCAACACCTTCATCTTTAAATTGAATAAGATCTGTACTTGTATAATGATACCAATACTTCAATCCATGAACAGCGCCAAGCGGAAACCATTGATGAAATATATGATATTTGCCATTATGATAAATTAATCCATTAGGATCATTGAGTAATCCTGATTTAGGTTGAATATGAAATGTTTGTTTCCATTTTGATTGATTCACTTTTTCTTGTAATTCAGTATACTCCTCAGCTGTTATATCTGAGAGCTTTTTATATCGTTCTTCACGTGTCCAATTCGTCATTTTTATTCTCCTTACTTCTATATTAAACCGGTTCCATTATATATGTTATTTTAACATACTTAATGATTTATAAATTCAAAGTGTGTACTAATTGTACTTTGTTTTTTTACTGCAAGATTATTAATGCATTTATTAAGTATTTCAACAGCAGTTTCACCTGCTAATTGATATTGAAAATTGACAGTTTGTATCGTTGGCGCAACAATATTGGTAATTTTATTGCCACCAAACCCTATAATTGTAGGTATTTCAATATGCTTTGTTAATAATGAATGGTAAATACCTAAAGCAATATTATCAGTAGCAGCTACAATAACTTCATCTGCTCTCACTTCAATTGTCTTACCTAACTGTTGTGCATCTTTAATACTAAATGTACTTTCAATAAACTTTGGTTCGATATTATTTTTTAATAATAAGTCGAATAAGCCTTCTTTTCTCGTTTTACCAACAGCAATGTCGTGTTCACCTACACCAATATAAGTAATATGATGTTTATTATTTTTGATAAGCCATTCAGCAACTTGTTCTCCTGCATTGTAATCATCATGAATGATGGAATATAACGCATCATGTGTTTGACCAACGATAACAACAGGACAGTCTATTGCTTCAATCGCTTGTAAATGTTCATCTGATATATACGTCGCCATTAAAATAATGCCATCTACTTTCCGCTTCGCGAGCATATAAATAGAGTCGATTTCTCTTTCAATCGACAAATCTGTATTCACAATCATCGTTTGTATATTTTGCTTCAAGAGACTTGTTTCAATTCCCTTTAGCGTTTCAGTCGTCGCATAAGAATCTAATCTAGGTACAATCGCACCAATTAAACCCGTTCTCTTCGCTTTTAAACTTTGCGCAAATTGATTCGGCTTATATCCTGTTGTTTCAACAACTTGATGTATTTTATCTCTTGTATCTTTACTAATTGATCCACCATTTAAATATCTGGAGACCGTACTTTTAGAAACACCTGCCATTTCGGCAATATCTTTAATCGTCTTCATGCATACACCTCTTAATCACATATTTTATCATAAAACCGTTTCCAATTCTCATAAAAAAAGGAGCAGGACAGAAATCTAATTGATAAAAAAAGATTTCGTAGTCCCACTCCGGCAAAGATACTAAAAGTATTAAATTTATTGTAATCGTTCATTATGATATTGATGATGGTCATTTAAATACGCATAGAATAAACCAATAATTAAGCCACCACCTATATAATTACCGATACCTGCACCTATTAAATTAATCAATGCTGGAACGAAACTTAATTCCTCACTTTGGTATATTAATCCACCTGTAAATAATACAGTATTATAAACGACGTGTTCATATGCCATAAATGCAAATATAGTAACACCAAACATCATGACAAACATCTTCGCTAATATATCCTCAATTTGCATCGCAATAACTAATGAAATATTAATAAAGAAATTAGCAAATATGCCTTTTACAAGAATAGCAATAAATCCAGCTGTTAAAGTCTTATGATGAATACCATTCTCTAATTGAACTAACATTTCAGGCGTCATCACATCTGAAAAACGTAATAATAAAAAGAGGATCAGTCCGCCCAATGCATTGCCTATAAAGCAAAGCGTGAATATCTTTAAAACACGCATCGGACTTATAACTCGATAATACAATCCAACAGTAAAGTACATAAAATTACTGGTCAATAGTTCTGAATTGGTAAACAGAATTAACACTAATGCAAAACTAAATGCAACTGCCGCAATCAAATTGGTCATGCCACCTGGTAAATAGGAATCTAAAGACGCTCTAATCATTAATACAAAAACAGTAATTAACCCTAATATAAAACCAGCCATAATTGCACGTAGTAAATAACGCTTAAAATAGAAACTTTGAAGTATGTCCTTCGTCTTAATCGTATCTACAACATGTTGAACCCAAATCCTACCATAAAAGACTTTATCCCATTTCACATTTTTATTGTTCAAGTTTGTAACCACACTTTCAATTGATATGGATTAGTATACTATGAATCATTTCATTTGTGAATATTTTCACAATAAAAATTTGATTAATTTTTTCGAAAAATAATTACCTATTTAAGTAAATAAAAAACCAGCCATTAAAACGGCTGGTTAATATATTTATATATTCTATTTAATTATTGTTTCTCTACAGTAATCGTCCATGAAGCGTCACCAAGTTGTTCATAATTTGTTACAGGATAACCATTATCCGCTGCCCAATTTGGTAAAGCTTCTGTCGCTTGTGTACAGTCGAAATCAATTTTCAATTGATCACCTATAGCTAATTCGTCCATTTTATTTTGTGCTTCTATTAATGGAAATGGACAAACCATTCCAACAGTTCCTAATTCATGTACCATATTCATACACTCCTTTAATTAAATACTTTGTGTAGTGACTTGTGTTTTTGCTTGTCTTACTTTTCTTGGTCTAATAAAGATAAAGTAACTCATAAACCAAGCACCAAATATCATTGATGGCAACGCAATCCAACCTTGCCAACTCATCATTGCAGTTGATACAAGTCCATTACCAATTGAACATCCTCCTGCTAATGATGCACCTATACCCATACAAGCACCACCGATAACACTGTTTCGGATCGTTTTCGTATCTGGCATACGCCATTTGAATTCACGTGATCCTTTAGCTGCAATATAAGAACCTACAAAAATACCTAATACTAAGAATACACCCCAGTTGAGTAAAGACACATCTCCAGTTACTAAATATTGAACGATATTTGCTGAAGGTGTTGTTATTCCTAGTCCTGCAATTCTTCCAGTTGAAGCACTCATTGGCCAAGCAATTAATGCAATGACACCTACCGCGATTGCTGCAACAAATGGATGATATCTCTTTTCAAATAACATATGACGAATACCTGTATATTTTTGTTTTAATTGAGGTATTGCCACTTTAGGTTTTTTCAAAGTTTTCGTTACAAAATATACAGTCACGATAACTAAAATCCCGATTAATATCCACACAGGAACATTTAATGTTTCTGACATACTTGCATTCATTACAGTATATGAATTTATACTTTCTTGTAACGGGTTTAACGGTCCTGACTTCATAATTGCTGCAGTCACACCATATAATACAAGTGCAATCCAGCTACCAATCAATCCTTCACCAGCTCTGTACCAAGTTCCCGTAGCACAACCACCGGCTAAAATAATCCCGATTCCAAATACAAATGAACCAATTATTGTCCCGATAAGTGGAAATGTAGATGCTTCTAATTTAATCACACCTAAACCAACTAACGTAAATAGACCTATACTTTGTACAGTAATAGCAATTAAAAGTGCATAAAACATTTTATTATTTTTTTGTACGTACATATCTCTAAATCCGCCAGTTAAACAAAAACGTGTTCTTTGCATAACGAAGCCAAGTAGAATTCCGACAATCAGTCCACTTATAATCATCCAAATCACGTAAACAACCCCTATCCTTATTATCTTGATAGGAATAATGGTATATGATGACAATAGTAATTTCAAGTTACTTTTATATTACAGATATTAGAAAATTGAAATTTATTGTATTGGCAGTTGCTTATTTGCACGTTAGCCCAGTCTTGCTAATATGGCACCTCTTATTTGCACGTTCACCTAGTCTTGCTAATATAGACACTCTTATTTGCACGTTCACCTAGTCTTGCTAATATAGACACCCTTATTTGCACGTTTACCCAGTCTTACTAATAACGACGCTCTTATTTGCACGTTTGCCCAGTCTTGCTAATAACGACGCTCTTATTTGCACGTTTGCCCAGTCTTGCTAATAACGACGCTCTTATTTGCACGTTTGCCCAGTCTTGCTAATAACGACGCTCTTATTTGCACGTTCCCCCAGTCTTGCAAACATAAAAAATAAAACCCAACGTTATATGGTATCCATACATGGCTGGGTCTTATTTTTGATCTGTTGTTTCTTCTACATCCATTCCAAGTTCTTCTTCCATTAATTTCTGTTCAGCTTTTAAATATTTCTTATAGCCTATTTTCGAAATTAAAATACTAACTTCGTACAATAATATCATCGGAATCGTAAACAACATATGCGTCATAAAATCTGGTGGTGCGATTAATGCTGCGACTACTAATAATATGAAGTATGCGTATTTTCTATTTTTCTTTAGAAACATCGGTGTCACGATGCCTAACCTTGTTAAAAATAATAACAAGATTGGTAATTGGAATACAAATCCGAATGGTATTGTAAATTTAAATAATTCACTAAAATACTCTTTAATCCCTATTGTCTGTTTAATTCCCATATCATCCGCTAAGTTCATTGTAAAAGATATTAAATACGGAAATATAATAAAGTATGAAAACAACAAGCCGCAAATAAATAATATCAAACTAAACGGGATATAACTTAACGTCACTTTCTGCTCTTTAGGATGTAATCCAGGAGAAATGAAAGCCCAAAGTTGATATAAAATTACTGGAGATACAATTATAAATGCGATGATAATAATCATTGCTATGTATATTGTAAGTGGATCGGTTATTCTAAATGCATTTAATTCTAATGTTTGGGTAAAGTCATCGTTTGTTATATAGTATATGGTTGGCTTCGCAAGGAAGAAACCAATTAACAACCCACCTATTAGAAAGTAAGCAACGATCATCATTCGTCCACGTAATTCTTCCAAATGTTCAACAATAGTTAAATTGTCCTTATTCAAATTCTTACCTCCAATCTAAAAAAATGTGGCAGGAAACCCGCCACATTAATGGGAACATCTGTTAAATAAATTTCTATTTAACTTCTTTATCTTTGCTTTCTTCTGGTTTACTATTCTTCTCATCAAAGTTTGTCATCCCATCTGTAGCATCTTTAAATTCTTTCAAAGTTGAACCCATCGCTCTACCAAATTGAGGTAATTTCTTTGGTCCAAATATAATTAATGCAACAACCCCTATAAATAACAAACTAACTGGTCCAGAAATACCAAGCGTATTCACAAAAACTAAAGCTTCCATTTGATACCCTCCTATTGATTCTTCATAAAGAAGATTAAAGATTGTAATTCAATTCCTAAATCTATATGATGAACCTGTACTTTATCAGGTACATTTATTCTTTGAGGTGTAAAATTCAATATTCCAGTTATTCCTGCAGAAGTTATACGATTTGCAACGGTTTGTGCAACACGTTGTGGTACTGTTAAGATTACCACTTCTATACCTAAATCTTCAAGTATCTTCTCGAAGTCATCCATACTATCTACATTTAATTTCCCGACCATTTTCCCAACGATATCTTCAGATTGATCAAACGCTGCAACAATCTGCATTCTATCATTAACTGTAAAGTTATAATTCACGAGTGCCGTACCTAAATTACCTACACCAACGATTGCGACTTTTGTCATATCATCTTGCTCAAGTGTCGTTCTGAAGAACTTCAATAAATAGCTAATGTTATAACCGTAGCCCTTTTTCCCTAATTCACCGAAATAGGAAAAATCACGTCGTATTGTAGCTGAATCAATTTTAAGACCTTCACTTAATTCTTTTGAAGATACACGATCTACTCCAGAATTATGCAACGTACTCACAAATCTATAATACAATGGCAAACGTTTCAAAGTTGCTTTAGGGATCTTCACATCATTCTTTGCCAAAATCCTCACCTTTTCTACTCTAAAATAATGTGATTGTGTTCACATCTATTGGATTAATTATATCAAACTTCGCTTAAAATAACTATATAAATATTGTAGATGATTTACATACAACTATTCGGTATTTTCATGTAAAATAATAACTAATAGAGAGGTGTAACTATGATACTTTTACAAATAAATAAATTAGAAAAATCATTCGATGGTGACATTGTATTTTCTGATGTAGACTTCGAAGTCAAAACTGGCGAACGAATTGCTATCGTCGGAAGAAATGGCGCTGGCAAAACGACATTGATGAAAATTATTGCCGGTGTCGAAAATTACGATACTGGGAATATATCTAAAGGTAAACAGGTATCGATGGGATATTTAACGCAACAAATGACTTTAGATTCCAACGATACGGTTATGAATGAAATGAGAAAGCCTTTTGAAGCAGTAATCAATATAGAGAGAAAGCTGCAAGGTTTAACGACTTGGATGAGTGATCATGCAGAAGATTATAATAGTCATGATTATCAAGAAAAATTAGCGCAATACGAATCATTATCCAATCAATACGAATCAATGGATGGATATAATTATGAAAGTAAAATAAAAACTGTACTTACTGGTTTAAGTTTTACTGAAGCGGATTTTGATAGAAAGATCCAATCATTTAGCGGTGGTCAGAAAACAAGATTATCTATGGCACGCATGTTGTTAAGTGATCCTGATTTGCTACTACTGGATGAACCGACCAACCATTTAGATATGGAGACGACTGAATGGCTTGAAAACTATTTAACACATTTTAAAGGCGCGATCGTTATTATCAGTCATGATAGATACTTCTTAGATAAAATTGTAAATCAAGTCTACGATGTCGCATTAGGTTCAGTTAAAAAATATGTCGGCAATTATAGTAAATTCTTAAAAGAACGTGACGCACATTACGAAAAAGTAATGGCAGAATATGAAAGACAACAAAGTGAAATTAAAAAATTAGAAACTTTCGTTGAAAAAAATATTACACGTGCCTCAACAAGTGGCATGGCCAAAAGTAGACGTAAAGTGCTTGAAAGAATGGAAAGAATCGATAAACCTCGTTTAGATGCTAAAAGTGCACAAATTGCATTTGAAATCAATCGTGCAACTGGTGAAGATGTTATGAAAGTAAACAATTTATCAATCGGATACACAAATAGCATTACCCCACCAATCCATTTAGATGTTAAGCGACACGATAGAATTGCCATTATCGGTCCAAATGGTATTGGTAAATCGACATTGATTCAAACGATTGCACAAAAGCTACCAGCATTATCGGGTGAAGTCGTATATGGTACAAATCTACAAATTGGATACTACGACCAAAAACAAGCCGAGTTCAAATCAAACTTGACCGTCCTCGATTATGTTTGGAATCAGTATTCACATATGCCTGAAAAAGATATTAGAACTATTTTAGGTAGATTCTTGTTCACTCAAGATGAAGTTAAAAAGATAATCAACGATTTATCAGGTGGCGAAAAAGCAAGACTACAACTCGCATTATTAATGTTAGAAAAAAATAACGTCCTCATACTAGATGAACCGACCAACCATTTAGATATCGATTCTAAAGAAATGCTTGAACAAGCATTAAAAAATTATGAAGGTACCCTTCTGTTTGTGTCTCATGATCGTTATTTTATCAATGAACTTGCTAATAAAATATTCCATATCACAGCTGAAGGTAATGAATCGTTCAATGGTGATTATCAATATTATTTAGAAAAGTTAGAACAACGACTTGCCCTTAGCGAATATGAACAACAATCTACAGAAAATGCGACATCAAATAATGTAGATAATTTATATACAAATCAAAAGCAATTCAAAAAAGAAAAAAGAAAAATAGAACGTCAACTTGAAGAAGTTGAACAACATATATCAACGTATGAAAAACAAATTGCTGATTATGAACATCAACTTACCTTGCCAGAAATATTTAACGATATAGATAAGAGTAATGAAATCAATCAATCTAGAATTGATTCAGAAACTGCACTTGAAGAAAGCATGGAAAAATGGGAAGAACTAGAACGTCAATTAAACGAATTATAGAAAATGACTAAGGTGACTTTTACACCTTAGTCATTTTTATTTATTATTTTAATCACAAATTTATTCACATTAAAAACACTGATTTTCCAGCAATCCACAAAGTTATCCTAGTTATCCACAGGTAAAATAACTATTTTCTGTATTTATCCTATAAGTTATGCACAAATTAAAGCAATGATATACAAAAGTTATCCACACTTTGTGGTTAACTTGTGCACAAGTACAAATGTTCTGTATTGACTTTACAAAACGCTCATGCTTTATTTACTTTATGTAAATATTATTAAGGAATTATGTTCTTACTTTTAAAATATTTGAATCTTTTCAATTATTGGTAGATTTAATATAAAATAAGACATATACTTTAAATAACCAATTTTCATAAATTTTACAATCAGATTCGTAATACTGTTACTAATATTTTTAGTTCCTATAGTACTTAGCGTTAAATTTCATAGAGTAATTGGTCTCGTAAAGAAATAGAAGGGATGATCATTTATGAATAATTCAAACATCGAAAGTTATACAACTAAAGCTAAAGAACTACTGAAACTCAAGATTATTACGAAAGAGGAATATGACCAACGTATTAAAGATTACACAGACTATACAAATAGCGTTGGCAAGTATTCTAGAAAATAGTTGCTTACTTAATTGAATTAAGCAACCTTAACAAAATTTTATCTACATTCTACATAAAAAAGCACGGCACTTTAACTATTTCTATAGTTAAAGTGCCGTGCTTTTTTTATTTTATTCAGATACTGCGTTTGCCATCCAAGTCACACCAAATGGATCATTAAATGAGCCAAACATTGGTGACCATTCTACTTCTGATAATGGCATTTGCATTTCACAACCAGCTGATTTTGCTTTTTCAAACAAATCAACAATAGCTGCTTTATCCTCTTCATTATTATAATCAAATTGGAAACAGACTTGCGCGCCTTCGTTATCAATATCTTTATTTTCCCATGTATCACTACATAAGAATAATTTACCTAATATTTTAAAGCTCGCATTCATCGTAAACGACTCAGGCATTTGAAATTCAGGTGGTGCATCCTTAAATAGTTCGTCATTACCTGCTACTCTCATTATATCTGTAGCACCTAACTTTTCTTCATAGAACTTTAATGCTTCAATACTATTTTTAAAATTAAAATACGTAATTACTTCCACCATTTCCGCCTCCTCTTTTTCTCTTAAATCATGTTTATTATAATGACTTTTGTTAATTTTTTCAAATTATTAGAGGTTTTCAATATCGATTGAACTTTTACCGTTTAGTTTCATATCAGCAAAGCGTCCTTCTTCATATAAGAAATGTGCTACAGAACCAATCATTGCTGCATTATCTGTGCAAAGATTTAACGGCGGTATACTTAAATTAATATTAAGACGTTCAGTTTCTGATTCTAAAGCTGCTCGCAATCCTTTATTTGCAGCAACGCCACCTGCTACTATAAGTTGATCTACATCATATTCTTGAACTGCTGCGATTGTCTTACCTACCAATACTTCAACGACACTATTTTGAAAACTTGTAGCAACATCTTCTTTAATGATTGCTTCGTTTTTCTGTTTTTTGTTATGCAATGTATTGATAACAGCACTTTTTAGTCCACTAAAACTAAAGTCATAACTTCCTTTTTCTAACCATACTCTTGGGAATTTTAAAGTGTCTTGGCCAATATGTGCAAGTCGATCAACTTCTGGTCCACCAGGATATGATAATCCAATTGTTCTTGCAACTTTATCATACGCTTCCCCTACTGCGTCATCTCGTGTTTCACCAATAATTTCGAAGTCTAAATGATTTTTCATATAAATCAATTCTGTATGTCCACCGGAAACGATAAGTGCCATTAATGGAAATGATAGTGGTTTAACAAGATGATTTGCATAAATATGACCAGCAATATGATGAACAGGAATCAGTGGTTTATTATAACTAAAAGCCAACGCCTTCGCACTTGCTACACCGACCAATAAAGCACCAATTAATCCTGGTCCTTCAGTCACAGCAACGGCATCTATATCATCCATTGTCATGTTTGCATTTTTTAAAGCTTCATCTATCACATATGTCATCACTTCAACATGTTGTCTACTTGCTACTTCTGGAACAACGCCACCAAATTTTTTATGAGTCATCATTTGTGTAACGACTTCATTACTTAAAATCTCTGTTCCATCTTTAATAACACTTGCTGCTGTCTCATCACAACTTGTTTCAATACTTAAAATTATAGATTTAGACATGATTTAAACTCACCCACATTACTTTTGCATCCTCTCCGTCACCGTAATAATTCTTTCTTATACCACCATATGTGAACCCTGCTTTTTCATATACATGTCTTGCCGCTTCGTTTTCAATTCTTACTTCTAAACTCATCGTTGTACATGTCGTACTCGCAAAATTCATTACATATTCTAATAGCAATTGGCCGACACCATTATTTCTATATGCATCATCAACTGAAATAGTTGTGATTTGTGCTTGATCGATAACAATCCATAAACCACAATATGCAATGATTCGATCATTCATTGAAACTACAAAGTAATGTGCAAATTCATTCTTCTCTAACTCATGATAAAATGCGTCCAGTGACCATGAACTGTGATCAAAACTTTGTTTTTCAATTTCATAGACTTGGTTTACATCGTCAATTGTCATTTCTCGAATTTCTAATGCTTCTTTTGATTGTTTTTCCAATTTTGTTCCGCCTCTGATAATTTTAAATATCGTGGTTTTAATTCATGTACATTAGACACCGGACTTTCTTTCAAATCAAACATGAGTGAAGCATCTGGTAAGTTTGATACGATAGGTCCTTCTAACTTTTCTGCTAATTTTAATGCATCTACACCTACAAATACGTAATCTTGCTGATGCTCATTTAAAATTTCTTTAAGTTCTTGTATTGAGATATAGCAATCTTCCTTCATTTCTATTAACTTTGATGCTTGATATTGATAAATGCCTGTAAACACAAATTCTCGTCTCGCATCAAATATAGGAACAATCCATTTATCATCATTAGAAACAGTATGTGCAAGTGCTTTAAGTGATGACACTTCATAAATAGGAATATTAAGCGCATAAGCTAATGTCTTTACTGTAGTAATGCCAATACGTAATCCTGTATAAGACCCTGGTCCATTTGCAACAACAATTTCTTGTAAATCACTAGGTTGGATACCAGCTTCATTCATCATTGATTCAATAACTGGCATCAATTGTAATGAATGATTCTTTTTAATATTTGATTGATAGTTTAATAGTACTTCTTTATCTTTAACAAGTGATACAGCTAATGGTTGGTTTGAAGTATCAATCAGTAGCGTCGTCATCTTTTAACACTTCCTTTAATTGATTATAATGTTGTCCAACTGACTTAATTTCAAACACTCTTTTATTTTCTTCTATATATTTAATGTTAATTTCTAAACGTTCCTCTGGTAAATAGTCTTGAATAAATGTACTCCATTCAATTAACGTTACCGCATCTGAATTAAAGTATTCATCAAAACCTAAATCCTCATCACTATGTTCTAATCGATAACAATCCATATGGTGGAATGGCAATCTGCCTTTATATGATTTAATGATATTAAAGGTTGGTGAGTTAATCGTTCGTTTAACTCCTAATGCCTTTCCAAAATATTGGCTAAATGTTGTCTTTCCAGCACCTAAATCACCATTTAATAATATAACATCATTCTCACTTACGACTTGGGCAAGTTTTTCGGCAATTCTTTTCGTCGTTTCTAGTGATTCAACTTGTATAATCATACTTCGGTACCTTCCTCCACTTTTCTTTTAACTAACTGAATTATTATAACAAATAATTAAAAAATTGGGTAACGAATGATTTTTCACGAAGGAAAACGCTTTCATTATCTAAATTTTTAGAAAACTCTAAATCTTCTGTTGACATGCTCTATTTTATGCGTTAAATTAAGTACATAAATTTTTTAACTATTCAAAAATCTTAACAAAAAATATAGTTCACATTTAAGCAGAAAGGAAGAGTTGTAATGAAATACAATATGACGGCAAAACAACCTACAATCGAATACGGCATATTAGCAATTTTATTACGCTCAGAAGGACTCGAACAACAGTAATTGATTCATTTACTGTCAGGTTTAAGTCCTATTTCTACTTGAATGGGACTTGAAAGCAGCGTCCCATTAATATTGGGAGGCTGCTTTTTTATTTTATAGAGGAGTGTAATTATGAGAAGTGACATGATTAAAAAAGGTGATCAACAAGCGCCAGCAAGAAGTTTATTACATGCGACGGGACAAATCCAAAGCCCTACAGATATGAACAAGCCATTTATCGCAATTTGTAACTCTTATATTGATATCGTCCCTGGACATGTACATCTAAGAGAATTAGCAGATATTGCTAAAGAAGCTATTAGAGAAGCCGGCGGTATTCCATTTGAGTTTAATACAATCGGTGTCGATGATGGTATTGCAATGGGACACATTGGTATGCGCTACTCATTACCTAGTAGAGAAGTCATTGCAGATGCAGCTGAAACAGTAATCAATGCCCATTGGTTTGACGGTGTATTCTACATGCCAAACTGTGACAAGATTACTCCGGGAATGCTTTTAGCATCAGTTAGAACTAACGTACCTGCTATCTTCTGTTCAGGTGGTCCAATGAAAGCTGGATTATCTGCAACTGGTAAAGCATTAACACTTTCTTCTATGTTTGAAGCTGTTGGTACATTCAAAAGTGGTTCAATGTCAAAAGAAGAATTCTTAGATATGGAACAAAATGCTTGCCCTACTTGTGGTTCATGCGCTGGTATGTTTACAGCAAATTCAATGAATTGTCTTATGGAAGTATTAGGCTTAGCTCTTCCATATAACGGTACAGCAATCGCAGTCGGAGATGAAAGAAAAGAATTAATTCGCGAATCAGCATTTAAACTCATGGACTTAGTTAAAAAAGATATCAAGCCTAAAGATATTATTACTAAAGATGCTATCGATGATGCTTTCGCACTTGATATGGCAATGGGTGGTTCTACAAATACAGTTCTACACACATTAGCTTTAGCCAATGAAGCAGGTATCGAATACGATTTAAATAGAGTTAATGATATTGCGAAACGTACACCTTACCTATCAAAAATCGCGCCAAGTTCATCATATTCAATGCACGATGTTCATGAAGCTGGTGGTGTACCTTCTATTATCGGTGAATTACTTACTATGGATAATGTATTACACCCAGATCGTATTACTGTATCAGGTAAAACATTACGAGAAAATAATCAAGATAGAGAGATTTTAAATACTGATGTTATTCATAAGAAAGAAAATGCATTCTCAGAAACGGGCGGTTTATCCATGTTATTCGGAAATATTGCCCCAGACGGTGCAGCGATTAAAGTCGGTGGTGTAGATCCTTCAATTAAGAAATTTGTCGGTAAGGCCATTTGTTTCAGTTCTCATGATGAAGCTGTTGAAGCAATTGACAACCATACTGTACGTGAAGGACATGTCGTCGTTATACGTTATGAAGGTCCAAAAGGTGGTCCAGGAATGCCAGAAATGTTAGCACCTACTTCTTCAATCGTCGGTCGTGGATTAGGTAAAGATGTTGCCTTAATCACTGATGGCCGCTTCTCAGGTGCCACTCGTGGTGTAGCCGTTGGTCATATTTCACCAGAAGCTGCTGCTGGAGGTCCTATTGGTCTTATAGAAGATGGAGATGAAATCATCATTGATTTAACTGAACGTACATTAGACGTCAATGTTTCTGAAGCAGAATTACATGCTAGAAAACAAAACATTGAACCATTTAAAGCTAAAGTTAAAACGGGTTACCTTGCTAGATATACTGCCCTTGTTACAAGTGCAAATACAGGTGGCATTCTGAAAGTACCAGACGAACTAATTTAAGGAGTGATTTACATGGCACTAACTACTAAATCATACAAAGAACCAGATGAAGCTACTAAAGAAAAAACGATAACTTATACGGGTGCTGAACTACTCGTACAATCGTTTATTGATCAAAAAGTCGATTATATCTTCGGATATCCTGGTGGTGCAGTTCTTCCATTATATGATGCATTCTATGAAGGAAAAGTGCCTCATATCTTAACAAGACATGAACAAGGTGCCGTACATGCAGCTGAAGGATATGCAAGAGTAACTGGTAAACCTGGCGTTGTTGTTGTTACAAGTGGTCCAGGAGCAACGAATACAATCACTGGAATTGCAGATGCGATGAGTGACTCAATTCCTTTAATCGTAATAACTGGTCAAGTTCATCGTCCAGGTATTGGTAAAGATGCATTCCAAGAAGCAGATTTACTTTCAATGACAACACCAATTACTAAGCATAACTATCAAGTAACTGATGTTAAAGATATTCCAAAAATCATTGACGAAGCGTTCCATATTGCTTCAACTGGACGTAAAGGACCTGTTGTAATAGATTTCCCTAAAGATATCGGCGTACTTGAAACTGTTGAAGTTTCACCTAGAGCGTTAGATCTCCCAGGTTATCAATTAGATTTGAACCCTGAAGATAAAGAAATTGAACAATTGATTCAAATGATTAAATTAGCTGAAAAGCCTATTATCCTTGCTGGTGCTGGTGTCAACCATGCAAAGGCATCTAAAGAACTTACAGAATTTGCGAATAAGTACAAAATTCCAGTAGTAAACACGTTATTAGGTTTAGGTTCTATCCCCTACTCTGATCCATTATTCCTAGGTATGGGTGGCATGCATGGTTCGTATGCAAGCAATATGGCTTTAACCGAATGTGATTTGTTAATTAATTTTGGTAGTAGATTTGATGATCGCTTAGCAAGTAATCCCGATGATTTTGCTAAAGACGCTAAAGTGATTCATGTCGATATCGACCCATGTGAAATCAATAAGATAATCCCTACAGATTTAGGTATTATCGCCGACGCGAAAGTGACTCTGGAAGCATTACTTGAATATGAAACACATGATATTGCACATCATGATTGGTATGAACATTGTCTTTCTAATAAAGCAACGTACCCATTTAAATACGAACAACCAACTGATGATTATATTAAACCCCAACAGGCCATTGAATATATTGGAAAAATTACAAATGGCGATGCACTTGTTGCGACAGATGTTGGACAACATCAGATGTGGGTAGCGCAATATTATCCATTTAAGACACACGGTCAAATTGTTACAAGTGGTGGTTTAGGAACAATGGGCTTTGGTATTCCAGCTGCTATGGGTGCAAAGTTCGCATACCCTGACAAGACAGTAGTTGCCTTTGTTGGTGATGGTGGTTTCCAAATGACCAATCAAGAAATGGCAATCCTAAATGAATTTGGCAATGATATCAAGATTGTGCTTATCAATAACGGTGCATTAGGCATGGTAAAACAGTGGCAAGATAAGTTTTACAGCCAACGCTTTTCACACTCTGTATTTTCAGGACAACCTGATTTCATGAAACTTTCTGAAAGTTACGGCGTTAAAGGATTTATGATTGATTCTAATGAGCAATTAGAATCAAAACTTGATGAAGCATTTGCCCATAAAGGACCAGCGCTAATCGAGATTAGAATTTCACCTTCAGAACCAGTACTACCTATGGTTCCAAGTGGACAACCAAACTATAAGATGGAGGGCGTGGAATAATGAAAAGAACGATTCAGACACAAGTACTCGATCGCGCGGGTACACTCAACAGACTTACAAGTATCTTTGTAAGAAGACAATACAACATTGTTTCTCTTTCAGCGACGCCTACTGAAACTGAAGGTATTTCTAACGTAACATTTATTGTCGACGTTCAAGAAGAAAGTAGTTCAGAAACAATCATTAAGCAATTAGAGAAACAAGTGAATGTTATTTCTGCATTAGATATAACTGAAACAAATATTTTCAATAGAGAGCTCATACTCATTAAGTTAGGTCACCCTACTGACTTTAAATCTTTTGAAAAATTAATTAAACCATATGAAAATCAACTCACAATTTTAAAAGATGTTGAAGATCATATATATTTACAAGCGTTTGGAACCCATCAAACAATAGAAAATCTATTGGATGATTTAAAAATATATCCCGTGACACAAGTGTCACGAACAGGTTCTGCAGGATTATTATAAATAAACTAAATCAAAAACAAATTAATGGAGGCATTTATTATGACTAAAGTATTTTATGACAACACGGTGACAGAAGACGCATTACAAGGTAAAAAAATTGCAGTTGTTGGGTATGGTTCACAAGGACATGCACATGCACAAAACTTAAAAGACAATGGCTATGATGTCGTTATCGGTATTCGTCCTGGTAAATCATTTGATCAAGCTAAGGAAGATGGATTTGAAGTTTATCCAGTAGCTGAAGCAGTTCAACAATCTGAAGTTGTAATGGTTCTATTACCAGATGAAATCCAAGGAAAAGTATATCATGAAGAAATTGAACCTCACCTTGAAGACGGAAATGCTTTAGTATTTGCTCATGGTTTCAATGTTCATTTCAAAGTTATTCAACCATCTGAAACTGTTGATGTATTTTTAGTAGCACCTAAAGGCCCAGGTCATTTAGTAAGACGTACATTTACTGAAGGAAGCGCAGTTCCAGCACTATACGCTGTATATCAAGATGCTACAGGTAAAGCAACACAATTAGCATTAAGTTATGCAAAAGGTATTGGCGCAACTAGAGCCGGTGTTATTGGTACAACTTTCGAAGAAGAAACAGAAACAGATTTATTCGGTGAACAAGCTGTTCTATGTGGTGGCGCAACTAAATTAATTCAATCAGGTTTCGAAACATTAGTTGAAGCGGGTTACCAACCAGAAATCGCTTATTTCGAAGTATTACACGAAATGAAATTAATTGTTGATTTAATGTATGAAGGCGGAATGGAAAACATGCGTTATTCTATTTCAAATACTGCAGAATTTGGAGATTATGTATCAGGTGAACGTGTCATTACTCCAGATGTTAAAGACAATATGAAAGAAGTCCTAAAAGACATCCAAACTGGTGCTTTCAGTGACCGCTTCATTAAAGATAACGAAAATGGTTTTGAAGAATTCTTGAAAATGCGTAAACAGCAACAAGGACATCAAATTGAATCAGTTGGTAGAGAATTACGTGACATGATGCCATTCGTTAAAGCTAAAAGTATTCAATCTAAATAAACAAGTTAGAACTTAAGGAGAGGATTATTATGTCAGATCATATTCAAATATTCGATACAACGCTAAGAGATGGAGAGCAAACACCGGGGGTTAACTTTTCATTTGATGAACGTCTCAAAATTGCTAAACAATTAGAAAAATGGGGCGTTGATGTAATTGAAGCAGGGTTCCCTGCTTCAAGTGAAGGTAGCTTCAAATCTGTAGAAAGTATTGCACAAGCATTAACAACGACTGCAGTTTGTGGTTTAGCTAGATGTAAAAAGTCTGACATTGATGCCGTTCATGAATCTACAAAAGATGCACAACATAGACAAATTCATATTTTCTTAGCAACTAGCCCTATTCATTTAGAATTTAAATTAAAAATGACAGAAGATGAAGTATTAGCATCTATCACTGAAAATGTAACTTATGCTAAATCAATTTTTGATAAAGTACAATTTTCACCGGAAGATGCAACACGAACACCTCTTCCATTTTTAATTAAAGCTGTTCAAACAGCTGTTGATGCTGGTGCAGATATTATCAATATTCCGGATACTGTAGGTTATTCTTATCCGTCAGAATATGGTCAACTCTTTAAGACTTTAACTGAAACTGTTACAAGTGATCATGAAGTCATCTATAGTTCCCACTGCCATGATGATTTAGGATTAGCAGTCGCAAATAGTCTTGCTGCTTTTGAAAATGGCGCGCGTAGAGTTGAAGGTGCAATTAATGGTATTGGTGAGCGTGCGGGTAATACTGCTTTAGAAGAAATTGCACTTGCACTTCACGTTCGTCAAGATCATTATGACCTATCTACTAATATCAACTTATCTGAAACTAAAAATATGAGTGATATGGTGAGTAGATATTCTGGATTACGTGTTCCAAGAAACAAAGCAATTGTCGGACAGAATGCATTTAGTCATGAGTCTGGCATTCATCAAGATGGCATACTGAAAAATCCTGAAACATACGAAATTATGACACCACAACTCGTCGGTGTGAAAAAGAATGCACTCCCACTAGGAAAACTTTCTGGTAAACATGCATTTAATGAAAAATTAACTGAACTTGGTTATGATTTATCACCTGACGAACAAGTTGAAGTGTTTAAACAATTCAAATCAGTTGCAGATAAGAAAAAACAAGTAACCGATCGTGATATACACGCCATTCTACAAGGTAGTGAACACGAAGAAAATGCTTATTATAAAGTTAATGCCCTACAATTACAGTTTGTATCCAATGGTTTACAAAGTGCAGTAGTCGTCATTGAAGATAAAGATGGACGTACTTATCAAGACTCATCTATAGGTTCTGGTTCTATCATCTCTATATATAATGCGATTGACCGTATCTTTGATTATGAACCTGAATTACAAATCTATCGTATTGAATCCATTACTGAAGGTACGGATGCTCAAGCAGAAGTACATGTTCAAGTTGATTTTGGAGATGAAACCTTTACTGGTATTGGTATTGATTATGATATTTTATATGCATCATGTAAGGCATATGTAGAGGCACATGCTAAATATAGCGAAAACAGAGTGAAGGAAGGCGTAAAGTCATGACATACAAAATCACTGCCCTACCCGGTGATGGTATCGGCCCAGAGATATTAACAGGTAGTTTAGAAGTACTAGAATTACTTTCAAAGAAATATGATTTTACTTATGAACTAGTTACTAAAGATTTTGGAGGTATCGCCATTGATAAACATGGCGAGCCTTTACCTCCAGATACTTTAGAATCATGTAAAAATAGTGATGCTATTTTATTAGGTGCTGTCGGTGGACCTAAATGGACAGATCCAAAGAACAGACCTGAACATGGTTTACTAGGTATTAGAAAAGCATTAAATTTATTTGCAAATATTAGACCTACAATCGTAACACCATCAACAGCGCATCTTTCACCACTAAAAGAAAATATTGTTAAAGATACAGATTTAATCATCGTTCGTGAATTAACTGGAGGTTTGTACTTTGGTGAACCAAAATATTTCAATGACGAACAAGCTGTAGATACTTTAACTTATTCTCAAGAAGAAATATCACGTATTGCGCATGTTGCTTTTAAATTAGCTGCAAAGCGAAATAAATTAGTTACATCTGTTGATAAAGAAAATGTACTTAGTTCTTCAAAATTATGGAGACAAACTTTAGAACAAGTTTCTAAGGAGTATCCTGAAGTTGAATTAAAACATTTACTTGTAGACGCTTGTAGTATGCATTTAATAACAAATCCAAAGCAATTTGACGTCATTGTTACAGAAAATTTATTTGGAGATATATTAAGTGATGAAGCATCTGTTATACCAGGATCATTAGGTTTATCCCCTTCTGCAAGTTTTGGAGAAAATGGACCTAGTCTATATGAACCTATACACGGTTCTGCTCCTGATATTGCTGGACAAAACAAAGCTAATCCAAGTGGAATGCTTTTATCTTTAGCAATGTGTATCAGAGAAAGTTTCAATCAACCTGAATGTGCACAACATTTGGAAGATATCGTTTTTAGTACAATTCAACAAGGTATTGCAACTAAAGATTTAGGTGGAAATAATAGTACGTCTGAAGTCTTCGAAGCAATTAAAAAATCAATATAAGGAGGAAAACACATGGCACAAACATTATTTGATAAAGTATGGAATCGACATATTATAGCTGGCAAAGAAGGTGAACCCCAATTATTATATATCGACTTACACCTCATCCATGAAGTTACATCTCCTCAGGCTTTCGAAGGCTTAAGATTGCAAAACAGAAAAGTGAGAAGACCTGACCGAACTTTTGGTACATTAGATCATAATGTACCTACAATTGATATATTCAATATTAGAGATGAAGTTGCTAATAAACAGATTAATGCTTTGCAAAAGAACTGTGAAGCATTTGGTGTAAAGTTATTTGATATGGGTTCTGATGAACAAGGTATCGTACACATGGTTGGTCCAGAAACTGGATTAACACAACCAGGTAAGACGATTGTATGTGGTGATTCACACACTGCTACACACGGTGCATTTGGTGCTATTGCATTTGGAATTGGTACAAGCGAAGTAGAACATGTCTTCGCAACACAAACACTTTGGCAAACAAAGCCGAAAAACTTAAAAATACAAGTAGATGGTACTTTACCTACTGGTGTTTACGCTAAAGACATCATTCTTTACTTGATTAATCAGTATGGCGTTGATTTTGGTTCTGGATACGCTCTAGAATTTGCAGGTGAAGCCATTTCTAATATGACAATGGATGAGCGTATGACCATTTGTAATATGGCTATTGAAGCCGGTGCTAAATACGGCATGATGAAACCAGATGAAACAACTTTTGAATATGTTAAAGGTCGTGAATATCAACCTGAGCACTTTGAAGAAAGTATTGAAGATTGGAAAACTCTTTATTCAGACGAAGATGCTACTTATGATAAAGTCATTCAAGTAGATGTAAACGAGTTAGAACCTCAAGTTACTTGGGGAACAAGCCCTGAAATGGGAGTTAATTTTAATACCCCATTCCCAGAAATTAAAGATATCAATGATGAAAGAGCATATAATTACATGGGACTTCAACCAGGACAAACAGCGAGAGATATCCCTCTAGGTTATGTTTTCTTAGGATCATGTACAAATGCAAGACTTTCAGATTTAATTGAAGCAAGTAAAATTGTAGATGGTCATAAAGTACACCAAGATATTACAGCAATTGTTGTACCTGGATCTAGAAGTGTAAAGAATCAAGCAGAAGCATTAGGACTAGATAAAATTTTCAAAGATGCAGGATTTGATTGGCGTGAACCAGGTTGTTCTATGTGTCTAGGTATGAATCCTGACCAAGTTCCAAATGGTGTACACTGTGCTTCTACAAGTAACCGTAACTTTGAAGGTAGACAAGGTAAAGGCGCACGTACACATCTTGTTTCACCAGCAATGGCTGCCGCTGCAGCAATCAACGGTAGATTTGTAGATACTAGAAAGGTGGTTATCTAAATGGAACCAATTACAACTTTCCAAGGTAAGACTGTTCCCCTACTCAATGATAATATTGATACAGACCAAATTATACCTAAAGCATTTTTGAAACGTATTTCTAAAACAGGTTTCGGACCATTTCTATTTGATGAATGGCGTTATCTTGAAGATGGTTCTGATAACCCAGAATTCAATTTGAATAAACCAGAATACAAAGGTGCAAGTATCTTAATTTCTGGTGATAACTTTGGTTGTGGTTCTTCTAGAGAACATGCTGCATGGGCACTTAAAGACTTTGGTTTCACTATTATTATTGCTGGTAGTTTCAGTGATATCTTCTATATGAACTGTACAAAAAATGGAATGTTGCCTATCGTAATTGAAAATAAAGACGATAGAGAAGCTATTGCACAACATTCTGAAATTACAATTGATTTACCAAATCAACAAATTAAAACCCCAGAAGCAACATATCACTTTGATATAGATGCAACATGGAAAAATAAACTCGTTAATGGATTAGATGATATTGCTATTACATTAACTTACGAGGAACAAATCAGTAATTACGAAAAAATGCACAACTAATTTAGGAGTGATAGAATGACCTTAAAAACACGTTTAAATGCTGAAGATATCGAAGAAGCATTTTTAAAATTAAAAGATACTGTTAAACAAACCCCTTTAGAAAAAGATATGTATTTATCACAAAAATATGACTGTAACGTCTATTTAAAAAGAGAAGATCTACAATGGGTTAGATCATTTAAACTCCGTGGTGCATGTTATGCTATTAATCAATTAACAGATGAAGAACGCGCTAACGGTGTAAGTTGTGCAAGTGCGGGTAACCATGCTCAAGGTGTTGCTTTTACAGCAAAACAATTAGCAATCAAAGCTGTTATCTTTATGCCAGTAACTACCCCTGCTCAGAAGATAAATCAAGTTAAATTTTTTGGTGGAGCATTTGTTCAAATCGAACTCATTGGTGATACTTTTGATGATTGCCTTAAACATGCATTGGAATATACAGAACAATTTGGATTAAGCTTTATTGATCCATTTGATAATATCAATACAATTGCTGGTCAAGGTACTATTGCTAAAGAAATGGTTGATTTTGCGACAGAAGAAAACATTACATTTGATTATTGTTTCGCTGCAATTGGCGGTGGAGGTTTAATTTCAGGGGTTGGAACTTACTTAAAAGATAAAATGCCTGAAACTCAAGTAATTGGTGTAGAACCTCTAGGCGCTAGTAGTATGGCTCAGTCAGTTAAAGCAAATAAAATCGTCACATTAACTGATATTGATAAATTTGTAGACGGTGCTTCTGTAGGTCGTGTAGGACAATTAACTTTTGATATTTCTAAAAATATTGTTGATGATTTTGTTGCAGTAGATGAAGGTGAAGTTTGTAGTACTATTTTAGATATGTATTCTAAACAAGCAATTATTGCTGAACCAGCTGGTGCATTAAGTGTAAGTGCCTTAAATCATTATAAGAATGAAATTAAAGGTAAAAATGTTGTATGTATCGTCAGTGGTGGTAATAATGACATCAATAGAATGAAAGAAATTGAAGAACGTTCATTACTGTTTGAAGATATGAAGCATTACTTCATTGTAAACTTTCCACAAAGACCAGGTGCACTTCGCGAATTTGTAAATGATGTTTTAGGACCAAATGATGATATAACTAAGTTTGAATACTTAAAAAAATCTAGTCAAAACACTGGATCAGTTATCATTGGTATTCAACTAAAAGATCATAATGATATCGATCAGCTTTATAAAAACGTGAGTGAATTCGATCCTAAATATATTTATATTAATCAAAATAAGATGCTTTATTCATTACTTATTTAAACATTAATAAGCATATCGCTTGGAATAGCGATATGCTTATTTTTTTAAGATTTTGTTTGTGTATGCTTGCCTGGGGGCATGGCTCGAGCCTGTAGTCTCTCACTCATGCTTTCCCCCGGGCGTCAGCACTACACAAAATCTATTACTTTTTTAAACACGCTCTGTTTTGAGATTAAAAACATTATTGTAAATGAACTAGTGATTAATTAAACTTTTTCAATCGTCCATTCCCCTGGGCGTCAGCACTACACAAAATATATTTGCTTTTAAAGCATGATAATCTAAATTCATTTCTGTTTAATTAAATCACTATGTTTTATGACCTATAAGATAGCCAATCTATCAATATATTAGAATTTTAATGCATGATTCATGTTAGAGTTGCAAATAAAAAAGTACAAAAAAAGAGACCTAACAGGTCTCGAGTGCGGCTCATCGCATCCATTTTAAAAATATTTGCCCGGCAACGTCCTACTCTCGCGGAACGTAAGTCCAACTACCATCGGCGCTAAAGAGCTTAACTTCTGTGTTCGGCATGGGAACAGGTGTGACCTCTTTGCCATCATCACCAGACAAATACTTGCTTGAGACAATCGTTTACATACTTCCTCATCACTTCTGGCTTTCGCATTCATTTACTTGAGTAAACTCATTTGTCATCCATTGTGATTCGTCGTCTATAAGCGTTTTCTCTACGCAATTATAAGAATGATATTACACATTCAAAACTAGATAGTAAGCAGATTTTACGGCGTAAACCGAGTTAAAAATTTTGATTAAGTCTTCGATCGATTAGTATTCGTCAGCTACACACATTACTGCGCTTACACCCCGAACCTATTAACCTCATCATCTTTGAGGGATCTTATAACCGAAGTTGGGAAATCTCATCTTGAGGGGGGCTTCATGCTTAGATGCTTTCAGCACTTATCCCGTCCATACATAGCTACCCAGCTATGCCGCTGGCGCGACAACTGGTACACCAGAGGTATGTCCATCCCGGTCCTCTCGTACTAAGGACAGCTCCTCTCAAATTTCCTACGCCCACGACGGATAGGGACCGAACTGTCTCACGACGTTCTGAACCCAGCTCGCGTACCGCTTTAATGGGCGAACAGCCCAACCCTTGGGACCGACTACAGCCCCAGGATGCGATGAGCCGACATCGAGGTGCCAAACCTCCCCGTCGATGTGAACTCTTGGGGGAGATAAGCCTGTTATCCCCGGGGTAGCTTTTATCCGTTGAGCGATGGCCCTTCCATGCGGAACCACCGGATCACTAAGTCCGTCTTTCGACCCTGCTCGACTTGTAAGTCTCGCAGTCAAGCTCCCTTGTGCCTTTACACTCTGCGAATGATTTCCAACCATTCTGAGGGAACCTTTGAGCGCCTCCGTTACTCTTTAGGAGGCGACCGCCCCAGTCAAACTGCCCGCCTGACACTGTCTCCCACCATGATCAAATGGTGCGGGTTAGAAAGTCAACACAGCCAGGGTAGTATCCCACCAGCGCCTCCACGTAAGCTAGCGCTCACGCTTCAAAGGCTCCTACCTATCCTGTACAAGCTGTGCCAAATTTCAATATCAGGCTGCAGTAAAGCTCCACGGGGTCTTTCCGTCCTGTCGCGGGTAACCTGCATCTTCACAGGTACTATGATTTCACCGAGTCTCTCGTTGAGACAGTGCCCAAATCGTTACGCCTTTCGTGCGGGTCGGAACTTACCCGACAAGGAATTTCGCTACCTTAGGACCGTTATAGTTACGGCCGCCGTTTACTGGGGCTTCGATTCGTAGCTTCGCAGAAGCTAACCACTCCTCTTAACCTTCCAGCACCGGGCAGGCGTCAGCCCCTATACATCACCTTACGGTTTAGCAGAGACCTGTGTTTTTGATAAACAGTCGCTTGGGCCTATTCACTGCGGCTCTTCAAGGCTTTCACCCTAAAAAGCACCCCTTCTCCCGAAGTTACGGGGTCATTTTGCCGAGTTCCTTAACGAGAGTTCGCTCGCTCACCTTAGAATTCTCATCTTGACTACCTGTGTCGGTTTGCGGTACGGGCACCTATTTTCTAACTAGAGGCTTTTCTTGGCAGTGTGAAATCAACGACTCGCCGGATACATGATCCAACTCCCCATCACAACTCAACCTTACGAGTGCCGGATTTGCCTAACACTCAGTCTTATTGCTTGGACGTGCACTCCAACAGCACGCTTCGCCTATCCTACTGCGTCCCCCCATCGTTCAAACAATCATAGGTGGTACAGGAATATCTACCTGTTATCCATCGCCTACGCCTATCGGCCTCGGCTTAGGTCCCGACTAACCCAGAGCGGACGAGCCTTCCTCTGGAAACCTTAGTCAATCGGTGGATGGGATTCTCACCCATCTTTCGCTACTCACACCGGCATTCTCACTTCTAAACATTCCACATGTCCTTACGATCATGCTTCGACACGTTTAGAACGCTCTCCTACCATTATCCTTACGGATAATCCACAGCTTCGGTAATATGTTTAGCCCCGGTACATTTTCGGCGCAGTGTCACTCGACTAGTGAGCTATTACGCACTCTTTAAATGATGGCTGCTTCTAAGCCAACATCCTAGTTGTCTGGGCAACGCCACATCCTTTTCCACTTAACATATATTTTGGGACCTTAGCTGGTGGTCTGGGCTGTTTCCCTTTCGACTACGGACCTTATCACCCATAGTCTGACTCCCAAGTTAAATTATTTGGCATTCGGAGTTTGTCTGAATTCGGTAACCCTAGAGGGGCCCCTCGTCCAAACAGTGCTCTACCTCCAATAATCATCACTTGAGGCTAGCCCTAAAGCTATTTCGGAGAGAACCAGCTATCTCCAAGTTCGATTGGAATTTCTCCGCTACCCACACCTCATCCGCTCACTTTTCAACGTAAGTCGGTTCGGTCCTCCATTCAGTGTTACCTGAACTTCAACCTGGACATGGGTAGATCACTTGGTTTCGGGTCTACGACCAGATACTCATTCGCCCTATTCAGACTCGCTTTCGCTACGGCTCCACATTTACTGCTTAACCTTGCATCAAATCGTAACTCGCCGGTTCATTCTACAAAAGGCACGCCATCACCCATTAACGGGCTCTGACTATTTGTAAGCACACGGTTTCAGGTTCTATTTCACTCCCCTTCCGGGGTGCTTTTCACCTTTCCCTCACGGTACTGGTTCACTATCGGTCACTAGAGAGTATTTAGCCTTGGGAGATGGTCCTCCCGGATTCCGACGGAATTTCACGTGTTCCGCCGTACTCAGGATCCACTCAGGAGAGAAATAACTTTCGACTACAGGACTTTTACCTTCTATGGTTGGCTTTTCCAAAGCCATTCGTCTAATTATTTCCTTTGTAACTCCGTATTGAGTGTCCTACAACCCCAACAAGCAAGCTTGTTGGTTTGGGCTCTTCCCGTTTCGCTCGCCGCTACTCAGGGAATCGAGTTTTCTTTCTCTTCCTCCGGGTACTAAGATGTTTCAGTTCTCCGGGTGTGCCTTCTCACATACTATGTATTCATATGCGGATAACATGACATAACTCATGCTGGGTTTCCCCATTCGGAAATCTCTGGATCAAAGCGTACTTACAGCTCCCCAAAGCATATCGTCGTTAGTAACGTCCTTCGTCGGCTTCTAGTGCCAAGGCATCCACCGTGCGCCCTTAATAACTTAATCTAATATTTCCTTATACATCACTGTTTAAGAAAATAAATGTTATTAATCTGTGATGTCGTCTAAAAAGACGACGCGCGATTATTAAGCTTGAATTTCGTTAGAAATTCACTCGGTTTTTTTGCTTGGTAAAATCTATTTGCTTACTTATCTAGTTTTCAATGTGCAATGTGAATGTTAAATAAACATTCAAAACTGAATACAATATGTCTACGCTATTCCATGACCTAATGGTCATTCCGTAATATCCTTAGAAAGGAGGTGATCCAGCCGCACCTTCCGATACGGCTACCTTGTTACGACTTCACCCCAATCATTTGTCCCACCTTCGACGGCTAGCTCCTAATAAAAGGTTACTCCACCGGCTTCGGGTGTTACAAACTCTCGTGGTGTGACGGGCGGTGTGTACAAGACCCGGGAACGTATTCACCGTAGCATGCTGATCTACGATTACTAGCGATTCCAGCTTCATGTAGTCGAGTTGCAGACTACAATCCGAACTGAGAATAATTTTATGGGATTTGCTTGGCCTCGCGGATTCGCTGCCCTTTGTATTATCCATTGTAGCACGTGTGTAGCCCAAATCATAAGGGGCATGATGATTTGACGTCATCCCCACCTTCCTCCGGTTTGTCACCGGCAGTCAACCTAGAGTGCCCAACTTAATGATGGCAACTAAGCTTAAGGGTTGCGCTCGTTGCGGGACTTAACCCAACATCTCACGACACGAGCTGACGACAACCATGCACCACCTGTCACTTTGTCCCCCGAAGGGGAAAACTCTATCTCTAGAGCGATCAAAGGATGTCAAGATTTGGTAAGGTTCTTCGCGTTGCTTCGAATTAAACCACATGCTCCACCGCTTGTGCGGGTCCCCGTCAATTCCTTTGAGTTTCAACCTTGCGGTCGTACTCCCCAGGCGGAGTGCTTAATGCGTTAGCTGCAGCACTAAGGGGCGGAAACCCCCTAACACTTAGCACTCATCGTTTACGGCGTGGACTACCAGGGTATCTAATCCTGTTTGATCCCCACGCTTTCGCACCTCAGCGTCAGTTACAGACCAGAGAGCCGCCTTCGCCACTGGTGTTCCTCCATATCTCTGCGCATTTCACCGCTACACATGGAATTCCACTCTCCTCTTCTGCACTCAAGTTCCCCAGTTTCCAATGACCCTCCACGGTTGAGCCGTGGGCTTTCACATCAGACTTAAGAAACCGCCTACGCGCGCTTTACGCCCAATAATTCCGGATAACGCTTGCCACCTACGTATTACCGCGGCTGCTGGCACGTAGTTAGCCGTGGCTTTCTGGTTAGGTACCGTCAAGACTTGTTCAGTTACTAACAAATTTGTTCTTCCCTAACAACAGAGTTTTACGATCCGAAAACCTTCATCACTCACGCGGCGTTGCTCCGTCAGGCTTTCGCCCATTGCGGAAGATTCCCTACTGCTGCCTCCCGTAGGAGTCTGGACCGTGTCTCAGTTCCAGTGTGGCCGATCACCCTCTCAGGTCGGCTACGTATCGTCGCCTTGGTAAGCCATTACCTTACCAACTAGCTAATACGGCGCGGGTCCATCTATAAGTGACAGCCGAAGCCGCCTTTCACTATTGAATCATGCGGTTCAAAATATTATCAGGTATTAGCCCCGGTTTCCCGGAGTTATCCCAGTCTTATAGGTAGGTTACCCACGTGTTACTCACCCGTCCGCCGCTAACATCAGAGAAGCAAGCTTCTCATCTGTTCGCTCGACTTGCATGTATTAGGCACGCCGCCAGCGTTCATCCTGAGCCAGGATCAAACTCTCCATAAAAGAAGTAAGCTTGATTAGCTCTTTTTGATTGGTTAAGCCAATCACTCTTGAAAGTACTAATAGTACTCAAATTATTGGAATTAACGTTGACATATTGTCATTCAGTTTTCAATGTTCATTTTAAAAAATAATTGGAGCGGGTGATCGGAATCGAACCGACAACATCAGCTTGGAAGGCTGAGGTTTTACCACTAAACTACACCCGCATAAGATATATAGTATTAAATTGATGATTGGTGCGGCCGAGAGGATTTGAACCTCCACGGGATTACTCCCACTAGGCCCTCAACCTAGCGCGTCTGCCATTCCGCCACGACCGCGCATGGTCTGCAGCACTTATATCAATTCGTTGTTCAAGTGACTGTCATTAATTATATTACGTTACATTTACAATGTCAATAAATTTTCATAACTTTTAAATGTAATTTTACATTCGTTATTTCTGTTTCAAATTTGTTTCGTTTTGTTTAAGCAACGTAAACTATCATACGACGAATCACGTATTCCGTCAACAGATTTTTCGTATTTTTTTCAAAAAAAAGTACTACACTTCGAATTATAAGTGTAGTACTTCTATTTACGTTAATTTTAACTTTAATATTAACTTTCCACCACAACGTCCACATCTATATTTCTTAGTATTAACGCTTCTTATTCGCTTAAACTCAATTTCACAATCCTTACATTCATATATATAATTCGCTCTTTCATCGTAACTTTGAACTGCTTTACAATGACGAGGCGCACCTACTTCTTGACTTAACTCCTTGAAATCATTGTCTCGATGCTTATATCCTTTTCCTTCTAAATGTAAATGATAATGACAAAGTTCATGTTTTATAATCTCAACTAGCGCTTCGTCTCCAAAATATTCATGCTGCTGTGGATTTATTTCTATATTATGTGAGCTAAGTAGATAGCGTCCACCTGTTGTCTTCAATCTTCTATTAAATAATGCTGTATGCTTAAAAGGTTTTCCAAAATGTTCATCGGATATACTTTGTACGAGTACCTGTAATTCGTTATTGTCCATTTGGATCTATCATCGTTAATGATACTTTTTGCTTTTCTTGATTTACATCTAGTACCCATACATCAACAATATCACCAACGCTTACAACGTTCATAGGATGTTTAACGTAACCTTTTGATAATTTAGAAATGTGTACCAATCCATCTTGTTTAACTCCGATATCAACAAATGCACCAAAGTCTACTACATTTCTTACTGTTCCACTAAGTGCCATATTAGGTTTTAAATCTTCCATTGATAACACATCAGATTTTAAAATAGGTGTCTCAAACTCATCTCGTGGATCTCGTAATGGTGCAATTAATGAAGCAATGATATCTTCAAGAGTAGGAATTCCTATATTTAGCTCCTTACTTGTAGTATCTAAATCAAGTTCATTTAACTTTTCTTTTAATACTTTCGTTCCAATATCTTGTTTAGATAGCCCTACGTGTTTAATTAACGTATACGCTGCTTGATAACTTTCTGGGTGGATTGCTGTTTTGTCTAATGGTTCTGTACCATCAAGAATTCTAAGGAATCCAATACTTTGTTCAAACGTCTTATTACCAAGCCTTGGTACATTTGCGATTTCAGAATGATGAGTGATCGCACCTTTTTCTTCTCTAAACTTAATAATGTTATTTGCTACTGTATTACTTAATCCTGAAACGTAGCTTAAAAGTGAGGAAGAAGCTGTATTCACATCAACGCCAACTTGGTTAACTGCGGTTTCAACTACAAATTTCAAAGTTTCGCCTAATGCTTTTTGATTTACGTCATGTTGATATTGACCTACACCAATTGACTTAGGATCTATTTTAACCAATTCACTCAATGGATCTTGTATTCTTCTACCTATTGAAACAGCACTTCTTTCTTCTACTTTAAAATCAGGGAATTCAGCTCTTGCAATGTCTGAAGCAGAATATACAGACGCACCCGCTTCATTTACAATAACGAACTGACACTTCAATTGATGTTTTTTAATCATTTCTGCAACAAATTGCTCAGACTCTCTACTTGCAGTTCCATTACCAATAGCAACAAGTTCAATGTCGTGTTTATTAATCATTTCAATAAATATCTTCTCCGCTTGATCAGTTTTAGATACTGGTGGATGCGGATAAATAACATTTTTGTCTACGAATGAACCATATTCATTAATGACTGCTAATTTACACCCTGTTCGATATGCTGGATCTAAACCAAGAATTGTTTTACCTTTTAATGGCGCTTGTAATAATAGATTCGTTAAATTCTCTGAGAATATCTCAATCGCATGTGTCTCTGCTTTTTGAGTAAGTTCACTTCTAATCTCTCTTTCTATAGAAGGTAAAATCAATCGTTTCAAACTATCTTCAATGGCTTCTTTAATAAATTCACTATGTTTATGGCCATTACGTACATATTGAGTCATTAAATATGTATTGAGATTTTCTGTATCAATTTCAAAACTTACTTTTAATATTCCTTCAGATTCACCACGATTAATCGCTAATACTCTATGAGGTACAATTTTCTTTAAAGGTTCCACGTATGCATAATACATTTCAAAGACGTTCTTTTCATCTTCGGCTTTTTTCTTCTTCTCTGTTGTTAATTTACCTGTGCTTTCAATCTTATTCAAAATGTATTTACGATATTTCGGTTCATCTGATACATTTTCAGCAATGATATCTTGTGCACCTTTAATAGCATCTTCAACAGTTTTTACTTCTTCAGTTATATATTGAGCTGCAACATCAGTTAATGATTCTGATCCAGTTCCATCTATAATCCAAGTAGCTAATGGTTCCAAGCCTTTTCTTTTGGCTTCTGTTGCTCTTGTCTTTTTCTTCTTCTTAAATGGTCTATATAAATCTTCAATTCTTTGTAACTTTGTTTGCTTAAGAATATCTGACTTTAATGTTTCTGTTAAAAGCCCTTGCTCTTCAATAAGGCGAATGACTTCTTCTTTTCTTTTATGCAAGTTAACTGCATATGTATATTCGTTTTCAATCAGTTTGATTTCAACTTCATCAAGTCCACCAGTTAATTCCTTTCTATATCGTGCTATGAAAGGTACTGTATTTTTATCCTCTAATAATTCGAGCACTGTTTTAATTTGCTTTTCAGTAAAAGGATGATTATTTTTTATAATATCTATTAATTCTTGATTCATAATTTCCTCCTAAAAGTAGTTATATTATATTTTAACATAATTTCACTTTATCCCTAGTCGATATCACAGCTACATTTAAACAAAAAGGGAGCGGGACAGAAATCTAATTTATATCAATAGATTTCGTAGTCCCGCCACGGCAAGGATGACTAGAGTTAAAAAAAGCTTGATACAAGCGTATTTTTAACTCAGTCATCTACTGCCAAGATAGACAAGTGGCTGAGACATTACATTATGTCCCAGCCACTTGTCTATCTTACTTTATATTTAATGATGTCATTATATATTATTTCATTGCTGCTTCTTTTAATTTTTTAATTGCAGTACGTTGTAGCCTAGATACATGCATTTGACTGAGACCAATCTTTTCACCGGTCTCTTTTTGACTCAAGCCTGAGATAAAGGTGTATTGAATAATCTCTCTTTCTCTATCAGATAATATTGGAAGTATTTTTTCTAATATCATCCTTTTTTCAGTTAAATCATAACCATCTTCCGTTTCACCCATTATATCTAATAATGTAACAGTCGATCCATCCTTATCTGCTTCTATGGAATGGTCTACACTCAATGCATTATAACTTTGACCCATTTCCATCGCTTCAAGTACTTCTTCTTCTGAAACATTTAGTTTATTTGCGATTTCAATAATTTTGGGAGAACGTCCGAGTTCATTCGTTAATTCTTCATTGGCCTTTTTTATATTAGGACCAATTTCTTTAATTCGTCTTGGTACATGCACACTCCATGTTTTATCTCTTAGATATCTTTTTATTTCTCCAATGACAGTTGGGACTAAGAAAGCTTCGAATTTTCGTTCAAAAGAAACGTCAAACCTTTTAATTGCACCTAACAGACCAAGCATACCTACTTGAACTAAATCTTCATGATGTGCTTGTCCTTTTGAATATTTATATGCGAGTGATTCGACTAACTTTTGATAATGTAATACGAGCTTTTCTTGTGCTTGATCATTATTATTTTCTTGATAATCTGCAATCCACGCGTTTATATCTTCTGGAGAAACGTCTTTATAAGCTTTGGACTCTTCCGTCATGTGTTTGCACCTGCTCTTTAGATAAATACTTTGTCATACTTATAGTAACACCAGCATCCTTTTGAACACTTACTTCGTCCATTAATGATTCAATAAGGAATAGACCTAGTCCACCTTGTCTTAAGAAGTTGATATTATCGCTTTCTTGATAAGGTCCAAGTACTTTTTTAGCTTCATCATAATTGAAGCTCTTACCTGAATCAGAAACAATGATTTCTATCTTATCTTCAAAAACAAGATATCCAATAAGGATTTCACCTTGAACATTTTCACTATAAGCATGTTTCACTGCATTTGTTACTGCTTCTGAAACAGCTATTTTCGAATCTTCTATGTCTTCATATGAAGCACCTGCTCTATTAAACACGCCAGATAAAGTCAGTCTGACTAAACCTACATATTCTGGGGCAGCTGGGAATCTCATCTCTATATAATCATAGTTAGATGTCATCTTTTTATACCTCCGTTCCTTTGTTGACATGCATTAATTCTTTTAGACCAGTAATGTCAAATAGTCGCTCAATTCTTTCAGATACACCAAGCACATATAGTGATTTGTCGTGTTCATTGAGTGATTTTAATGTGCCAACAAATAAACCTAAACCGGTAGAATCCATATAGCTTACATTTTCTAAATTTACATGTATATCGTGTGTACCTTGTTGTCTAATTGGTTGTAATACTTCTTCTAATTCTGGCGCTGTATAAACATCTAGTTCTCCGCCAACTTTTATTTCGTAATGATTTTCATGCTCTGTTGTTTCAATGTTAAGATTCATTCCTTGTTACACCCCTAAATATATTAGACTTTCATCATTAGTTTATACCCGTTAATGATTTTTTTAATCTTTTTTATTTTACACGTTTTACGATGAGTATTGTTAAGTCATCTCGTTTATTCGGATTTTGTAATTTAACGAGTTCTTCATATAATATTTGAACAATGTCTTGCGGATGAAGTTGCTTATGTTCATTAATCATATTTAACAAATCCGATGTTTTTATAAATTCATTCTGCTGATTTCTTAACTCTGTTACGCCATCTGTAAATACGATAATCATATCTTGTAATTCAATCTTAATTTCGCTCTGTTTATATCTTGTATGTTTGTTAACGCCAAGTACGATGCCACGCTCAGACATTTCAATAAATTCGCCTGTTTCATTTCTAAAAATATAACCAGGTTCATGTCCAGCCGAACTATAGTACAACATATTATTTATTTCTTCATAAAGACCATAGAACATCGTAACAAACATATTTTGGTTTACGTTCTTTTCAACTACACGGTTTAATCTCTTTAAACCATCGCTAGGTAATTGTGAATGACCATAAGAGTCCATTCCAAATTTAATCATACTCATCGCTAATGCTGCTGGAATACCTTTCCCAATAACATCAGCAACCGCAAAGCTCATCGTACCGTCGTTGTGATCAATTAAGTTGAAATAATCACCGCTTACTTTATTAGCAGGCACAGAAATCGCCCCAATTTGAATACTATCAAATTGAGGTATTTGTGGCTTTAGCATCGTTTGTTGAAGACTTGATGCGACTTCCATCTCTTTATCATGTATTTTAATTTTGTTTAATAACTTCTTATAATCTCGATATGTAAATCCATAACCTATAATGACTTCAAGTAGCACGTCAAAAGAACGAACAATATGTGATTTAGAAAGACTTTGATCACTGTTTATTATTTCTAGATGCAATTGTACAATTTCCTCTGGAGAAATATCTTCTTCAATCGCATCATTCGAGTACGTTTGACATTCAGATAGTATTTGGTCATCAGATGTATTAACGTATTCCATTAATAATTGCTGATACTGTTGCTTTTTTTGCTCTGACACAAAGTCACCTCATTTCTATTGGACTAAAAAAGCTTTAGGTTTATCCTAAAGCGGAGGATGTTTTAAAAGTCTCTAACCGCTTCTAAAACATTATGGTATTTTTTATGTATTACCTAATGCATCAAACCTTTGTTGCAAAGTTAGATTAAGGCTGACTGCTATAGCTGAATCAACCTCTTTCATCTTTGCATCAGATAAATATGTGAGTTTTTCTTTTAATCGTTTCTTATCAATGGTTCTTATTTGTTCAAGTAATATAACTGAATTTCTATCTAGTTTATATTTCGCAGCTTCAATTTCCACATGTGTAGGTATTTTAGCTTTATTTATCTTGCCAGTAATAGCTGCTACAATCACAGTCGGGCTATATCTATTCCCTGTATCATTTTGAATAATGACGACTGGTCTTGTTCCCCCTTGTTCAGAACCAGTTACTGGTGACAAATCTGCGAGATATACATCGCCTCTTCTCATTTATTCACCTTGCTGATGAGATGCTAAGTGTGATTCGTTGCAATCACAAGCTTCGCATTCGATATAGTAAGCTTCAGAAGCAAGGGAGAGATTCAAGTCAGCCATGGAACGATATCCTTCTTTCAGTGTTTGTTCTAAACTTTGCGTACGATTTTGCGTTAAAGACGTCATAACAAATACCTCCAGATCAAAATTAAATGTTGAATATGTTATTCATATCATAACAAATGTAACTCAATTTGACTATGCTATTTTAACAATTCGTTAGTGACTTCAACTTTTTCACCATCGTCATAAATGCGAGGTAACCTCTTTTTCAAATTACAAAGCACTTCATAATTAATCGTTTCTAGCGTTTCTGCAATCTTTTCCGCTGATTGTTCAGAATCGACTTTGTTATCCATTAAGATCACTTTGTCTCCAACTTTAACATCATCTGGAACTTCTATCATCGTTTGATCCATACAAACGCGTCCAATCACACGACAGTTTTTACCACCGACATTGACCAATGTGTTTTGCATTTTTCTTAAATAGCCATCTGCATATCCAATCGGTAGTGTTGCAACTTTAATACCTTCTTCAGCTGTATACGTCGTACCATAACTTACAGATTCACCTGGTTCGATATATTTCGTATGCACGATTTCAGTGACAAGTTGTGCTGCAGGTTTTAATTTCAAATTAGAAATTTCTTGTATATATTTTGAAGGATAATATCCATATAAAGATATACCGAATCTCACAGCTGTACAAATTGACGCATCATATCTTAATGCACCTGCTGAATTCTGAGAATGTACGTATTCTGGTATTTGTGAAGATTGTACAAATTCCTCGAACAATTCATATTGTTTTTTTGAATAATCATTCGGTTCATCTGCTGAAGCGAAATGTGTGTACACACCTTCAAAGATTAGTCGTTCATGCTGATCAATCGTATTTACAACTTTTTGATAATCATGAATATCTCTTAATCCAATTCTACCCATACCAGTATCTATTTTTACATGCATCCAAAGTGGTTTTTCAATATCGTCATTTAAGTTTTCAATTGCATCTGTTAACCATGCTTCAGATGGTACTGTTAAGGCTACTCTATGTTGTACGGCTTTATTAATATCTTCTGTATTAATCACACCTAATACTAATATCTTTGCTTTAATACCATGCATTCTTAACTCAATTGCTTCATCTAATGTAGCAACAGCAAAGAAGTCCACACCTTCATTCATTAAGTATGTGGCAATGGGTATACTCCCTAAACCATAACCATTCGCTTTAACAACCGCCATAATTTTTTTGTTTGGGTGTAAACGGCCTACTGCTTGATAATTTTCTAATATCGCCTTTAAATCAACATTGATATAAGTTGGCCTATAATATTTTTCGGACAACAGCAAGGCACCTCCTCTTATAATATTTGTATTTTATCATAATGATATCATTTATGCTTATGTTTCTCTTTCTATAATGACAATTGCTTCGGCATAATGGTCAGTATGTGTAATAGAAGGAAAAATACTATATCCTTCCAATCTTATTTCTGGTTTACCATTCGAATCAGGTAAACAATTAATGGAATGAAATCCAAAGTCTTTACCTAACCCTGTGCCCATTGCTTTAGTAAAAGCTTCTTTAACGGCAAATCTACCAGCTATAAATTCAATTTTTCTTTTTTCTAAACTTATTGCATTAAAGATTTGTAGTTCATCTTCTGTTAGTATCTTTTCCGCCATTGCTGGTCGTTTAACATACCAATCGCGTATACGTGCAATCTCCACTAAATCTATACCTACACCATGAATCAAAATAAACACCTTCATTTTCTAATTAATATTACTCGACTTTGATTCTATTTTGAATTGATAATTTTATTTGATTTGCCTTATCTCTATGTAGATATTTAATTTCTACACGACCACCTGCTGTTGATAAGGTAATGTTTGCTAATTTAAATTTTCTCATGATAAAACCTTCATACAAATCAACATTTTGAATTCTTCCTATCGGTATCATCGTTTCTTCTATCATAAATATACCTGATTTAACATTAATTTCATCTTCTTGAACTTCATATCTAAAGTTTTGATACATATAGTAAGGTTTGATAACCATTCCATATATAGCCAAAACAACCGCTAATCCTAAAGGTATTATTGAATACCAATGAGACAACCATTGCCACCAATAAGTACTTAATATAAACATACTTATCGCAATAAATAAAAGTATTATTACAGGTATGAATGTAACAATTCTTTCCACATTCATGCCTTGTTTATTCATTCTATATCTAGGAAGCATGATCAACACCTCCATCATTACTATACCAACTATAAATCTTTAAAGCGTCTTGTTTATTAATGAATTTTAACCCTTTTGACATCATGCCATGCCCATATGCAATATGAATATCAAAATGTGCGATATCTTGTCGCTTAATAATTGGGTTTTCATTTAGCATAAAGGTTAAAATTTTATCTCTATTCACCCAGGTTGTTGTATATCGTAATGGCGAAGCATTTAAAATAACAATCGAATCATCAAGCACCTTGTATCCTGATTTCAATGTTTCCACTAATGCATAAACCATCAAAATGATAAATAAAGCTAATCCAACTATCCAAACATAAGACCATAAATAAATTTGGATAGGTATCGTAACTGCAAGAATAAATATGGTAGGAATAAATACACGCCTACGTATACCTTGTTTTGGTAATACTTTATCAACTTCACTGAATTCAAATTGAGGGATCATTTCCTCTAATAAATCATATGCTTGTTTCTTTTTAATGAATGGTAATATCACAACATCACCTATATTATCTTCTTCGTTTTTCTCAAACGAACCATCTGAAGTAATTATGGCAGAAATACTTGTAAAACCAAATATTCTTCTAAATAATGATTCTTCCTCTTTAAGCGCTTGAATCCGTTTAATTGGAATAGATCTCTTTTTAACCGTAAATAAACCATATTTAATCGTTAAAAGTTCTCCATCAAACGTAAGATTGTACTTATAATATCTAATAAATACAATGAGTGAACCAATAATATAGCTCAATAAAATAAATATAAAACTAAGTATTATCATGACCGTAGCAAAGTTAACTACTTGTTCAAATAGAGGACTTATTATCTTCCCTATATCTAAAAATTGGGTAATTAGACCCATCAATGAACTAAGCGCTGCAAATACAATGAAGATTCCTCCACTAGTAAAACTCATTTGCATCAACGATTTAGTTGAAAGTTGAAAATAAAGTTCCTTTTCTTTCTTTTCAGGTTTACTCGTTTCTTCTCGTTCTTCTTGAACGATTGTTGACGCACTATTCAATTCTTCGTCATTTTGCTTAAGTTCTAACTTTTTCTCTTTAAGGTACTTACTAATTTGTTCACTTTGTTTTTTCGTAATTGTATCTAATTCTACACCATCACTCGGTGTTATCACGCTTAAACTGACCCCGCCAAGTAATTGATGCACAAAGTTTTGAGAAGTATCTACGGATTGAATCCTCTCTATATTGAGTTCTTTTCTATTTTTAGAAAAGACACCCCACGTAACGATTAATTGATTATTTTCAATCCAGTATCGCGTATAAAAAATCTTAATTCCTCTGAATACACTACCTATTAACGAAAACAAAATAATACATAATGGAATAATGAGGTCACCTATATTGTCCAATCCACGCGTTGCAATTAATCCAATAGCAATCACTAAAGGTAAGATATTCTGCTTTAAATTTGTAAAGAATCCACTCACATATGAAATGGGATGTAATTTTTGAGGTTTAAACATCATCTGTCACCTCTTTAACTTTTGCCATAATCTTCATTCTCGTTTGATCTGCTATTTCTCGATTGACCATTGGTAAGATTTTCATACTACCTGCAGTCATAATCACTATAAAATATAAATCAAACATTCTTGATAAAGGACCATGTTTTACTTTCACAAACTGTATTCGGTCATACGGTTGCAAATGCCTTTCTTGAAAATATAATCCTCTTTGAATTTCTAAAAATTTATCTCCTACTTCAAAAGAAGTCTGCCTCAAAATAATGACTGGTTTTATAAAGCCAAAAATAATGATTGCTAAAACTAAAATGAGAACAGGATAAATTAAAAAAGACCACCAATCAAAGTGGCGCCATAAAAATACGAACACACTAAAAAATAAAATGATAAAAATAACATTAAAAAAATGTAACAGATACTCGTATTTTATAGACTGTCTTGGCATTTTGTTGTCGAGTATTGGTTTGTACATATAATCTCCTCTATTGTGTAATTTAAGTGTATTATATCATAAAAAAAAGACCAGGACACAAGTGCCCTAGCCTTAGATTTATCAAATTAAAGTGTTATTTATTTTGAATGCTCAGCGAATGTTCTACCTGAGAATTGTTTTTTTGAACGTGGTTTTGATGATTTATTATTTTTGCCTTTGTTACGATCAAAATTATTATTTTTACTATTTTTATCGTTATCACGGCGTTTATTTTTACCATCAAATCTTGTTCTAGAACCACCGCGTGATTTATTGTTACCACCGCCACGGTTGCCTCTACCTCTTTGACCTGATTTTTTAGATAATGGTTTTTCAAATGTTAATTGTACGTCTGCATCGTTATTTGATGTAATTAACTCTTGTAATAATGCAGCAACTAATTTTTGATCGCCATATTCTTTAATCAATTCTTCAGCAATTTTTTCAATACGCGCTTCAGTTGGTGTTTCTACCCAACCTTTAACTTTTGCTTTAACGTCTGATTCTTTAGCTTGCATTACTTCACCTGGTGTTGGTGGACGTAAAGCTGTCATTTGACGTTTGTTAGCTTTTTCGATTTGACGAATATAATCCATTTCAACTGGATTAACGAAAGTAACAGCTGCACCTTGTTTACCAGCTCTACCAGTACGTCCAATACGGTGAGTATAACTTTCAGTATCTTGAGGGATATCAAAGTTATAAACATGACTTACACCAGAAATATCCAAACCACGTGCAGCTACGTCTGTAGCAACAAGAATATCGATTTGGTCATTTTTGAATTTCTTCAATACTTCTAAACGTTTAGCTTGAGTAATATCACCGTGTAATCCTTCAGCACGGTAACCTTTAGTGATTAAAGCACTTGTTAACTCATCGACACGACGTTTTGTACGACCGAATACGATTGCTAATTCTGGGTTTTGAACATCTAATAAATTAGTGAATGTTTCAAATTTCTCAAGTTCTTTAACAATTGTATAATACTCGTCAATTTGAGGATCTGACATTTCATTAGACATTGTTTTAACGATTTTAGGACTCTTCATGAATTTTTGAACTAATTCTTGAATTGCTTTTGGCATCGTTGCAGAGAATAGTAAAGTTTGACGATTCTCAGATGGAAGTTTAGACATTATAAATCTCATATCATCTATAAAGCCCATGTTCATCATTTCATCTGCTTCATCTAAAATTAAAGTAGAAATCGTTTCTGTCTTTAATGTTCTTCTATTTAAGTGATCGATGACACGTCCAGGTGTACCAACAACAATTTGTGGACCTTTTTTAAGTGATTTAATCTGACGATCGATTGGCATACCACCGAATACAGTTACAACACTTACATTTTGTCCTTTACTGAAAGTACGTAATTGTTCAGCAACTTGCATTGCTAATTCACGTGTTGGCGCAAGGATTAACGCTTGGATACCTTGTTTATCTGCTACTTTATCAATTAATGGGATACCGAATGCACCAGTTTTTCCTGTTCCAGTTTGTGCTTGTCCAAGCACGTCCGTTCCATTTAATGTATGAGGAATACTCTCAACTTGTATTGGTGTTGGCTCAGTAAAGCCCATTCCGTCCAAAGCATTTAAGGTAGCTTCAGAAATACCTAATTCTTTAAATTTTTGCAAAATAATTCTCCTTTTATATAGTTAATTCTTCTCGTCTTTTTTATTCAACTTCTATATACTACCACCCTTTTAACAATAGCGCAATGCGCATGAATTGTGGTTTACATTATATTTTCATGAATTTGTCTATAAAAAAACTGCACTAAAATGGGATTTAGTACAGTTTTAATTCTTTAATTCATTTTTAAATATAAATTTTTCAACTTCGTAAAAAACTTTTTTATTAACTTTTGATAAACAAATTTCATGTGGTCCTCGTTCAATTTCAACGAGCCTTGCATTTTTTATTCTTTTTACAAGTGTTCTCGACTTATCAATTGGAACAAGTCCATCTATTGTTCCATGAATGATTAACGTCTTCGTATCTATTTGTTCAGGTACGTACAAAGCACTTTGTTGTAATTTCTTAAATGATAAAAATGATTGATAGCTGATTTTCATTGTTCTAAACAACATGAATTCTAAGATTTTTAAATCAGTGTGTCTCATGTTGTTAATAAATTTATAAGGTGACTGAATTAAATATTGTAGGTTCATGTTTTCAAAGGCTGGTGCAATCATTACTAATTTATCTGGTTGCTGTAGTTTCGCCAACAACCCAGCAATAATACCTCCCATTGAAAATCCAACGACAACTACAACATCAACTTTCTTTCTTAATAAATTATAAGAACGTTCTGCTCTGTCATACCACATTTGTTCATCTGTATCTTTAATTAATAAGTTCAAGCCATGCCCTGGATATTCTGGTGCTTCTATTATAAAGTCATAGCGTTCACTTAAATATTCAATTAATGAAAGTAACTCGTATCGCCCGCCTGTATAACCATGTAAAAATAGGATTCCTATTTTCATGTTAGTGATTGAATAATTGTTTCAAGCGCCATACCTCTTGAACCTTTAAATAATGTCACAGCGTTTGAATCTAAATGTTCACTCAAATATTCAACGATTTCTTCTTTTGTTTCAAAGTGAATCGTTTGGGCGATATGATTCTGTGCTTTATTTGATATATGTGCCGCTTCTTCCCCATATGTGATGAGTGTTTGTATATCTTTATTTAATAAATATTCCCCAACTTGTTCATGCATTTCTTTACTGATGTCACCCAATTCAAGAACATCAGCAAGCACAAGTGTTTTAGCATCTTGTTCCATATTATGAAGTGTATCAATTGCTGCTTTCATACTCGTCGGACTTGCATTGTATGCATCATTAATGAACAAACCATATTTCTCAGTTTCAATACGTTGCATTCTCATATCTGTTAATTCCAAATGATTTAAAGCATCTTGAATGATATCTTCTGATACACCAAAGTGTTTCGCAACTTGAATAGCATATGTTGCGTTTTTCACGTTATGTTCACCAAGTATATTTAAATGGTAAATCGATTGTTCATTGTTTAATTGAAAGTTTATGCCACTATTAGATATTTGAGATGTATGAATACTTACATCATTCGTATCATTCAATCCAACTGATATATGTTTATGTTGCATCGTTTCAACAAGTGGTTTAAGTAATGGTTCATCTCCGTCCCAAATACAAAGGCCCTCTTCATTAAGTCCTTCAGTAATTTCAAACTTCGCTGAAGCAATACCCTCTCTAGATCCTAAATCTTGCATATGCGATTCACCAATATTCGTAATAATCGCGACATCTGGTTCAGCAATTTCGGTCAATTCTTTAATTTCACCAAAACCACTCATCCCCATTTCTAATATTGATACTTCTGTATCTGCATCTAAATCCAATATCGTCAACGGGCATCCAATTTCATTATTATAATTACCTTGTGTTTTCTTCACTTTAAATGATTGACGTAATACACATTCAACCATATCTTTAGTCGTTGTTTTTCCGTTTGAACCGGTAATCGCAACTACTTTCGGATTCACATGTTTTAAGTATGCTTTTGCTAGTGCTTGTAAAGCTTGCAGTGTATCTTCTACTAGAATAATCGGACCTTGAGGTGGATTTGGAACATCTTTTTGCCAAAATGAAGCCCCTGCACCACTCTCAATTGTTTGTGCAACAAATCGGTGTCCATCTACATGCTCACCTTTAAAAGGAATAAATAAATTAGATTGTTCTATTTTTCTAGAATCGATACATGTACCATTTACAAAAGTATCTAAGTATTCTGTTGGAATTTCACAGTCTATCCATGCTTTGATCTGACTTAATTTAATATTCATTATGTTTACCCTCAGTCAATTTTGTATTTAATAGCTTTCTTATTATTATAACGTTCTATCGCTAACTCAATTAACTTTGTGATGAGTTCAGTGTAACTTAAGTTCATGTTCTCCCATAGTAATGGATACATACTATATTGAGTGAACCCAGGCATTGCATTCGTTTCATTTATATAAATTGTGTTGTCTTCAGTTAAGAAGAAATCCGCTCTTACTAATCCTGAACAATCTGTTGCTTTAAAAGCTTCAACAGCCATATTACGTAAAGTCGTAGCCGTTTCTTCATCTACATCAGCAGGAATTTGAAGTTGAACTTTGCCATCTTTGTATTTAGATTTATAATCATAAAACTGAACATCTTTAACGACTTCACCTGGTAATGTCGTTTCCGGATAATCATTACCTAATACTGCAACTTCAATTTCTCTAGCATCTACACCTTGTTCAATAACAAGTTTGCGGTCAAATTGAAATGCTTCTTCTATACCTGAAATCAATTCTTCCTTATTAGTACATTTACTAATACCAACACTTGATCCAAGGTTTGCTGGTTTTACAAACACTGGATACTCTAATTTATTTTGAATTAATTCAACTATATTATGCTCATACTTTTCATACTCACTTTTCAGGAAGCTTACATATGGTAATTGAGGTAATCCTCTATGTGCAAATAAATGTTTCATTACTAGCTTATCCATAGAACTTGATGCTGCTAGTACACCATTCCCTACGTAAGGAATATCTAATACTTCAAATAGTCCTTGAATTGTTCCATCTTCCCCGTTTGGACCATGTAATAGTGGAAATACAGCACTATACGCTTCTCCATTATTACTTACCTCTAATAATTTAGAAATAGGTGTAAGCTCGTCACTTGTTAAACGAAGTTGTTCGATATCCGTGATTTCCTCGTTTATAGATTGCTCACGTTTGATCCAATCACCATCATTAGTGATATAAATGATATCAACGATGAATTGATTGAAATCCACTGCATTGATAACATTTTGTGCTGTTAATATTGATACATCGTGTTCAGCACTTTTACCACCATAAATGATACATATATTTTTTTTAGACATAAAGACGCCTCCATGTAGATTATTAGCCTACATTTTATCATGTTTTCCACCATTGATGCACCTATCAACTGTAATAATTTGAAAATAACTCACTTGTGAATAGCAAAATTGTATAACTTTATGTACAATCAAGTTATAATGAAAATTATGAAATTCAGCGTTATTTAAAGGAGTATTTTAATGGAAACTTCTACTCGGACATTAAATAAATCATTTTTAGAACGAATTGATTGGCGTTTAATAACAATCATCGCTTTACTGTTTGGAACAAGTTGTCTCATCATCAGTTCTGCCATGTCAGGTGGACAATATGAAACAAACTTCTTATCTAAACAGATTTTATATTACATACTCGGCTTTATATTGGCGATATTTTTAATGTTTATATCTCCTAAAACATTACGTAAATATGTATGGATTATATACATAATTGGTAACCTCTCACTTATTGGTTTACTTGTGTTACCTGAATCAAGTTTCACACCAGTCATCAATGGTGCTAAAAGTTGGTACAGACTTGGTCCAATCAGTATTCAACCTTCCGAATTTATGAAAGTTGTACTCATATTGGCACTTGCAAATGTCGTTTATCAACATAATCGATTCACCTACACTAAAACATTATCGAGAGATTTAAATTTACTTATTAAAATCGCACTTACTGCTTGTGTACCTATGCTCTTAATCCTTTTACAGAATGACTTAGGGACTACTTTAGTGTTAATGGCAATCATATTAGGTATTATCATCGTTTCAGGTGTTACGTGGAGAATACTTGCACCTGCTTTTATAGGATTATTCGCAATTGGGTCAAGTCTCATCTTGCTTATGATTTTTAAACCAAGTATCATCGAGAAAATCTCTGGTATAAAAACATATCAACTCGGTCGTATCAACTCTTGGTTAGATCCTTATGCATATAGTTCAGGAGACGGTTATCATTTAACTGAATCATTAAAAGCAATTGGCTCTGGACAATTATTTGGTAAAGGTTTAAATAATGGTGAAGTTTATATACCAGAAAACCATACCGATTTTATTTTCTCAATCATCGGAGAAGAATTTGGATTTATAGGGACTATGGTTGTGTTACTTATATTCTTAGCTTTATTTATACACTTAATTAGATTAGCAACATCAACAAGCCATCCTTTCAATGTAATGTTTATTATTGGTTATCTATCATTCGTATTGTTCCATGTTGTACAAAACATAGGCATGACAATTCAATTATTACCAATTACAGGTATCCCATTACCATTCATTAGTTATGGAGGATCAGCACTTTGGTCATTAATGGCTGGTGTAGGTATATTATTATCTATCTTCTATCACGAAAAAGATGCTTTCACAGTTTCTAAAAAGGGAGAGGGACAGAAATCTAATTTATAAAAAAGATTTCGTAGTCCCGCCCCGGCAAGGATGACTAGAGTTGAAAAAAGCTTGATACAAGCGCATTTTCAACTCAGTCATCTACTGCCAATAATATAAAAACGACTGAGTCAATATTGTCTCAGTCGTTTTTATGTAGAAATATGAGAAAGATATCTCGGCTCTTACCCCTAACTCTTCGTGCGTTTGACACCTAATCGCACGATATCTCAATGAATCATTCTAATTTTATTCAAATTTGTATAGATAGACAAAAGAGCTGAACATCTATAGACGTTCAGCTCTCTTACCTAAAATACACCATTATTTATTTCAATTTGTTTGCAGCTACATTCGGCAAACTGCGCATGATTTCAATTCGTGACTTAGTTTCTGTTATGTTTACGCCTAATGATGATAAAAGTTTGACCACATTCTTTACCTTTGACTTAGGTTCATTCATGGGTACCACCTCTTATTCAAATTAAATACCTTAAGTACATTCTACTCTAAAATATTCAATTTGACTATAGTTCATTTGGACGATATTGTAATTTTTTTGTTTAATTTATTAATTTCATACAAAAAAACTGACTGCTAGCTTCAACTAACAATCAGTTTCTTTAAAACTTTATCTTTAAACAACTTCATATCCTGCGTCAAAGATTGCATTTTCAATATTATCGATACTTGCTGGATCTTGATATACAACGCGTACTTGATTATCATCAGGACTTGCAACTACTTCACTTACGCCAATTAATTGTCCTACAGATTCTTCTACTGCTTGTTTACAATGTGCACATGACATACCTTCAACATTAATAATTTGTTCTTTCATAGTTAACACTCCTATATATAAATTTAGATTATTTAATATCTTTTCATTCAATTATATTCATATGTTCCAGGCTGGTCAATTACAACCTTTTCATTTTGTTTTTAAATGTATTATACTGGATAAAAGATAAAGAAACGGAGGCATTGATATGAACTTTCCCCCATATTTTTCATTTGATTTTTCCATTATAATATCAGTGCTATTGATTCTAGCTTTTATATTAAACGTTGTATTCGGATTTGTAATCATCTTTTTAGAACGTAGAGAAGCTGGCGCAATATGGGCATGGTTGCTTGTATTATTATTTGTTCCAATATTAGGGTTCATACTCTATTTATTATTCGGTAGGCAAATTCAAAACAAAAGTATATTCAACTTAGATGAGCAAGATAAAATCGGTCTCGAACATATCATCAATGAACAAATTAAAGCCATAGATGAAAATAATTTTGAGATTGATAAACCAGAAATATTTAATTATAAGCATTTGATACATATGCTTTTATATAATAATTCTGCTTTCTTAACAACAGATAATAAAGTGAAGATGTTTACTGATGGTCATGACAAATTTGATGCACTCATCGAAGATATTAGAAATGCGGAAGAATACATTCACATTCAATATTACATTTTTAAAAAGGACAATTTAGGAAAGAAAATTCTTTATGAGTTAGAAAAGAAATTACAAGAAGGTTTAGAAGTTAAAATGTTATACGATGACATGGGTTCTCGTAAACTTAACTTATCTTCATTCAAGAAATTCAGAGCACAAGGTGGCGAAGTTGCCAGTTTCTTCCCTTCTAAATTACCGTTAATTAATTTTAGAATGAACAATAGAAACCACAGAAAGATTGTCGTGATTGATGGGAAAATTGGTTACGTTGGCGGTTTCAATGTTGGCGACGAATACCTTGGCCTTGATAAAAAATTCGGGTACTGGAGAGACACACATTTGAGACTTGAAGGTGACTCTGTAAATGCACTTCAATTAAGATTTATGATGGACTGGAACTCACAATCAACACGTGACAAAATGCGTTATGATACGAGATATTTCCCTGATGTTGATTCCGGCGGTAAGATTGGTATCCAAATTGCATCGAGTGGTCCAGATGAAGATTGGGAACAAATTAAATACGGCTATTTAAAAATGATTTCAGAAGCAAAACGTCATATTTATATCCAAACTCCTTATTTCATTCCTGATTTATCGTTCTTAGATGCTATTAAGATTGCTGCCCTTTCAGGTGTCGATGTTAATGTTATGATTCCAAACAAACCTGATCATCCTTTTGTTTATTGGGCAACTTACGCAAATGTTGGTGATTTAATTAAAGCAGGCGTTAATGTTCATATTTATGAAAATGGATTTATTCATACTAAGATGGTAGCGATAGATGATGAAGTTGTGAGTATTGGTACAGCAAATATGGATAATAGAAGTTTCGTACTTAACTTTGAAGTAAATGCATTCATATACGATGAAGAAATCGCGAAAAATTCACGCCTAGCATATGAACGTGATATGGCGTATTCATCAGTTCTTACAGTAGAAAAATACGATAATAGAAGTACGTGGATTAAACTTAAAGAAGGCATCGCAAGACTGTTGTCTCCATTACTATAATCCAACAGCTTTAGAGAACCTTACTTAAGGAGAACAACATGAACAAAATTGAGATTATTAAACACGCTGAACAATACGTTCAGCGTATACATCAAAATGATACAACTGGTCATGATATAGAACACATCATGCGCGTAAGACATCACGCGTTAGATATTGCATCAAATGAAGACGTTGATACATTTGTAGTTGAATTAGCGAGTTTATTACATGATACTGTGGATAAAAAATTATTCAAAGATCCTAATCAAGCTTGGCACCAACTCAATCAATGGATGAATGATATGCAGTTATCAGATGAAATTCAAACTGAAGTTACACATATTCTTAAATATATCAGCTTTAACGGTGGAAACAATCACGGTAAATTAAATAGTCTAGCTGGTAAAATCGTTCAAGATGCAGATAGAATAGATGCAATTGGTGCAATAGGCATTGCTCGAACTTTCCAATATTCCGGTCATTTCAAAGAACCAATGCATATCTCTGGTCAATCACCTAGAAATTTAAGCGAGTTAAATCAAGATCAATATCATAATGAACCAAACACAGCAATAAATCATTTTTATGAAAAACTCTTATTATTAAAAGACGGCATGAACACACAAAGAGGCTTACAACTTGCCGAAGAACGTCACCAATTTATGGAACAGTTTTTAGAACAATTTTATAAAGAATGGAATATACAATAAAAAAACAGCGAATCGATATGCCGATTCGCTGTTTTTTATATGCTATTAAATAATAACTTATTTCTTTTTCTTATTAGAAACGAGCTTAGCTGGTTTCTTTTCTTTATTTGCTTCTTCTTGGTTCTTCTCGTGTGCTTCAATAATTGGTTTCATCTCTTCTTCAACTTTTTTAGTGTAGAAGACATTACCTAACCATGTTTGCACTACAAGGAATGCACCACCGACAGCCCAATATAAACCTAATGCTGAAGCTGAAATGTAAGACATCCAAATGATCATAATTGGAGAGATAAACATCATCATTCTCATCATATTCTTCTGTTCGTCTGGAACATTAGCATACTTCATTGATACATATGCTTGTAACGCATATATAATACCCGCTATTATCGTAATGAAAATATCAGGTTCAGTTAAATTAAACCATAGGAAATGAGGATATTCTGTAATTCCACCTTGTGTTGGATATTTCAATACATAGAATAGTCCCATAACGATAGGCATTTGTATAACGATTGGTAAACAACCCATATTCATTGGATTAATACCATGTTTTTTATACAATGTCATCATTTCTTGATTCGCTGCCATTTTTTCTTCTTGCGTACGTGCGCGTTTTACTTTCTCTTGAATTGCTTCCATTTCTGGTTTAGCAAGTTTCATTTTTTCACGCATTAACTTTTGATTCTTATACGTCTTCATCATAAATGGGAATAACGCAAAACGTACAATTAAAGTAATTAAAATAATTGCTAGACCGTAATTGTGATTTAAATTCGCACCAAGCCAATGTATTAAACTATCCATTGGTTTTACAAATGTATTATAAAAGAATCCATCCCTATTTTCAGGTTTAGAATAATCACACCCTGCTAGCACAACCATCACACCAAATAATAATGGCCACAAAGCTTTTTTCTTCATTTTTCCACCTCTATTGATATACTCACATAAATGTAATTCTATCATAGAATGAATGCAACATAAATCAATATCTTATTTTTCTTAAATATTTTTATATTGATTATGAAAGCCCTTCACAGATTGTTCAATATTATTACTTTTGGCAATTGCTGAAATCACACTCACGCCATTTGCCCCTGATTTAATAAGGGCTGGAACATCTTGTGCTGTAATGCCACCTATAGCAACAATTGGTATCGTTGGATTTAACTTTCTCATATTTTTAATCAGTTCATAGCCACCTTCTACCCCAGCATCTGCTTTCGAATCTGTGGCGTGTATTGGACCTGTACCGATATAATCTACTTCTGTAATATTTGATTTTTGATATTCTTCTTCATTTGCTACGCTTAAACCGACAATCTTACCTTTAAAGTGGTCGATAAATGATTGTACCTTAAGATCATCTTGGCCAACGTGAATACCATCCACATTTAATTTGATTGCTAATTCTACGTCATCATTGATGATAAAAGGCACTTTATATTTTTGACATAGTTTAAATAGTGCCTTTGCTAATGCTTCTTTTTCATGGCCAGTTTTGCTATTTGGACCTTTTTCACGAAACTGAAACATAGTAATGCCACCCATTAATGCCTGCTCGACTACGCTATATAAATCGCCATTTGGGACATCTTGACTACCTGCGATGAAGTATACTTTTAAAGTATTTAAATCAAACATCTATTTCACTTCTTTCACTTTCTTGTTATCTTTCACATCGTCTGATGTAATTGCGTTCAATTGATCAATAAAAGCCATCTGGAAAGTACCAGGTAAATGAGCACCTGGTTGTTTACTCGCAAATTCACTTGCGATATTATACGTTGATAGTGCTTCTTCCAACTCTTCTATTTTCACTACTTTTTCATGAGATAGAAATGCTGCAACTACACCACCTAATAAACATCCACCACCAGTTACTTTTGTAAGCATCTCACTGCCATTATGAAGTTCAATAATGCGATTACTACATGCAATTACATCAACTTCACCTGTGATGATAATAGGTATTTTCAATTGTTGGTGTGCTTGTTTAGCGACCTTAACTGCGTCAATCGATTGATCACTATCCGTACCTTTCATCATCGTGTCATCTTCAATTAATGCTAAAACTTCAGAAGCATTACCTCTAATCACATCGACAACTTCATCGTTTAATAATGTCGAACAGAACGTTTTTCTTAAATTCGATGCACCAACTGCAACAGGGTCCAATATTACTGGAACTCCATTTTCATGCATGATTGTCGCATATTCCTTCATATCATAAGCTCTGTCCGTCGTAATTGTTCCAATATTAATTAAGAATGCTCCTGCGTGTTCCGCAAATTCCAATGCCTCATCTGGTTCTTCACTCATCGCCGGGCTTGCACCAAGCGATATTAATCCATTCGCAGTAAAATTCTTCACAACATCGTTTGTATAACATACGACAAGTGGTTTACTTACTCTTAGACTTTCTAATTTACTCATAATCTAACCCCTCAATTTTTTGGTAAGCAAAATGATTTACAGGACCTTGTCCTTTACCAATTTCAGGTGTATGCTGAATCGCTAAAGTGATAAATCGCTTAGCAGTATGCACCGCTTCTTCAATCGTATGTCCTTTAGCCAATTCTGCTGTTATCACCGCGCTAAATGTACAGCCTGTACCATGTGTATGCTTAGTATTGAATCTTTCACTCGTCCAATGCTTAATACCTTCATTAGTAAATAAATAATCGATGGCATCTCCTTCAAGATGACCACCTTTGATCACAACGCCTTTTGAACCAATTTCATTTAAAAAGAAAGCGCCTGCTTTTTTTATTTCTTCTTCAGTTTGTATTTTAAAACCAACAATTTCTTCTGCTTCTGGAATATTAGGTGTAACCACTGTCGCTAAACTCAGAAGTATTTCTTTAAGTTTATTTTTACCTTGCTCATCCATTAATGCATCTCCACTTTTCGCAACCATCACAGGATCTATCACGTAAGGTTTATTAGATGCTTCAATATATGGCTTGATAGCGTTCATCATTCCTTCTGAAGCAATCATCCCTGTCTTAATTGCATGTGGTTGTTCATCATCGAAGACACTCTTTAACTGACTTTCAATAACATCTACTGTTAAATGATGCACAGCTTGAACACCAAGCGTATTTTGAGACACAATACTCGTAGGTACGGCCATTCCATATACACCGGATGCTTGGAATGATTTTAAATCCGCCATTATTCCGGCACCACCTGTTGGATCTGTCCCAGCGATTGTAAGTGCAATTTTAGGCTTCTTCATATTGATTCACCTCAAACTCCCAATCTTCAATTTGATGTGCCATTTTAAAGAAATTACGTTCATGAACTGTACTTTCTAAGAAATTTCTTTCCACAACAGCTATAGCTTCTTCACTATTATGTTGGCTAAAATCATTTAACCAATTATCTAAAATGTCCATGAGTTCATCCATACCCTTATAATAGAATTCAAACCACGCCTTTAATTCATGATCCTCTGAAAAGTCATTACGTTCAATTGCCATTTGTGCTAGTTTTCTATATACATAAGGACATGGTGCCATAGCTGCTACTGTATATGCGACATCATCATGCGCGTAAGCATTGTAATACATATGCTTAATATAATGATCCGCAGTTGGATACCATGATCCATCTTTTATAATTTCTTGATATGATTCTCCAATATAGTCAGCAAGGATTTGATGTGCCCCTACTTCACCTGAAGAAGCAAATTCAATCTGTTCAAGTAAAAATTTTAATTCTGATTTAGAATTTATTTTAGGTATTAATAACGCATATACTTTTGCAAATTCATTTAAATATTTAGAATCTGCTTTTAAATAATGTTTTAACGCTTCTTTAGAAATATCACCATCGATCAATCCTTGTATAAAATCATCTTTATAAATTTCCTCAATGATCGGTTGCACTTTCTGTTTTAATCTGTCTGTAAAAAGCATTTTCCCACTCCTAATATTAAATTTCTCAATAAAAAAATGACCTCTTTCATAAAAAAGAAGTCAATTAACAATAGGTATATACGTTAATTAACTGCTTTCCTACGTTGGCATTACCCAAATCAGGTTATAAGGGACTGATTAATATCATCTCAGCCATTAAGGCGCCCCTAGCAGTCATTTACTTATTTAGTTAAATTAAGATTATCAAATAGAATCATTATGGTCAAATTAAAAAAATCGCCAAGGATATTTCCTAGGCGATTGGATTAATGTAATTAAATTTTCAACTTTTTAGCTTACCACCAGTTATTTTGAGAACGGAATGCAATCGCTGCATCAACTGAACCATAACGTTGTTTAGCGTAGTTAAGCATACCTTTTGTTTGTGTTTCTACTGAACCAGTTCCCCATGCTTCTTTCGTTTGACCAAGACCTCTGTAACCTAATTCATTTACAGCGTTTGGATTACCGCTTGATTCTGGTAATACGATTGTATTCCACATAGCTTCAGTACCACCTGCAGCTAAGAATTGAGCTTTAGTAGATCCACCAGTACTAGCTGTTGACGTTTGTGTTGTTTGAACACGTTGTGCTGGTGCTTGGTAACTTTGTTGAGCAGGCGCTTTATATGATTGTGCTGGCGCTTGGTAGCTTTGTTGTTGTGTTGGTGCTTGATAAGTTTGTTGTGCTGACGCTTGGTTAGATTGAACCGGCGCTTGTTGAGCAGCAGGCGCTTGTGCAGGAACTGCAGATTGCGCAGGTGCTTGTAATGATAATTTTTGACCAACAATAATCAAGTCTGATGATAAATTATTCCAAGCTTTTAATTGTGAAACTGTAACATCATATTTAGATGCAATCTTACTTAAAGTATCTCCCGCAACTACAGTATATTCTGTAGTAGATTGTGAAGCTTCTTTTGCTTCGTTAATCTTGATAACTTGATTTGGTAAGATTAAGTTAGAAGTTAAACCATTTTCTGATTTAAGTGCACTAACTGTAGTTCCATATTGTTGTGAAATACTATGTAAAGTATCTCCTGATTTTACTGTATGACTTGCTGCATCAGCTGTAGCTGTTACCCCTGTAGTAACTGCAACAGCAGCCGTTGACACTGCTAATAGTTTTTTCATGATTAAATGTTTCCTCCCGTGAGATTCACTTTTTATATGATTTTTACTGTTTAAACTATACCATTATTTTTCGTGACATAGGTTACAACAATATAAAAAAAATCTGGCAAACATTACAGTTTTATGACAATGATTTCCAAGTAATATTACTACATTACTTTTTAGAAAACCTTGATTTACAGGCGTATATTTAGATTGAGCAAAATCAATTATCAGACAATTTGTCATATTTCTGTAATTTGTTATCCAATTATAAATGATTATGTATACTTGCTGCCCTACAGCAAGACAGCAAGTTTTTGAAAAGATTCAATATTTATAAAAAAAAATAGGAAGTACAATCTATGAAACAACCAACATACTCAATAGCTATTTCGGAGGATCCGGGGAAGATGTTGTTACTTTACGTGCATCGTTATCACCTTGTGACTCTGAATTGATAACTTTTATCGCATGACTATATTTATCATACATTTCATCACTCACACTTTGTTGACTACTTTCACGCACATGATGCATCGCTCGCTGTTTCTCTTTGTGGATTTGTGAAGATAAATCATTTGAATAACTCTCAACACTTTCACTTATTAATTCATGTATATCTTCTTTACTTTGAGGAAAAGAACCTTTAGAAGATGCAGGCATATTTAAAAATTTAATGGTTTCACAAATAATTTCAGTTATAAATTGCTTTTTATCTTCTTTCATATATGCCCTTGTCTGAATTTGACCAGTTAATGCAATTAATTGCCCTTTCCTCGTATATTCATGAATGTTATACGCTAGCTTTCCAAACGCTTTACATACGATAAAGTCTACCGCCATATTTCCATCTTTACCTTTGTAACCACGTTCAACAGCTAAACAAAATGTTGAGATCATCATTTCACCCTTTTTAAAAAATGATGGGTCTTTCGTTAATCGGCCTACTAGAACAGATTTATTTAACATATTCTCACCTCCTTTAACCTTAATATAAAGTGATGCACACTTTTTCGTCAAAATGGAAAAATGGAAATAAACAGTAACTAAATCCTACAATTTCCAATGTTTATTTTTATTTTTCTCATAAGTGCTTTATAATGGATATCAAAGTTGAAGATTCGTAGATTTAACTAAGAGGAGGTTGTTTATGAAAACATTTAAAGCAGTCCGATTTCAAATTGTTAATGATGAACAAATTACTGAATATGAATTATTAGATGGAATAATAATTAATAAAGAAAATAGTGGTACTGGTTGGTTGTTAGAAATATTGATTTCTGATATTCATCTTGATCAAATGAAAACATATTATGAACAGCAAACTTTGCTAGACACACGTGTCGTTATCACTAGACCATCAAATGATCCAGCACTTTTTGATGCGACGATTAAATATATTCAAGAGCTTGGAACTCAAATATCAGTCGTTTTTGAATGTCATATTTATACTTTAAGACAAGTGTATGCTGAACGATTATTAGAACAATTAATTGATGAAGGATTATCCGGGGATGAATTAAAAACATCGTTTAATAGATTGATGCAATCTAAACCTAAACTTAAAGACGAAAAAAGTAATATTTAAAAAAGCTAGGACACATTGTCCTAGCTTTTTATTTTATTGATCTACAATTGCAAAACTAATTTCACAACTACAAGCTATTTCACCATCAACGGTAGCTTTTGCAGTTCCTTTGCCAATTGGACCTTTAATTTTAGTTATTTCTACTTCTAATTTTAATGTATCACCAGGTGTTACCTGTTTTTTAAATCGACATTTATCAATGCCAGCGAACATTGCTAATTTACCTTCATTTTCTTCTAAGCGTAACATTGCAACAGCTCCAGTTTGTGCTAAAGCTTCTACAATAAGTACACCAGGCATAACGGCATAATCAGGAAAATGCCCTTGGAAAAATGGTTCATTCCCAGCTACTTGCTTAATACCTACACAACGTTTACCGTCTTCTAATTCTACAATACGATCAAGTAGTAAGAATGGGTAACGATGTGGAATAATTTTTTTAATTTCGTTAAAGTCGTATATTGTTTCCATTATGAATTGCCTCCAGTTAATTCAAAGATGTGTTGCCATGTTTCAGGATTAAATACACCAAATGGATTTTGAAGAATACCATAACCAATCATAGTCCCAACAATAAATAATATAATCATTAAAACGATTAGAATGAGAAATTTAATCCATAAAGGAATAACACGATGTTCAATTTCGACACCTTGAACCGTTTCTACTCTATTTTTTTGAATTTTTTCTTTTACTTTCGCATATAATGACTTACGCTCTTTATTGTCTGACCTTGTTGATTGTGATTCACTCATACTAAACCCTCGCTTTATCGTTTAACTTACCATTATCATTTATGCGTTCTATATCCGCACCTAATGCTTTTAGTTTACCATGAAAATCAACATAACCTCTATCTAAATGTTTTAATTCAGTAACATTTGTATAACCATCAGAAACAAGTCCAGCAAGTATTAATGATGCACCCGCTCTTAAATCTGTTGCTTTAACATCTGCACCTTGTAATGAACTGTTTCCAGTAATCATTGCACTTCTACCATTAATAAAGATATCTGCATTCATGCGTTTAAACTCTTCTACGTGCATAAATCTATTTTCAAATACTGTTTCTGTTACTTTACTAGTACCATTAGCAGTTAGTAATAATGCCATGATTTGAGATTGCATGTCTGTAGGGAAGCCTGGATGTGGCATTGTTTTAACATCTATCGGTTTAAGTTCACCTGGAACTTGAATGTTTAAACCATCTTCAATGTCAGTAATTTGTACGCCAGCTTCTTCTAACTTAGACACTAAACTACTCATGTGTTCTCTAATTGCACCAATCACATTAACATTCCCTCTAGTGATCGCACTAGCAATCATAAATGTACCTGCTTCAATTCTATCAGGTATAATTGAATGTTCTGCACCGTGTAATTCTTTAACACCAGTAATTCTTACTGTATCTGTACCAGCACCGTGTACTTGTGCGCCCATTTCATTTAAATAATTAGCTAAATCTACAATTTCAGGTTCTCTAGCTACATTTTGAATTTCAGTTTTGCCTTCTGCTAATACTGCTGCCATCATGATATTTTGTGTAGCACCAACACTTGGGAAGTCTAAATAAATCTTGCTTCCTTTTAGACCATTTGGTGTTGTTGCTTCAATATATCCATTATGCAATTCTATTTCAGCACCAAGAGCTTCAAAACCTTTTAAATGTTGCTCAATTGGACGTGAACCTATTGCACATCCGCCAGGTAATGCTACGCGAGCATGACCTTCTCTTGCTAATAGAGGACCCATTACTAATATGCTGGCTCTCATTTTACTCACATATTCATAAGGTGCTTCTATTTTCAATGTTTTTGATGCATCCACTTTAACAGTATTTTGATCTGCATCGTATTCAATTTCAGCATTTAAATGTGTTAAAACTGTATTTATAGTATCTACGTCACTCAATTTTGGTACGTTAGTTAACGTACTTTGTCCATTATTCGGTAAGAGTGTAGCTGTTAATATTGGTAGTACCGCGTTCTTTGCCCCTTCAACGACGACTGTGCCATTAAGCGTTGCTCCGCCTTTTACGACGATTTTATCCATATAATTATCCTCCAAAAAACTTCACTATTATTTATTTTACAAAAGTATATATTTGTTTAATACACATATTTACCCATTTATAAACATCACCAAAACATTATACTACTTTTTGTTGTTTTTTCATATATTTTTGTAATTTTTACTAATTATTAGAAAAGCAATTTTAATTGTAGCGAATATTGAAGAATATCCAAAATAAAACGACTCACACCTGTTCCTAAAATTATTGCAAGTATAATTATAAATGCCTGAGCTTGTGCAACATGATTTTTCTTAAAAATATTTTCTAAACGAATGCCTTGTAGTGCCCAAAATGCTAAATATACACAAACTACATGCAAAAAGAGCCCTATAACGCCTAATTGTCCGTAATATTCCATCTTAACTACTCCTTCTACACAACCAAAAAGCTGAGACATAACCATGTCCCAGCCTTTTGAAATATTATCTAAATTTAGCCACTTCAATTCGATTAATCGCACGATGCAACGCACGTTCAGCACGCTTAAAGTCAACATCATCACCATTGTTATTCAATCGCTCTTCTGCTCGTTCTTTAGAATTAATCGCACGGTCTTTGTCTATTTCTTCAGCAGTTTCTGCCGCTTGAACTAGAACTGTAACTTTCTTGGTTCTAACTTCAACAAACCCTTCGGAAACAGCTAAATACTCTGTACCACTTGTTTTGTTTACTTTAATATATCCAGTTTTTAAAGCTGCAACAGTTGGAATATGACCAGCCATTACACCCATTTCACCAGTTTCTGTATGTAAAACAACAAGTTCTACTTCTTTTGCTGAGTAAACAGATCCATTAGGAGTGACAACATCTAAGGTAAATGTATTCATTTTCCATTCCTCCTAATTATTATTAGACCTCTACACCCATGTTTTTAGCATTTTCAAGAACTGCTTCAATACCACCGACTAAACGGAAAGCATCTTCTGGGATATGGTCATATTGTCCATCTAGTATTGCTTTAAAGTCTTGTACAGTTTGGCTTACTGGTACGTATGAACCTTTTTGACCAGTAAATTGTTCTGCTACGTGGAAGTTTTGAGATAAGAAGAACTGGATACGACGTGCACGTTCAACAGTCTTTTTATCTTCGTCTGATAATTCATCCATACCAAGAATTGCAATTATATCTTGTAATTCACGATATTTTTGTAACGTTTGTTGAACTCTTCTTGCTACATCATAGTGCTCATCTCCAACAATTTCTGGTGTTAAAGCACGAGATGTAGAAGCTAATGGGTCAACAGCTGGGTAAATACCCATTTCAGTTAATTTACGTTCTAAGTTTGTAGTTGCATCTAAGTGAGCAAATGCTGTAGCTGGCGCTGGGTCAGTATAGTCATCGGCTGGTACGAATACTGCTTGAATTGATGTAACAGATCCTTTATTTGTAGATGTAATACGTTCTTGTAATTGTCCCATTTCTGTTGCAAGTGTTGGTTGGTAACCAACGGCAGAAGGCATACGTCCTAATAACGCTGATACCTCAGAACCTGCTTGCGTAAATCTGAAAATGTTGTCAATGAATAGTAATACATCTTGACCTTGTTCATCACGGAAATATTCAGCCATTGTTAAACCAGATAATGCAACTCTAGCACGTGCACCAGGTGGCTCGTTCATTTGACCAAATACCATTGCTGTTTTCTTAATTACACCTGAGTCACTCATTTCATAGTATAAATCATTACCTTCACGTGTACGTTCACCTACACCTGCGAATACTGATATACCACCATGCTCTTGTGCAATGTTATTAATTAATTCTTGGATAAGTACAGTTTTACCAACACCGGCACCACCGAATAGTCCGATTTTACCACCTTTAATATAAGGTGCTAATAGGTCTACTACTTTAATACCTGTCTCAAGAATTTCTACTTTAGTAGATAATTCTTCAAATTTAGGTGCGATACGATGAATTGGGTCACGACGGACACTTTCATCAATTTCTTCACCTAAGTCAATTTTTTCACCTAATACATTGAAAACGCGTCCTAATGTAGCATCTCCAACAGGTACAGAAATTGGTCTGCCTGTATCCGTAACTTCTTGTCCACGTTGAACACCGTCAGTTGACGCCATTGCGATTGAACGTACAACATCATCACCAAGGTGTATTGCAACTTCTAATGCTAAATCAAAGCTTGTACCGTCTGGACGGTTAACTTTAACTGTTAAAGCATTATTAAGTTCTGGTAATTCACCATGTGGAAAGCGCACGTCAATAACTGGCCCTGTAATTTGCGTTACTCGGCCTAATCCCATGTAAATTCCTCCTAATCGTTATTCGAGTGCAGCCGCTCCGCCAACAATCTCAGTAATTTGCTGAGTAATTGCAGCTTGTCGCGCTCTATTATATTGTAATGATAAATCATCAATTAATTCAGAAGCGTTATCTGTAGCATTCTTCATAGCCGTCATTCTTGATGCATGTTCACTCGCTTTAGCATCTAATAATGCACCATAAATTAAACTAATTGTATATTGCGGTAAGATAACTTTTAATATTGTTTCTTTATCAGGCTCAAATTCATAACCAGCCATCATTCCTGATCCTTTACCAGTGTCTTCATCAGATAAAGGCAAGATTTTTTTTGATTTAACTTTTTGTTCAAGTACGCTTACGAAATGACTGTAATATACAGTTAATTCATCGTAAAATTCATCGCTGAATAAGTCTACTGCTTTTTCAGTTAATGATTGAACATTTTTAAATGTTGGTTGATCTGGCAAGCCAACATATGCTTCTACTATGTTATATCCTCTTGCTTTAAGGAAATCTCTACCTACACGTCCAACAACAATAATCGCATATTCGTCAGGATTGTTGTTATGTTTTTCTTTAATGTCATTTACTACGTTTTTCAAAACATTAGCACTGTATGGTCCAGCTAATCCTTTGTCACAAGTAATAACTAAATAACCAGAACGTTTAACAGTTCTTTCCTTAAGCATTGGATGTGATACATCTGTACTCTTTGACGCAATTGCAGTTACTGCATCTTGAATCTTATCCATATACGGTTTAAATGCTTTCGTATTCTCTTCTGCTTTACGCAATTTAGAATTTGATACCATGTTCATCGCTTTAGTGATTTGACTCGTTTTTTGCGTTGATGTGATTCTTCCTTTAATTTCTCTTAGTGAAGCCACAATTTCACCACCTTTATTTTAAAGCTTAATATTACTCTACGTGAGATTTATTAAATACTTTTTTAAATGCATCGATTGCTGAAACAAATTTATCATCAGATGGTAATTGTTTTGTTTCACGGATTTCTTTAAATAAATCACTAGCGTTTGCATCGATCCAATTAAAGAATTCATCTTCAAATCGTGTTATATCTTCAACTGGAATATCATCTAAGTGACCTTTTGTTAATGCATATAAGATAACTACTTGACGATCTACAGTTAATGGTTTGTTTTGATCTTGTTTTAATACTTCAACTGTACGTTTACCACGCTCTAATTTTGCTTTAGTTGCTGGGTCTAAGTCTGAACCGAATTGAGCGAATGACTCTAATTCACGGTATGAAGCTAAGTCTAGACGTAATGTACCGGCAACTTTTTTCATTGCTTTAATTTGAGCTGAACCACCAACACGAGATACTGATAAACCTGCGTTGATTGCTGGTCTTACACCTGAGAAGAATAAATCAGATTGTAAGAATATTTGTCCGTCTGTAATTGAAATAACGTTTGTTGGTACATATGCAGAAATATCCCCTGCTTGAGTTTCAACAAATGGTAGTGCAGTAATTGAACCGCCACCTAAATCGTCATTTAATTTTGCAGCACGTTCTAATAAACGACTGTGTAAGTAGAATACATCACCTGGGTATGCTTCACGACCTGGCGGACGACGAAGTAATAGTGATAATTCACGGTAAGCTGCTGCTTGTTTTGTTAAATCATCATATACGATCAATACATGTTTACCATTAAACATGAACTCTTCACCCATACTTACACCTGCATATGGTGCAATATATAAAAGAGGAGCTGGTTGTGCTGCTGATGCAGATACAACAATTGTATAGTCTAATGCGCCATGTTTACGTAATGTTTCTACTGCTGTACGCACTGTAGATTCTTTTTGACCGATAGCTACATATATACAAATCATGTCTTCGTCTTTTTGGTTAAGAATTGTATCGATTGCTACTGTTGTTTTACCTGTTTGACGATCTCCGATAATTAACTCACGTTGTCCACGACCGATTGGTACAAGAGCATCGATTGCTTTAATACCTGTTTGTAATGGTTCATCAACTGATTTACGATCCATTACGCCTGTCGCAGGTGATTCTACAGGGCGTGTTTTAGAAGTGTTTATTGGACCAAGTCCATCTATAGGTTGACCTAATGGATTAACAACACGTCCAATTAACTCTTCTCCTACAGGTACTTCCATGATACGACCCGTACGTTTAACTTCGTCGCCTTCTTTAATTCCGTCTGCAGGTCCTAATATAACGATACCTACATTATTTTCTTCTAAGTTTTGTGCTAAACCTAAAACGCCAGTATGGAATTCTAATAGTTCGCCTGCCATAACGTCGTTTAAGCCATGAGCTAATGCAATACCATCTCCGACTTGGATTACTGTACCAACATCGGTAACTGACATTTCTGACTCATAGTTTTCAATTTGAGAGCGTAATAAAGCACTGATTTCTTCAGCTTTAATGGCCATCTATGTCACTCCTTAATTATTATTTCATTTGTTTAAATGATTTTGTTAATTGATTTAAGTCATTCTGAACTGAACCATCGTACACTTTAGTACCTATAGTCACACGAATGCCACCAATTAATGATTCATTTATTTGATTGTCTAATATTAATTTCTTCAAACCGGTTCTTTTAATAAAAGCTTTACCTATTTCATCTAACTCTTCATCAGATAATGGATAAACAGATTCAACTTTCATTAAATCTTGTTGATGTACATTATTATATATATTCCTATACGCTTCATTAACCTCAGGTAATAATGCAAGTTTACTGTTGTTTGCTAATAAGAATAACGTATTTAATAATGGTTTAGATGTCCCCTTGAACACTGTTTCAACAAATGTTTGTCTTTCATTTTGAGCTAACTTTGGATTACTATCAATTGCTTTTAAATCTTTCAAATGATCCTTAGCAACTGTTGATAATTCCGTTAACTCTTGTGAAATTTCATCTGTAACATTTTGCTTTGCTGCTACATCATATAAAGCTTGGGCATATTTTTGACTTATGTTCGCCATTATTTATCCCCTGCCTCTTTAATGTATTTATCAACAAGGTCTTTTTGTTCTTTCTCAGAAATTTCTTTATTAATAACTTTAGAAGCAATTAATACTGATAGCTCAGAAACTCTTTCATTGATATCTGAAATTGCTTTTTGTTTTTCTTGTTGTATTTCAGCTTGTGCAGACTGAACTAATCCATTTGCTTTAACATTTGCATCACTAATGATTTGTTCTTGTTGTACTTTAGCTTGATGTTTAGCATCGTCAAGAATCGTTTGTACTTCTTCTTGAGTTTTTCTAAGTAAATCTTTATTTTCTTCTTCTAATTTTTTAGCATTTACTTTCGCTTCGTGAGCATCATCTATATCTTTGTTAATCGCGTGTGCACGATCATCCATAATAGATTTTAATGGTCCCCAAGCATATTTTTTTAATAAAGCTAACAGAACGACAAATGTGATGAACGTGAAAATTACTGTTCCCCATTCAACACCACCGCCACCTGTAGCGCCTAAAACTAATACGTTTTGATCCACTGCCAATTACACTCCTTTCATTGCAATTCAAGATGTGATACACCTCATAAATGAATGGCGAAATCTTTTTCAGATAGACTTCGCCTGTTTTTAAAAATTTGCTATATTATTTATTCATTACCATGAATGCTACTACTACTGCAATGATAGGAAGTGCTTCGACTAAACCAACACCGATGAACATAATTGTCATTAATGGACCACGTGCTTCTGGTTGACGTGCAACACCTTCAACTGTTCTTGAAACGATAAGACCGTTACCAATACCTGCTCCTAATGCTGCTAAACCGATTGCGATTGCTGCTGCTATTACACCTAAACTCATTATAATTTTCCTCCTAGTATTAAAATATTAATTGTTTTTTTTATTAAATTTTATATTAATGATCGTCTGCCACTTTATGGGACATGTAAACCATTGATAACATTACGAATATGTAGGCTTGAATTGAACCAATAAATATTGAGAATCCTTGCCATACGATCGCTGGTAAAAACGCACCGAAAGCGCCAAGTACACTTCCTGCTGCTAAAGTACTTAATAAACCTAGTAAAACTTCCCCTGCAAATATATTCCCATATAAACGCAGACCAAGCGTTAATGTTGATGCAAATTCTTCAACGATTTTGAATGGCACCATAAATGCAACAGGTTGCACGAATGATTTCAAGTATGCGCCAGTACCACGCATTTTAACACCGTAATAATGCGTTAATAGAACCATTAACGTTGCTAACGTCAATGTTACGGTTGGATCTGCTGTAGGTGATTTCCACCATAATGTATGTCCAACAACGATTGAGAAAGGTAATCCTAACATGTTTGATACAAAAATAAAGAATATTAATGTTACTGCTAAGAAATGAAATCTTCCTCCATCCTTCCAAGCCATGTTACTTTGTATAATGCCCTTAACAAAATCAAATACCCACTCAATAAAGTTCTGAGCACCTGTTGGTCTGATTTTGAGGTTTCTTGTACAAAAGACAGCTATCGCAAATACGATAATTGCTGAAATAAGCAACATTAACATACTTGAAAGATTAAAGACTAAATCGAATCCTCCAATATTGATGGACCACAAAGGTGACTCGTGTTCCATATTTTCACCTCTTTTCACAATTTTAATTATTTAATCAAGACTTTGAATAGTTCTTAGCATAATAAGTACGTATGCAATCATTAATCCTATTAAAATCCCGATAATATCAACGATTAATGGATACTTCAGCCAAAAACAGCATGCAACGATTGTTACAAGATATCTTACCCAGTTTCCTGTCGATAAATGTAGTGATTCAGCATTTTTCGCACGATTAAGGTAAACCTCCCATGAAAAAAGGTTAACAGCTGAGGCAATCGTACCTATTATCAGTCCTAATACAAATTCATGTTGTAAGTAAAAATACACCACGACTAAAATAATAATAAAGAAAATAAAATACTGTAAATATGACTTAAAAAAGCCCTTAATATCAAACATTCTGCTGAATCTCCTTAAAATAAGTTAAAAAAACCTTAAAATAAGGTTTAAATCCTTGAAAACCGTTTCATCACACAATTTTCATGATAATATAGTGGCACAACAGTGTCAATGCTATGACAAAAATAGAAAATAAATTTTTGTCAATTATTTGTCACAGAATTGACACATACCACTTATCTATTATTTTGTTTTAAAAGGTGCTGGTTCTTCCTCTGTAATACCAAAATAATATTTAATATTTTCACAAATTCTTTTTGATGCTAATCCGTCGCCATAAGGATTTTGTGCGACACTCATTTTTTCATATAAAGCTTGATCATTTAATAATGCTTCTGTTTCTTTATAAATAACATCTTCCTCGATACCTACTAATTTAAGCGTTCCAGCTTCAACACCTTCAGGACGTTCTGTCGTATCTCTCAATACTAATACAGGTTTACCTAATGATGGTGCTTCTTCTTGAACACCACCTGAATCAGTTAAGATCAGATGTGAATTAGCAGCAAAGTTATGGAAGTCAATTACTTCTAAAGGTTCAATCAACTCTATACGATCATGACCACTTAAAATTTGATCTGCAATGCTTCTAACTTTTGGATTTTTGTGCATTGGATAAACAACGACAACATCTTCAAATGTATCAACAATTTGACGTACTGCTTTAAAGATATTCTCCATCGGTTTACCAATGTTTTCTCGTCTATGTGCAGTTAACAACACGATGCGTTTGCCTTCATGGCGTTTGATGATTTCACTTTCATACTCATCAGTTACCGTAGTAGACAACGCATCGATAGCTGTATTACCTGTCACAGCAATTGAGTCGTCTTTTTTATTTTCCTGAAGTAAATTATGTTTAGACTGTTCAGTTGGTGAGAAGTGTAAATCAGCAAGGACCCCCGTCATTTGTCGATTCATTTCTTCCGGAAATGGAGAATACTTATTCCAAGTTCTCAACCCTGCTTCAACATGCCCTATCGCAACTTCATTATAGAAAGCTGCTAAACTGCCTGCAAAAGTAGTAGTTGTATCTCCATGTACCAATATCATATCTGGTTTCGCTTCTTGAATGACACTTTCAAGTCCACCTAATACTCTAGATGTAACTTCTGAAAGTGTTTGCCCTTGTTTCATGATGTTTAAGTCATAGTCTGGTGTAATATCAAATGTTTCTAGAACTGAATCAAGCATTTCTCTATGTTGTGCTGTAACAACCACGATAGGTTGTAGTTCTGGATCATTTTTTAATTCTAAAACTAAAGGTGCCATTTTAATGGCTTCAGGTCGCGTACCAAATATCGTCATAATTTTCTTCATTGTAATAAAATCCTCCAATTATTATTTAGTGCCGAATAATCGATCTCCTGCATCACCTAAACCAGGTGTTATATATGCATGGTCATCTAATTTTTCATCTAATGCTGCAATATATATATCTACGTCATCATGTGCCTCTTGTAATGCTTTAACCCCTTCAGGTGCAGCAATCAAGCCCATAAAACGTATTTTATTTGCTCCGCGTTTCTTTAATGATTGAATCGCTTCGATTGCTGATGCACCAGTGGCAAGCATTGGATCTACTACAATAATTTCACGTTCTTCAATATCTTGAGGTAATTTAACAAAATACTCCACCGCTTCTAACGTTTCAGGGTCGCGATATAAACCGACATGACCAACTCTAGCAGCTGGTACAAGTTTCATTATGCCATCAGTCATACCTAAACCTGCACGTAATATAGGAATAAGTGCTAATTTTTTACCAGATAAGCGTTGTGCTTTCATCTTAGTTACAGGTGTTTCTATTTCAACATCTGTAGTATCGAAATCTCTTGTAACTTCGTATGCCATAAGCATACCGACTTCATCCACAAGCTCTCTGAACTCCTTAGTGCCAGTTTTTTGATCACGTATATAACTCAACTTATGTTGAATTAATGGATGGTCAAAAACGTGTACTTTACCCATAAGACAAACCTCCATAAATGATTATTTGTTGTAAAGTGGGAACTTAGAAGTTAATGATAATACGCGTTCGTGCGCTTCTTTTAATGTTGCTTCATCTTCTGGATTTTTTAACACTAACGCGATTATTCTACCCACTTCTTCAATCGCTTCTTCATTAAATCCGCGAGAAGTAACCGCTGGCGTACCAAGACGAATACCACTTGTTACAAATGGTTTTTCTTGATCGAATGGTATTGTGTTCTTATTACAAGTAATACCGACTTCATCTAATGCATTTTCAGCCAATTTACCAGTAATTCCTAATGAACCTTTAACATCTACACAGATTAAGTGATTGTCCGTTCCGCCTGAAACGATACGTAAACCTTCTTCTTCTAAAGTAGATGATAATTTTTGAGCATTCTTAATTACTTGTTTTTGATATTCCTTAAATTCTGGTTGTAGTGCTTCACCAAATGAAACTGCTTTACCAGCAATTACATGCATTAATGGACCACCTTGAATACCAGGGAAAATCGTTTTGTCGATTTCTTTCGCATACTCTTCTTTACAGAAAATCATGCCCCCTCTAGGTCCTCTTAATGTTTTATGTGTAGTTGTTGTTACAAAGTCAGCATATTCAACTGGGTTTTGATGTAAGCCTGCTGCTACTAAACCGGCGATATGAGCCATATCTACCATTAATTTAGCACCAACTTCATCTGCTATTTCTTTAAAACGTTTGAAATCAATTTGTCTTGGATATGCTGATGCACCCGCAACAATTAATTTCGGTTGTGCTTCTTTAGCAACTTTCAAGATTTCATCATAATCAATTTGTTCATTTTCTTTAGAAACACCATATTCAACGAAGTTATATAGCTTTCCACTGAAGTTAACTTTTGCACCATGTGTTAAATGCCCACCATGACTTAAGTTCATTCCAAGTACAGTATCACCAGGTTCTAAGGCTACAAAGTAAACAGCCATATTTGCTTGTGATCCTGAATGAGGTTGTACATTTACGTGATCTCCACCAAAAATTTCTTTAGCTCTATCTCTTGCTAAATCTTCAACGATATCAACATATTCACAGCCACCATAATAACGACGACCAGGGTAACCTTCTGCATATTTGTTTGTTAATACAGAACCTTGAGCTTCCATTACTGTTTCAGATACAAAATTCTCTGATGCGATCAGTTCAATATTATTATTCTGTCTATCAAACTCTTTCTCCATTGCTTTGAAAAGTTCTTCGTCTTGCTTTTTAATTAATGACATGTACAATCCCTCACTTTTAAGAATTTAATACTTTGCTCTTGCACCACCAATTAACTTGGGGCGACTTTTAGCTATAGTAACAATAGCTTCTCCGATACACTTTGTCTCAACAGATACCGGTACTGCGACGTGCTTCATATGCATACCAATCAGCGTCTGACCAATATCAATGCCTTTATCACATTGAATGTGCTCTATAACAACTGGATCTTTCATGTGCTGATATGCATACGTTGACAAGCTACCTCCTGCACTCGCTTGAGGCACAACGGAAACTTCAGTCATTGTATCAGGATTAAAGCATTCGCGTTCTATCGTTATCGCACGATTAATATGCTCACAACCTTGAAACGCAAAATGAACACCTGTTTCGTTATGTATCGTTTCAAGTGTTTCATATAAAGTACGTGCAATTTCAAGAGAACCATTCGAACCTATCTTCGATCCTTGAATTTCTGAAGTTGAACAACCAATGATGCATCGTTCATTCGCATTGAAAAATGAGATTGACTGCAACTCATTCATTAAATCTATTAGTTGAGATTTCATGAACAACCGCCTTCAATCTTATCTATACGTTTTTGATGTCTTCCGCCTTCGAATTCACTTGTCAACCAAGTTCTGACGATGAGAAGTGCTAAACCTTCGCCTATAACACGTTGACCCATTGCTAATACATTGGAATCGTTATGTTGTCTCGTCACCTCAGCCGTAAATACATCGTGTACAAGTGCACAACGTACCCCTTTTACTTTGTTTGAGGCGATAGACATACCAATTCCGGTTCCACAAATCAAAATTCCTTTATCAAACGAACCATCAACAACACTTTCAGATACTGGTCTTGCATAATCTGGATAATCAACTGACTTTCCATCATGTGTACCAAAGTCTTTATATTCTATGTTCATTTCATCAAGTAAACGCTTGATTGATTCTTTATATTCAAAGCCACCATGATCTGCTGCAATAGCTACTTTCATCTTCCCACCTCCCAATTTGTTTATACTTTAATATTATAACTTATTTTCAATGTGTGTTATAGCAATTCTATAAATTATTTGAATTCTTAACTACTCTGTAATAATTCAACAATGAGTGTTCTAAGTTCTTGGTAAGTTTCTTGATACACGTATTGAGGCTGTCCAAACGGATCCGACACATCACCTTGTTCACCTTTAACATACTGTTTTAATGTATAAATATTGTCATGATTATACTGCATTTGAAGCATCATCTTATGTGATTCAGTCATTGTTAATATTAAATCGGCATCAAGGTCTCTTGCTTCAAATTGTTTTGCTGTACTTGGAACAGGTAAATTATTCTCAAAAATAATTTCCAACGATTGCGCTGAAATAGGTGAACCATTATATGCTGATATGCCTCTAGATTGTATATCATAATGTGGTTTAATATCTTTAGCAATTGCTTCTGCCAAAGGGCTTCTGCACGTATTGCCTGTGCATACAAAGATTATTTTCACAACTCTTCTTCTCCTTTTATATTATGCCCACTTGCCTTATCTATTCTATTCATTAACGCCATTGTACTTGCGTTTCTTACATAACCATTAATATATATTTGATCGATATCAGTAAATTGATCGGCAATTCTTAATGCGTCATATAAATCATGATGGGCACCTTTAATGTCATTTTCATGTTTGCCTAATGGAATGAATTTCATCTTTTCTGGTATAAACGCTTCGATACTTTTAGGACCGATGACAGCTATTCTATGAATTTCAGAATGCGTCACTTGAATCGGCTTTGTTAAGCCACCTTCAATTAATACCACAGGTTGTGAAGGCGCATAATGTTTATATTTCATACCAGGTGCAATCGGTTTTTCCATATCTAACTTCATATCAACAATACTACCAGGTAGCACATCATTAATCATATCAGCGGTTATAGAACCGGGTCTCGCTATTTTAAACGGATAAGTCGTGCAGTCAATTACTGTACTTTCAATTCCTTCATCAATATCTTCAGCTTGGATAATGCCAAAAATTCTTTGATTCAAATCGTGTTTAACATGTTCGAATTTAGTCGGTGAAGGACGTCCGCTTAAATTTGCACTTGGTGCAGCGATTGGTAAATCGACTAACTTCAGCACTTCTCTACCAACTGAATGACTTGGCATACGTACAGCAACAGAATTGAGTCCACCTGTCACGCGATCAGTTAAATATCCCGTTTGATAAGGCACGATGAATGAAATCGGACCTGGCCAAAATGCATCCATCAATACTTCTGTTTCTGTTGATATATTTTGCGTAAAATTCTTTAATTGCGCTTTGTCATGTATATGTACAATTAAAGGATTGTCTGACGGTCTCCCTTTTGCTACATATATATTTTTAACAGCTTCATCACTTCTTGCATTTGCACCCAGTCCATATACTGTTTCTGTTGGTAATGCAATGAGTTCATCTTGATGAAAACCATCAATGATTTCTTGGATTTGTGGATAACTTTGTAAGTTGTTAACATACTTACGCACATCCCATGTGAATGTTTGCAACTTTATACTTCCCTTCTACAAAGCTTTTTTTATATGCAAATAAAAGTTATGCACATTTTGTGGATAACTCCGTGTAATTTGTGCATAACTTCCTATTAATGTTTCCAAATAAATTGTATCATACGATTGTTTTGATTTATATCTTTGATCACTTGCAAATCTTCTACTTGATAATGCTCACGAATATAAGTTTTTAATATTTCACCTTGAAGATGTCCTATTTCAAAAATAACGATCCCGTTTGTATTCACAACTTTTTCTAAATCACGCAATATTTCTTTATAAATTGCTAGACCTGCATCATTTGCAAACAATGCCGTATGTGGTTCATAGTCCAACACAGTTGACGACATTTCCGTACGTTCTTCATCAGCTATATATGGTGGATTAGAAACAAGCACATCAACTTTAATATTATTGTGAATCAATGGTTCTAATGATCGCCCATGTAAAAATTCAATCTCAGCTTCGTGTTTTTTAGCATTTTGCTGTGCGATTTGAAGTGCATCTATACTAATATCCGTTGCAATAACATTAAGTTCTGGTCTTTCTTTTTTTAATGAAATTGCAATTGCGCCTGTCCCAGTTCCAATATCGCATACAGTCTTGCTGTCGCTATTCAATGATTGCATCGTTTGGTATACAAGTTCTTCTGTTTCAGGGCGTGGTATTAACACATGTTGAGTCACATTAAAGTTTCTGCCGTAAAACTCAGCAAACCCAACAATATATTGTACAGGTTCACCTTTGTACATACGTTCTCTATCCTTTAAAAATTGCGTTAAAATTTCATCAGGAACAGTATCGCGATACTTTAAAATAACTTCCGTTCTAGTCATACCTGAAATATCTGCTAATAACCAATCAGCACGAGAGGTTTCTAACCCTCGTGCTGATAGTTCATCATAAGTTTCCTTCAGTAATTGATGAAAATTATAATTGGCCATTATTAAGTTCTTCCAGTTTTTCTGTTTGTTCATGCATCGTTAATGCATCAATAATTTCATCTACTTTACCTTCCATAATTTGATCTAATTTTTGTAAAGTTAAACCAATACGGTGGTCAGTGACTCTATTTTGAGGATAGTTATAAGTTCTAATACGTTCTGAACGGTCCCCTGTTCCAACTGCAGATTTCCTCTTTTCTGCATATTTAGCATTTTCTTCTCTTACCATCATGTCATACACTCTGGCTTTTAAGACGTTAAATGCTTTTTCTCTGTTTTTAATTTGTGATTTTTCAGAAGAAGTTGCAACAATGCCTGTTGGTATATGCGTAATACGTACAGCTGAATCTGTTGTATTGACGTGCTGACCACCAGAACCACTTGAACGATATGTTTCAATTCTTAAGTCTTCAGATCTAATATCAATTTCAACATCTTCTGCTTCTGGTAATACTGCTACAGTCGCTGTAGACGTGTGTATTCTACCACCTGATTCTGTTTCAGGAACACGTTGTACGCGGTGCGCACCATTTTCATATTTTAATTTACTATATGCGCCATTACCTTGAATTGAGAAACTGACTTCTTTATATCCACCGTGGTCGCTAATATTTTCTTCGACAACATCAATTTTATAACCATGTGCCTCAGCAAATCTTGAATACATTCTAAATAAGTCACCCGCGAATATAGCCGCTTCATCTCCACCAGCTGCACCACGAATTTCCATAATAACGTTTTTCTCGTCGTTAGGATCTTTCGGTATTAATAATAATTTCAATTCAGATTCTAATTCTGGAACACGTTTTGTTAAACTGTTGATTTCTTCTTTCAACATATCTTGTTCTTCTCTATCAGATGTTTCATCTAACATTAATTTAGCATCTTCAATGTCACCTTTTACTGATTTATAAGTACGGTAAACGTCTACAGTCTTTTGTAAATCAGATTGTTCTTTTGAATATTGTCTTAGCTTGTTCGTATCTGAAACAACATCCGGGTCACTTAACAATTCATTTAATTGTTCATATCTATTTTCAACAATTTCTAATTGATCAAACATTCATATCACTCCTTGTTTCTGTTCTTATTATGTGGTGATCTCTACATCTTGGTTCGTAACTTTCATTTGCACCTACTAGTATAATTGGATCATCAATATGTGCTGGTTCCCCATTAATCAAACGTTGTGTTCTACTTGATGGCGATCCACATACTGCACAAACAGCTTGTAATTTCGTTACAATTTCAGCAACTGCCATCATCTCTGGCATTGGCTCAAATGGTACACCTTTAAAGTCCATATCTAAACCTGCCACTACGACTCTATAACCTTCTTCAGCTAATTTCTGTGCTACTTCAACAATTTCATTATCAAAAAATTGCACTTCATCAATACCAATAATATCAATACCTTGAAGATTTTGATCCAATATTTCACTTGAATGTTCTATACTAATTGCATCTAGTTGATTGCCATTATGAGATACGACCGCTTCTTCGCTATAACGATTATCAATAGATGGTTTAAATACTTTTACATTCTGTTTAGCATATAATCCTCTTCTAAGTCTTCTGATAAGCTCTTCTGATTTACCACTAAACATACTTCCGCAAATACACTCTATCCAACCGGAATGGTAATTTTCGTACATAATGCTCTTCCACCTTTTTATACATAATCGCTTCATTATATCATATTATTTTTACATATTTATTAATAATTACAAAAAAAAGCACCCTTCAAAAAAGGATGCTTGATTCGCTTCATAATTAGTTGTTTGATTTGAGACCAAATTTTTTGTTGAAGCGTTCCACACGACCATCCGCAGATGCGAATTTTTGACGACCTGTATAGAATGGATGAGAATCTGAAGATATATCTAAACGGATAACTGGGTATTCGTTACCATCTTCCCACTCCATAGTTTCGTTAGAAGTACGTGTTGAACCACTTAAGAATTTAAAGTCTGTAGTTGTATCTAAAAAGATGACTTTTTTGTACTCTGGATGAATTCCTTGTTTCATTGTTTTCAGCTCCTTTGCCCTGAACCATCTGGAACAGAGTTGATTTGTGACTAATTCACTCAATACTTACATATTATATATGCTGAAACTTCAAAATGCAACCTTAAATTATATAATCGGTTTGCCTGTTTTGGCACTTTCAAGCATAGCTTTTCTTAAAACATCAAAGAAATCGTCATTTGACTTTGTTCTTTTCAGTTTCCTAATAAATCTTTCAGAGAAGTCATTTTGATCAGTAAATAGATTTCTTAATTGCCAAATCATTTCTAATTCGACAGGTTCTAATAACAACTCTTCTTTACGCGTTGAACTTCTTCTTATATCAATTGCAGGGAATATACGTTTTTCTGATAATTTTCTATCTAAATGTAATTCCATATTACCTGTACCTTTGAATTCTTCGTATATCATATCATCCATACGAGAACCCGTTTCCACCAATGCTGTTGCTAATATTGTTAAACTGCCACCCGCTTCTATGTTTCTTGCTGCACCAAAGAAATGTTTTGGTCTGTGCAATGAAGCTGGATCTAACCCACCAGAAAGTGTTCTACCACTTGGAGGTACAACTAAATTATACGCTCTTGCAAGTCTCGTTAATGAATCCATTAATATAATAACGTCTTCACCAATTTCTACTAAACGCTTCGCGCGTTCTAACAATAACTCTGCCACTTTCACATGATGTTCAGGTGGTTCATCAAATGTAGAATTGACAACTTCAGCTTGTTCAACTGAACGTTCAATGTCAGTTACCTCTTCTGGTCTTTCACCAATTAATAATATAAATAATTTAGTTTTAGGTTGATTTTTCGCAATTGCATTAGCAATTTCTTTAAGTAATGATGTTTTACCAGCTTTTGGGGGTGCTACAATCATACCACGTTGCCCTAATCCTATAGGTGTAATCAAATCCATAATTCTTGTTGAATAATTCTTTTCAGTTGTTTCTAATCGGATACGTTCTTGAGGATATAACGGAGTTAACGCTTGAAAGTGCGGTCGTTTTTTAACTTCTTCTGCATTTTGATCATTTACGAAGTCTACTTGTAATAATCCATAATATTTTTCATTCTCTTTAGGCTTTCTAACTTTACCTGTTACTTTATCGCCTTTTTTAATTTCGAATCTTCTAATTTGGCTTGCAGATATATAAATATCTTTTTCACCTTTGGAATAATTCACCGTACGAAGAAAACCATAACCATCTGGCTGAATATCATCTAAGATACCCTCCATATAGTAGTTACCGTCCTTCTCCATTTGCGCTTCCATTATTGCTAAGACAAGCTCTTTTTTATTTAGTTTACTATAATTTGTAATTCTAAGTTCTTTCGCCTTTGTTGTTAATTCTTTAGTTGTATAATTCTTGTATAATTCGTCGAACGATTCATACTGAGGACTTGTTCTTATTCTTTCAGCCATATCTATGACACCCATTTCTTAAAATCTATTTCATACCCACTTCCAGATTTATAATCTGCCTTTAAACTATAGCATTTTTTCTTAGGTATGACAAAATTTGTTATCACGAAAAATATTACGAAATGTTAACAATAATTAATGTGCAAATGCTGCTCAAATTTAACACTTCAGAATCGTTTTTCTCTCTAACGGGATTGTTTCCTAGAACTATCTTGTTAGATTTTCTAATAAGATTGTTTTCTAAAACTATCTCGTTAGAGCGTTATTTTCTCACTTTTTATAGTTCATTCAGGCTTTTGTGTGCTCATTTCGACCGCTAACGGGATTGTTTCCTAAAACTATCTCGTTAGATTTTCTAATAAGATTGTTTTCTAAAACTATCTCGTTAGAGCGCTATTTTCTCACTTTTTATAGTTCATTCAGGCTTTTGTGTGCTCATTTCGACCGCTAACGGGATTGTTTCCCAGAACTATCTCGTTAGACTTTCTAATAAGATTGTTTTCTAAAACTATCTCGTTAGAGCGTTATTTTCTCACTTTTTATAGTTCATTCAGGCTTTTGTGTGCTCATTTCGACCGCTAACGGGATTGTTTCCTAGAACTATCTCGTTAGCCACAATCTCAAGCATTTTTTTGCGCTGACTCCTGCGTGAAAAGCATGTGCATAAAAAAATGCCGACAAAGTATAAAACTTTGTCGACACTCTGCAACAAACCAAACAGAAAAGTTTGGTTTGTTTTTTATCTATCTTTATTTATAGTATCCAGGAATTGATTTAACTTCTAGGAATTCTTCAATTCCGTAGTCGCCCCATTCTCTACCAATACCTGATTGTTTATAACCACCGAATGGAAGATCTGGTTGTCTACCTGAATCATTAATTTCAACTGTACCAGCTTCAAGTTGTCTTGAAACTTGTTGAATTTTCTCTTGATCTTTACCGTAAACATAAGCTGCTAATCCGTAGATTGTATCATTAGCAATTTCAATTGCTTCATCTAAATCTTTATAAGTGATGATTGTACCTACTGGACCGAATATTTCTTCTTGAGCTATTGTCATATCATTTGTTACATCAGTGAATAATGTTGGTTTAACGAAGAAACCATTTTCGATTCCTTCTGGTTTACCTACACCACCGTGTAATAAAGTTGCGCCTTCATCAATACCTTTTTGAATATATCTTTGTACTGTATCGAATTGTTTTTTATTTACAACTGGACCTGCATCTTGACCAGCTTCTCTTGGGTTACCAACTTTAACATTTTCGATTGCTTTTTTAGCTGCTGCTACAAATTCATCTTTAATGCTTTCAGGAACAAGTGTACGCGTACCTGCTGTACATACTTGACCAGAATTTTGTACGAATTTGTTTACTGCACTTTTAGCTGCATCTTCTACATTAACATCATCTAATATTACTACTGGAGATTTTCCACCTAATTCTAATGACACTTTTTTAAAGTCTTTAGCTGAATTCTCCATAATTTTTCTACCTGTTGGGCCTGAACCTGTAAATGACATCATACGTACATCAGGATGAGAACTTAATGGGTCACCAACACTTTGACCATCACCATTTACTAAGTTAAATACACCTTTTGGTACGCCTGCTTTTTCAAAGATTTCAGCTAAGATAATAGCTGCAAATGGTGTTTCTTCAGAAGGTTTTAATACTACTGGTGAACCTGCTGCAATCGCACCTGCTAATTTTAATGATGTTTGGTTAGTTGGGAAGTTCCATGGTGTTACTAAACCAGATACACCAATTGCTTCTTTAACAACTAAAGCATCACCGCGTCGCTCTTCAAATTGAATTGAATCAATAGCTTTACTTGCTTCTCTAAAATGATCTAATCCCATTTGGAAATGAACGTAGTCAGATTTTTCAATTGGTGAACCCAATTCATCTGTCATTACGTTAACTAGATCTTCTTTTCTATTTTCATATTCATCAGCAATTCTTTCTAATAATGCTTTACGTTCTTCAACAGAAGTATTTCTAAATTCAACATACACACTTTTAGCTGCTGCAACTGCATCGTCAACATCTTGCTTGTTACCTGCTGCAATTGTTCCCATTACTTCTTCAGTTGCTGGGTTTAATACTTCTAATGTTTCGCCACTATGGCTATCTACCCAAGCACCATTTATATATTGTTTAATGTCTTGTCTCATTTTTATCTACTCCTTTTAATTACTTACATCGTGTATTATAAAACGAAACAAACCTAAATTTAAAATAATCTGTTTGTAAAAATAAAAAAGGAGCAGCACAGAAATCTAATTTATAAAAAAAGATTCCGTAGTCCCGCCCCCGGCAAAGATAATAAAAGGAGGCTGAGACATTTTATTATGTCCCAACCTCTCAGTATGACTTATGAATGACTTTGCTCTAGTTCAACGTTTCGTTGTGCCCATTCTTCTAATGGTACTAATGCTTGTGCCAGCTCATAGCCTTTATTTGTTAGATGGTACTCTACAGATAGAGGTGTTGTTGTAACTACCTTCTTCTCTACTAAGCCCCAATCACTTAACTCAGTCAGCTTTAATGAAAGTGCTCTTGGTGTAATACGTTTTAAATCTCTTTTCATATCAGAAAAATGAGCAGCGCGTTCATCACAACGTGATAAATAATTAAGTATTAAACCATTCCAACTACGTCCTATTACTTTGAATGTTTCTTCTAAATAAGGACAAATTTCCATGTTACTCACCTCTTAACTTCTATAATTCAATAATACTACACTTTATATACAAAGTATATATTTTATACTCAAGATTCTGTTGTTTCTGTCCAAATATCTGCACCTAATGCTTTTAATTTCTCGACTATTCCACTGTAACCTCTATATATATGCTTCACGTTATATACAGTTGTCACACCTTCAGAAATTAAACCGGCAATAATTAATGAAGCACCCGCTCTCAAGTCACTTGCAGCGACACTTGCTCCATTCAATTTAGATGGATAGTAAACAGCAGTACCATTTTCTAAGTTTACTTTTGCGCCCATTCTCATTAATTCATCAACGTGTTTAAATCTTGCTGGATAAATCGTTTCAGTAATTTTACTTTTTCCATTTGCTTTTAATAATAACGGCGTAAATGGTTGTTGTAAATCTGTCGCAAACCCTGGATATACAGAAGTTTGAATATCGACAGGATGATATTCATCCTTACCTTTAATAATTACTTCGTCTTCACCTAATTCTATTTCAGTGCCCATTTCTTTCAACTTAGCTATTAAAGGTTCTAAATGTAATGGGATTATATTTTCAATATGAACTTCTTCGCCCATAGCTGCAGCTGCACACATATATGTACCTGCTTCAATTCTATCAGGAATAATTGTGTGTGTAGTACCGTGTAAATTTTCTACACCTTCAATTTTTAATGTATCCGTACCTGCGCCTCTAATTTTTGCACCCATATTATTTAATAAAGTTGCAACATCGACAATTTCAGGTTCTTTCGCTGCATTTTCAATAACTGTTTTACCTTTTGCTAATGATGCGGCTAACATGATATTAATTGTAGCACCAACGCTTACTACATCCATGAAAATTTTTGCACCGACAAGTTCTTCAGCAATTAAATACATTGCACCTTGTTCATTAGTCACTTTAGCACCAAGCGCTTCGAAACCTTTAATATGTTGATCAATTGGACGAGGACCTAATGGACATCCTCCCGGAAGACCGATAACACATTTTTTAAATCTCCCTAACATTGCACCCATCATATAATATGAAGCTCTTAATGATTGTACTTTCTGGTTAGGTAATGGTAAGTTCACTGCGTCACTTGAATCCACTTTAAGTTTGTCACCATTTAATTCTGTTTTTATATTTAAATCACCTAAAAGGCTCATTAAAGTTTTTACGTCTGAAATGTCTGGAAGGCCATCTAATGTAACAACATCATTAGCCATTAAACTAGCTGGAATTAATGCAACAGCACTATTTTTAGCACCACTAATTTGCACCTTTCCATTTAATTTATTTCCACCTTTAATCTTTATAACTTCTTGAGACATATGATTGCTCCTTTACTTCATCGACATAGAGATGCATACTCTCTCACCATGAATATATATAATTACCCTTATTATATACTATTCAATAACATAAACGCAAAAACTCAAAAAGTAAAGGCCACCAATTCAATATATTTTTCAAGGTTATTACAGCACAAAAAAAGACTATCAACAAAGTCTGTAACTTTGTGATAGTCTTTCAAAATAATTCTATATCATTATTTTATTAAGCTTGGTTAGAAGTACCAAATTCTTGGATTTTACCTTGAACTGTAGCTTTGATTGCTTCACGAGCAGGTCCTAAATATTTACGTGGATCGTAAACTTCGCTATCATTGTTTAACACTTCACGAACCGCTTTTACAGATGAAATTTGGTTTTCAGTGTTAACGTTGATTTTAGCAGTACCGTAAGTGATAGCTTTTTTGATATCGTGTGTTGGGATACCAGTACCACCGTGTAATACTAATGGTAAACCAGTAGAAGCACCGATTTCTTCCATTTCTTTAAATCCTAAGTTTGGTTCACCTTTGTAAGGTCCGTGAACTGAACCTAATGCAGGTGCTAAAGTATCAATTCCTGTTCTTTCAACAAGTTCTTGACATTCTTTAGGATCAGCATAGATAACGCCTTCAGCTACTACGTCATCTTCTTGTCCGCCAACAGTACCTAATTCAGCTTCAACAGAAACTCCATTAGCATGTGCGTATTCAACTACTTTAGAAGTGATTTCGATATTTTCTTCAAATGAATGATGTGAAGCGTCGATCATTACAGAAGTAAATCCAGCATCAATTGCTTCTTTACATTTTTCGAAACTTGAACCGTGGTCAAGGTGAATCGCTACAGGAATTGTGATGTTATAATCTTCCATTAAACCTTCAACAATTTTAACGACAGTCTTGAAACCACCGATGTAACGTCCAGCTCCTTCAGATACACCAAGAATAACTGGTGCATTTTCTTCTTGAGAAGCTTGAAGAATTGCTTGTGTGAATTCTAAGTTATTGATGTTGTATTGACCAACTGCATAACCGTTTTCTTTTGCTTTAATTAACATTTCTTTCATTGAAACTAAAGGCATTGAGTTTCCTCCTATTGTGCTTTGCACGTATTATTTACATTATTATTATAACAAATTTACTTTGTATATGCACCTATTGAAAGCCCTATCCTAAATGTTTTCTTACAATTTTCATAACTTCGTCAATTGTAAACGGCTTCATTAGCATACCTGTCACATTCCCCTTATTTAGTATCTCAATATTTGAAGAAGATTGAAAAGCAGAGATAATATAAACTGGTATTTGCTCATCCAATTCACGAATTTTTTCAAATACTGCTTCACCAGATAAACCTGGCATTCTTTTATCTATAAAAATAAGTTTATAGTCATTTTCTTTAAATAATTCAATACCTCTATATCCATTTTCGGCAGTATGTACTTTATAATCGTTCAGTTCTAAAATTTCGTTTAATAGCTGTCGTATATTTTTCTCATCATCTATAATTAATACATCCATTGAAGATACCTCACTTTTTCTATAAAATAAATTTAATTACATATATAAGGAGAACTCACATTGCTTAAAATTTTTAATACACAACTTAATGGCATTTTTAGTAAAATAGATGCTCAAATAGAAGAAATCGAAATAGCATCTCAATTACTTATGCAAGCAGCAAATGGCGAAGGTCATATATTTATTAAGACATTTGATGAAATGAATCATTTATCTGAATTTATGTTATTTGGACAAGAAAGCTTACCACATGCCCACCCCCTTGAAACAACAGATGAAATACAACAAATAGATACAACAGATCGTGTATTACTTGTAGCAAGTCATTTCACACAAGAACTTAATCAATGGATAGATGCTTTAAATGCATCAGATGTAGATTTCGTAGTCATCTCAAATAAAGATAAAGAAAATAAAACACACGAATCACTTATGCATTTCGTTGATTTATCAACACCTAGACCAATCGTACCAACTACAGATTATAGTAAAATTATTACCCCTCATTTAATGGCATTAAATTACATTTATTATATCATGTTTGCAGAAATGTATGAGATAACACAAGATTTAAATGATGAATTATAAAAGATGGTGTTACTTATTAAAATAACCCCGACAAATTGCACAAACAGTTTGTCGGGGTTTAAACTACTATTATTTATTTTTAATACTTGCTTCTACAAATCCTCTAAATAATTTTTGAGGACGTGTTGGTCTAGAAAGGAATTCTGGATGGAATTGACATGCTACAAACCATGGGTGATTTTCTAATTCAACGATTTCTACTAATCGACCGTCTGGGCTTGTTCCTGAGAATTTCATTCCTTCTTCTTCTAGTCTTTCACGGTATTCATTGTTAAATTCATAACGATGACGGTGTCTTTCATCAACTTCTAATTCACCATACATTTTATGAGCAACTGTACCTTCTTCTATCTTACATGGATAAACACCTAATCTTAATGTACCACCTAAGTCTTCGATGTCTTTTTGTTCTGGTAATAAATCGATAATTGGATATGGTGTATTTGGATCTAATTCAGCAGAATGTGCATCTTTTAATCCAACTACATTTCTAGCAAATTCAACTGTTGCTAACTGCATACCTAAACAAATACCTAAATAAGGTACATCGTTTTCACGTGCATATTTAATTGCTAAAATTTTACCTTCAACACCTCTATCACCAAAACCACCTGGTACTAAAATACCATCTACATCAGCAAGTTCTTTTTGATAATTAGATTGTGTTAAGTTTTCGGAATTAATCCATTTAATTTCTACATCAGATTTAAAGTCATAACCAGCATGTTTAAGTGCTTCTGCAACTGATAAATAAGCATCTTGTAAGCTTACATATTTACCTACTAAACCGATTTTAACTTTATCATCTAAATTACGTACTGTATCTAATAATTGATTCCACTCTGTTAATTCAGCTTCTGGCGCTGCTTCAAGTGCTAATCTTTCAATTACTAAATCGTCCATGTGTTGTTCTTTTAATGCTAATGGAATTTGATATAAAGTATCTGCATCACGACATTCAATCACGGCACGTTTATTTATATCACAGAATAAAGCGATTTTATCTCTTAAATCTTCTGTCATTTCATATTCAGTACGAACAACGATTAAATCAGGTTGAATACCTAATCCTCTTAATTCTTTAACACTATGTTGTGTTGGTTTAGTTTTCATTTCACCAGCAGCTTTAATATATGGTAACAAAGTACAATGGATGTACATTACATTTTCTCGGCCTAAGTCACTCTTAATTTGTCTGATTGCTTCTATAAATGGTAAAGATTCAATATCCCCTGTTGTTCCACCAATTTCAGTAATTACAACATCGGCATTTGTACTTTCTCCAGCCATTAACAATCTTGATTTAATTTCATTCGTGATGTGAGGGATAACTTGAACTGTACCGCCTAAGAAGTCTCCACGTCTTTCTTTTTTCAAAACATGAGAATATACTTTCCCAGCTGTTACATTTGAATATTTATTTAAATTAATATCAATGAAACGCTCATAATGCCCTAAATCTAAATCTGTTTCGGCACCATCTTCTGTTACGAATACTTCCCCATGTTGATATGGACTCATTGTACCTGGGTCAACATTTAGGTATGGATCAAATTTTTGAATTGTTACATTTAGACCTCTATTTTTAAGCAGTCTCCCTAGTGATGCTGCAGTGATACCTTTACCAAGAGACGAAACGACGCCACCTGTTACGAAAATGAACTTTGTCATATTTGTACCTCCATTTGATTTTTTAAAAATAAAAAACGCTCCCACTCACATTACTAATAATGTAAGGAGGGAGCGTTGTATTTATACGTTTGTCCTATTTAAAGGAGCCCAAATAAAATATTACCATCTTTCAAAGAAAAGTCAATTAAAATTCTTCTTCCTCTTCTTCTTCGTCCTCATCGTCTTCTTCATCAACGACGATACCCGCTTCATCAAGCTCATCTTCAACTGTTTCGTCTTCTGGATCTTCTGGGTCATTAAGTCCTTCTGAATCGTCTTGGTCAATCGTAATGTCTAATTCTTTAGTTTTATCTTCTTCACCCAGTAAAGAAATTTCAGAATCAGCTTCATCTTCTTCGTCAAGTACGTTGAATTTTTGAATTGTTGGCGCAATTTTTTCTTCGATGTCATCAACTGAATACCAGTCACGAAGTCCCCAAATGTTTTCTCCAACACTTAAGAAACGTCCGTCCGTATTTAAGTCTGTATAAAATTGTAATATGCGATTTTCAATCTCTGAATCTTTATAGTTACCTAATCTTTTAAATTCGTCAATCATATCATATAAATTTGTTTCTTTGCCGTTCTCAGTTAATAAAATATAAGCCATTTCGATAAATGAATGCTCATCTACCATTTGTTTACTGAAATCTTTAAGTTTCATGCTTTACTCTTCCTTTCAACAATCGTACTATTGTCGCGCATTAATATTTATAATCATAACAGTTTACGATTATAATTGACAAGCTGATTTTTAGCAAATGTTTGTTAATACTGAATATATTTCAAAAGTTTAATATAGTCTTCGGATTTTTGAATTTCAACAAAACCTGCTTTATCACATAACGGCTTCAATTTATTATTGGAACCGAACAATGAAATATGAAGTTCTTTTTTATTATTAAAATGTTTTCTAATAAATGTACTTAATTGTCTTAAAGCACTTTCGGCTATACCTTCTTTTCGATCATTCTCATCTACTTCGATGCTTCTAATGTCAAAGTTATCCCCTTTATGTTCTAACACAAGGATGCCTACTTTGTGATTATCTTTCATTAAATGTATATTTTCGAACTCATTATTGAGTTCATCTTCTACTAATTCTAATTTTAATGATGAAACATACTTAGAATCTAAATCTAAATAATATAAGCGTTCTTTACCTAAAGGTCCTTCTTCTTTTGTTGCTGTATGCATAAACCCAGCTCTTTCATACAAATTCCATGCAGCCTCATTTTCAGCATCTACAACTAAAAATAAATGATCAAAATCAGGAAACACAAATTGTACATATTCAGGTAAATTCATCATAATTGATGTGCCATAACCATTACCTTGATATTTCTCGTTAATTGACAATGATCGTATATATACGACATTATCAGGCGTATCATAACCTTCATGTTGATAATATTTATGTAATACAAAGAATCCTACAATTTCATCATCTATATTAACAACAACATTCGGCCTTCTGTCTGGATCATTTATTGCTCCGTCTAACACTTCTTTAGGTAGTGATGAATAAATTTGCTGACGTTCATTTAACTGAAAATCATATAGCGCTTCTCTCATACTTTCTTCAAATGGTTTTATAAAAATTTCACCATATTGTTTTGAATTCATGAATTTTATCCCCCTGTGTGTTTAAATATATCATACCGAACTTCACATTCAATGCGCAATTAAGAACCTAGTAAACATGATTTGATTTTCTGTATATTAAATAGTATGAATTGAAAAGTAAATCAAATATACGATCACCCAAACGATGAACCATATGTATATTTTCAAAGATGCTTTTAAATGTTTGAACACGACATGACTTAAAAAATATGCAATATAACTCGTTAACATAAACCTCAATAACCTCGCAAAGAAACTTACAATGATAAACGTTAAGAAAGAAATACCTTCGTGATAACTTAACATCGCATATAGTTTATAAGGTACCCCAAATAGTGGTGCTTCTATCAATCCAAACACACTTTTTTCTTCTAAAGATGTTCTCACATGTTCAATCATATATTCATGAACAGCTGGTATCTTAAGCATCACGGATTCTACAAATGCCAAGTGATGTGTAGAAATAATGTAAACAATGATTCCACCGATTACTGCTCCAATAATAGCAACCACATTCGCCATTAATAATTTTACTTTGCCTTTATTTCTTACTGCATAAAATGTGAGTGCGACATCAGGAATAAAGAAGAAGATGACCGCTTCTAACAATGCCCATACAAAGATAATTACCATTCTTTGAAGTCACCTTCTTTTCTCAATTCACTCATACGATGATTAAGTTCATCCATAAATGATTTTCTATCATCATCAAATAAAAATGGACGTCCCACAAATATATCTATAAAAAATGGCACAAATAATTTAGACCCTTTAGGTAATGCTTTACCTAAGCCATGTAAAAATAATGGCTGTATCGGAATATCAGGTCTTTCTCTCATTAAATAATATATACCCGATTTATACTTAGATAACTTTTCCGGTTCACCTCTACTACCTTCTGGATAAAGTATGATAATACTCCCGTCATCTAAAGCTTCCACAATCGGTTCAAAAAGCCCTTTAATATCTCGTGTCATTTTTCGTTCGATTGGGATAATATGCATAATATTTAAAGAGAACCATTTTAAGAACTTATTCTTGAAAAAGTAATCTCCTGCCGCAACAGGTCTAACCTTCTTAAACCCTTGGCCCTTAAACAATGAAAGTAACACAAGTGTGTCTAAATGCGAGTTATGATTCGCTATAATCACAACGGGCCCCTTCTTAGGTAGCCACTCTCTTCGACGTATATTTAATCCAAGCACAATTAAAATAATTGGTTTGATAATTACCGTAAATATAATCAGTCTCAACATGTTGGTTCACCCCTTAAAAGTAAAAGAACCTGACAAAATGGAAGAACAGTGGTGCTGTGTAAGTTAAAGAATCTACTCTATCTAATATACCACCATGACCTGGAATTGCTTGAGAAGTGTCTTTAATATTTAAGTCTCTTTTCAGTGCTGAAATATTCACATCTCCAACAAATCCCATAACGCTAATATATATACCGGCAATGATCATGCCTATAAATGAAAACGGCGTTAATAATGGTGCGAGACATAGTGATAATATTGTAGTTGCTATCACGCCACCTACAAAACCTTCCCACGTTTTATTTGGACTTACTTTTGGAACAATTTTATGTTTTCCAAACGCTTTACCAAATAAAAATTGGAATACATCATTTGCTTGCGTTAATATCACTAAAAATAATACAAGACTTGCTCCAGGAACTGAACTTTTTTCATCTGGTAGGACGATTAAATATGCTAAGTGACTTAAACTAAAGACCATTAACATTAATCCCCATTGTACAGATCCCATTGATTGTAAGAATCCTTTTGTTTCACCGACAAATATTGCTTGTATCGGTATAAACAAGAACATATATACTGGTATGAAAATAATAAACATGCCATAAAATCCAAAATAAATAAATGTGAATTGAATTGGAATAGATAAATATGCCCAGAATAAAACTGCTCTATGACTTCGATTTGTCGGTATCAATGAAAAATATTCTTTCAATGCTAGAAAACAAAGTAAGCCTAGGAATATTAAAGATACGGTTGAATGTATTACTAATGCGATGGAGAAGATAATACACATACTCCACCAAGATTTAATACGTAACCTAATTTCAGAGAAATCTTTCTCAGGATAGCGTTTCGTTAAATAAACACTAATTAAACTTGATAATACAAGTACAATAAATACACCGACCATGACAATCATCATCTCATTAGAAATCTTTCCTAAATTCATTATACCGCCTCCTTCAATCCTTTTTTAATTCTGTTATAAATATTAATAATGATTAATATTGAACATATGTAAAATACAAAGTGTAAATAAGGTGCGACATTTAAATGAACAAATATTAAAAAGCTCATCAAACCGATAATGAAGGCTCTGTCACTTTTCCCCATTGGTCCGTCATATCTTCTTGAACTTCCTACTACTTGTACAGTGACACCAGCCATTTCACTTATGATAGACAATGCAATAAAGATAACAATACCTACACCATAATCTTCAGCGATAAATAAGAATGGCATAAATAAACATACATCACTAATCACATCACCTAGTTCGTTTAATAATAATCCTAGTTTGGATTTCATATTGTATTTAGTTGCCATGACACCATCAATAGCATTTAACGCCATTCTTACAAACATGACGATTGGCATTAAAATATAAATCCATTGATTATCATGGAAAACACTTATTAAACCCCCCGTTACAACTGATAAAATAAGTGCTAGCACTGTAACCTGATTAGGTGTCATGCCCATATTACGCATCCACTTTACAGCAGGCATCAGTAAATTTTGAAATTTTGGTTTTATTTCATATATGCTAATCAATTTAAAACACTCCTTATTTTTCTTTCTTTTATATTTTATCACGCAAATATTTAATTTCCATTATACTTTTTGGAAAAATTGTTATTTTATCAAAATCTAATTTTTATAGTATAATGGCACTAATTTATTAATTCATTCAAAGAGGTGTTAGTGTGAAAATAGGCATTGATGCAGGTGGTACACTGATTAAAGTTGTAATCGAAAATGAAAATGAAAGAACGTATAAAAAATGGTTATCAACTGAAATTGATCATGTTGCTACTTGGTTAAATCAATTAAACGATGTGGAAATATTTATGACTGGCGGGAAAGCACAATATTTAGATTCATTAATCAGTCATGAAGTTAAACGGAGTATTGAATTCGATGCAACATATGCAGGTATTCAATTATTTTTAGAAGAGCATGACATACATTTAGATAATTATATTTTCTCGAATGTAGGAACGGGTACATCCATTCATTATGCTACGAAAGAGCAACAAGAACGCGCTGGTGGTACGGGAGCTGGCGGCGGTATGATACAAGGTTTAGGTTATTTACTTACACAAATCAGTGATTATGACCAACTCGTTCAAACTGCGTCTCAAGGTGACAGGGATAAAATTGATTTAAAAGTAAAACATATTTATAAAGGCGACAAAACACCAATATCAGGTGAACTGACTGCTTCCAATTTTGGTCATGTATTACAACACATGGATGAGACTTTCTCAAACGAGGATCGTTTAGCTGCTGTATTAGGTATTGTTGGTGAAACAGTGACTACGGTTTCTATCCATGCTGCTAAACAATTTGAAACTGAAAATGTCGTATATATTGGTTCATCCTTTATCAATAATGATTTACTGCGAAAAATCGTGATCGATTACACAGTATTAAGAGGACTTAAACCATTTTTCATAGAAAATGGAGAATTCTCAGGTGCTTTAGGTTCTATTTATCGATAATTCAATTCAAAAGGAGCTTTCAAATGAAAATAATAGAACCGAAACATAATCAATCGTTCGATTTTATTGAAGATCAAACTTATACACTTTACCAAACGTCGTATAACCTATCGTTCAATAAAACAATCATTAATTTTGATGAAGATACGAGTCAAATTGATACAATTTATTTTAATCAATGTCAATTCGATTCAGTAGACTTCACAAAAATCCATGGCTTAGATATTGTATTTAAAGGTTGTGACTTATCTAACTGTATCTTTAGTGATGCTTCATTAAACAGAGTACACTTTAAAGAATGTCGCATGATAGGCGCAACATTTACAGACCTAACGTTAAAACATGTACAGTTTACAAATTGCCAAATGAAAATGAGTCAGTTTGTAAACTGTAAATTGGATCACGTATTATTTAAAGAAAATCAAATGACAGAGATGTACATTTCTTTTACTACTCAAAAAAATGTAGCAATCACACATTGTGAACTTCAATCTTTAGAAGTTATTGAAACATCCTTCGATCAAATTGATTTATCAACCAATGAAATCGAATCGCTCATGATTCAACCTAATGATTTAAAAGGGGCAACCGTTTCAGAATATCAGGCAATCGACATACTGCCCCTTTTCGGCGTAAAGGTAACTTAAAAACAGGTGATAAAAATGGAGAAAATGATAAGTATTTTAAAACATTTTGGATTAAGTGAATACGGTGCAAAAGCTTATGTAGCTTTAGTCCAAAATCCAGGTATAACCGCTTATAAACTCAGTGAGATTTCAGGTGTACCTAGGTCGAAAATATATGAAGCATTAAACAAAATAGAAGAACAAGGCATTGTATATATCAACTTTCAAGATAATAAGAAATACTACTTTGCCTTGGATCCAGAACAAACAATCAAACTATTCGAGAAACAACAACAAGAAGCACTATCAACATTAGAACAAGAAATAGCCAAATTAAATACAGATACGCAACACGATGCAATACAAATCGAAGTACTTACTCACGCATCAGCGATATTTGAACACATAAAAAATATTATCCATACAGCTGAAAATAAAATTACCGTTTCCATTTGGCCAGATCTGTACAATATTATTCAAGAAGAAATTGAAAATCACATCCAACTACAAGGCATCACATTTAAAGTCGAACAACCAGGATATGATATACTCAATCACAGACCAACCAATTATGTTAAAAACTCAGAAGCACTAAAACCATTTATTATCATTATAGATCACACATATATGATATACGGGCAAACAGCAGAAGATAATATGCGTGCGTATATAAGTAGAGACCTCACACAAATAAAAATGATGAAAGACTACATTTGGCATGATGTCCTCGTTAATAAGTACTTAAATCAAAATAATAGTGAAATAGAACAAGAAATAACCCTTAAGAGAAAATCCTTTTTCTCTTAAGGGTTATTTCGATTCATTAAAAACTACGTTGGGATGTAGTAACTACTTTGGTAGTTACTAATAATTTATCAAACAATTTTACCATCGTCAACATAATAAAAATTCTTCTTTTTAATACTCATTAATGTGGAAGAGCTAAATAAATTTCACCCACTAAAAAAAGACTTCTGCATCTTTTGCAAAAGTCTTTTTATCTAGCTTATTATTTAACACGGCATTGCATTTAATACTGCTTTCGGATCAGTAACTGTACCAATCATACCTGATTTCAAGTTAACACCAAGTGCAATATCTTCTTGTTTCAAGTCTACTAACCATTCTTCAAATACGTCTGTTTCTATTTCTATAATTTCGTATTCATCAAAGTCTTCTCGTCTTATCTTTTCTGCTAACTTTCTCGTACTCCAAACGGTCATCATATCTGGCAAGCTTTCATCTTCTTCAGAAATAATGATGAATTGTTTTTGTCCTTTGACTGTTAATCCGTAAACATATTTTTCTTTACAGATGTCTTCAGCAAATTCTTCAATTCGTATATCGTCTAGTTCACTCATAATTTCTTCAATAAATGGTATTGCTTCTACTTCTATCCCCTTATTACTTTCAAATCGATCCACGATGAATTGGTCTCCTTCATCTAGGATTTCGTCCATTTCATATGTAACAAATCGATCTAAATCAAGTTCCATGATTTTATCAAACTGAGTGATGTTTGATTCTTCTAAATATGATTGTGCATGTGCTTCTTTTGACCAAATTAAACGGATGTCGTTTTCTTGATCTCTTAAGATTTTACGATCGATTAATATGACGTAAAATTTTTCCCTGGCTAGAATTTGTTTGAACATGGACATATCTTGTATAGCCATTGTCATACCACCCTTATTTTTATATTTAATCCTTATAAAATATATTATATTTAAAAGCGTGAAGTCAATATAAATTTAAGCGTTCAATTGTATTTATGTTTATACTTATTTTTCGCTTATTTCTTTTATAAATGCTTGTTCTTTTTCAAGTGCAATTGACTCATTTTCAGCATGCCATATACCTGCAAATCGGGACTTTACTTGCTCGTCTTTAAACCAATCTCCATCATAGTAAGATAATGGGTATAAATAGCCTTCTCTTATGTACTTTTTAATTGTTTCTAAGAAGTGTGCATTATTGCCTTTGGAATGGTAACTTAAAAATTTATGATACCCTTCTTGTAAACGTTCTTGAAGTAACAATAAACTTGTAGAACCATTTTGTCTAAAGTTCAAATCAATGGCATATACGTCTTCATTCTTATCAATGAGTAAATCGAATCCTGACACACCCGTATAACCATGTTCAACGCCATTCTTCATAATTTCATATCCCGCTTCTATTACACTTTCAGGCACTTCATTCAAATTGACATTGCCATTATAAAATCCATATTTATCTGTTAGTTGTTGAACGGCACCTAAATATTGAATACCTTGTTCTTTACTATAACTATACTGCACACAGTAATTTTGAATTTCTTCAATAAATTGCTCAATGATGATATTTTTTGTTTCAGTTGCTGCATTGATTCGTTTTATCGCTTGATTTAAATCTTCTTCATTGTAACAAATCATCACGCCATATCCGCCTGCTGTTGGTAACTCATCACCTGGCTTAATGACAATCGGTAACGTCCATTGTTTCACTCGATTTTCAAAGTCTTCCACATTAACAATTTCTCTTTGTGGTAAATATTTACCACCTGTCCATTGTTCAATTTTTGTCTTATTATTTAAATCGATGAATGTTGATTTGTTAACCGCATATGATTCTGTTTCACAAAGATGGTCACCATGAATATATTGAAAGAAGATTTTCTTATTTTGGTGACATAATTGTTTAATAAGTGCTTCATATGATGATTGATCATAGAATGTGTGAATGTTATTCGGTATTTCTAGCGCTACTAGACTTAATAGGTCTTTCGCATTTTTTGTTATACATGCTTCATGTACAATCATAGGCATATCACTAATGATAAGTTCTCTAGCTGTTAAAAAATTAGACTGGGCTTCCTCTGCTTTTAACCAAGGATTATCCTCATATGAAGGTCGTGCATTATAAATCATATCTTCTTCATAAATGTCTTTCAAAGTTAAAGGTAATGATTTCCTATATTCTTTTTTCATAGTAATTTCTCCCTTAATGTTTGATGATGCTGGATAATTTCATTTCTAAGGGACGCGTTCTCTATCAGTTCTAAACCCATTGATGCTAAAATTTTCGCACCGCTTATCAATGCTTTATCGCCTTTTTGACTGGCAGCTGCCTGACAAAATTCTTTCGTATGTCCGACTAAATCTGAAGGTCCAATTTTTATATGTGGATGTATAGTCGGTACGATATGACTCACATTCCCTGTATCAGTCGATCCAAAACCAAAATCATCTTCAATTACTTCTTCTCCTATTTCTTCTGCATGTTTTCTAAATAATTCGTCTAACGGTTTGTTAATAATAAATTCATTTACACCATTTTGAATTGGTCGAAGCTCGTACGTTCCACCTGTTTGAATCGCTGCACCTTCAGCAATTTTTCTTACTTTATCCGTTAACACATCTAAAGATTTACGAGAAGTTGCACGTGTATAAAATCGTGCATGTGTATAATCAGGGATAATATTTGCTGCTTCTCCACCGTTTAAGATAACACCATGCACTTTATCCGTTTTCTTAATTTGTTGTCTAAGCATACTTACGCCATTAAAGAACGATAACATTGCGTCTAATGCATTAATTGCTTCGTCTGCATTTTCAGATGCATGTGCACTTTTCCCATAAAATTTAACGTCAAATACATCTACCGCTAATGAAGGCACGGTTACGTAAGTTTCGTGACCAGGATGAACCATGAGTGCAACATCAAGATCATCAATTATGCCTGCTTTAACATAACTTGCTTTCGCACTACCATTGACGCCACCTTCTTCAGCTGGACAACCAAGAACAACGACTTTCCCACCTATTTCGTCTATCACTTTTGATAAACTAATGCCTGCGAGCACACTTGAAGTACCGATAATATTATGACCACATGCATGTCCAAGTCCCGGCAAAGCATCATATTCTGCTAAAAATGCAATCGTCGGTCCTTCTTTGTTTGTATCATATGTAGCAATAAAACCTGTAGGATGTTTAGCAATATTTGTCTCTATATTAAAGTGATGTTTTTTTAATTGATCACTTAATAATTTTGAAGCAAATACTTCCTCATTTCCTAATTCAGGTCTTTCATGAATTTGATGACTCATTGATAAATATAAATGTTTATTTTGTTCTATATAATTAATAATATTTTGCGATAAATTACTCATTTCCATTCACCTTTCCAAAAGAAAAGCGCACTTCTTGTTAAGGAGTGCGCCAATCAATCATTTATCTCTCAGTACGTTACTGTAGGAATTGGCACCTTTCCGTTATGGGAGGTTGCTGGACTTCATCGGGCCCATCCCTCAGTCTCTCTGGATAATTCGTATGAAATTTGTTTTTAATTCTAACTTTATCACTCGGATATGTCAATGTTTTGTAGCAATATCATTAGAATTTAAATACCATTTTTCTGCCTTTTTCTCAAATTCTTTAATCATGCTATCTTTTCCTTTATAATATGCTACGCTATCATCTGGATAGTCCAAGACTAAATCATGCTTTAATCTGCTATAACGTTCTCTTTCACCATTAAACGTTCTTAAATAATCTCTAAAGGATAGTAATCTCAAAATGTGTGGGCTACCCTCATCATATATATGTAAATGATGCGATACCGCACCATATTGATCATACTTCTTAAAATACCTATTTCCGATAACGCCTCTTTCTCCTTTAGACTCATACCCTAAAACTGAAAGTTCATGTGTAAATGCATCTATTGACTGACTATCTTTCACAACGATTAATATATCTATAATTGGTTTCGCAGATAATCCAGGAATCGCCGTTGACCCAATATGTTCAATACTGACACTATGCTCTTTCAACAATGACTGTAAATACTTCTTCTCTTCTAGAAAAAGATGTTGCCATATACTATCGTATGGGACTACTTTTAACCTTTCCATATTATCACCTTATTTCGGAACAATTTATTACATTATCTTATAAAGTGACCTATAAAGAAAGCAATAAATCTGAATTGATTGTTTTTTCAATTTTTACTTGATATAATGATGCCGAAATCAAAGGAGGAAGTATCATGACAAAAATGAATGTTGAAAGTTTTAATTTAGACCATACAATCGTTGAGGCACCGTTTGTAAGACTTGCAGGAATTAAAGAAGGATTACACGGTGACGTGATTCATAAATACGATATCCGCTTTAAACAACCTAACAAAGCACATATGGAAATGCCTGCTTTACATTCATTAGAGCATTTAATGGCAGAAAACATTAGAAATCATACAGATAAAGTTGTCGACGTTAGCCCAATGGGATGTCAAACAGGTTTTTACGCTTCATTTATCAACCATGATGATTATGATGATGTATTAAATATCTTAGAAGCAACATTAAAAGATGTTGAACAAGCAACTGAAGTACCAGCTTGTAACGAAGTACAATGCGGTTGGGCAGCTAGCCATTCATTAGAAGGCGCGCAACAATTAGCAACTGAATTTTTATCTAAGAGAGATAGCTGGAAAGATATCTTTAAAGAAGATTAAAAAAAGAACTCGGATTAATTCCGAGTTCTTTTTTTATGGACTATTGTATATTCAGTCCATTTTCGCGCTAACGAGATTGTTTTCACTTTCTGTCTCGTTAGATTTTCTAACGGGATTGTTTTTTAAAACTATCTCATTAGCGCGTTATTTTCTCACTTTTTGTAGGTAATCGAGTCTTTTTAGTGCTCTATTTAACCTCTAACGAGATTGTTTTCACTTTCTGTCTCGTTAGATTTTCTAACGGGATTGTTTCTCAGAACTATCTCGTTAGTCGTTCTCAATGTTGCTTGTCAGCCTCCACTTGCAATGTTCAGCGCATAAAAAAATGAGGCTGGGACATAATAAATGTCTCAGCCGTTTTTAGTATCTAGTCATCCTTGCCGGGGCGGGAATACGAAATCTTTTTTATATAAATTAGATTTCTGTCCCGCTCCCACTCTGAAAGAACTCGGATTAATTCCGAGTTCTTTTTTTATTATTCAGCGTCTACGCCCATTTCTTTTAAATAACTTTTACCGAATTTCGGCAATGTTACATTAAAGTTATCAGCAATTGTTGCGCCGATTGAACTAAATGTTGTATCTCCTGATAATGCTTTGTATTCTTCAATACTTGGACTAAACATTAATAATGGTACATATTCACGTGTATGATCTGTTCCTGGTGCTGTTGGATCATTTCCATGGTCCGCTGTAATGATTACTAAGTCATCTTCTTTTAAAGATGATTTTAACTCTTCTAAACGATTATCGAAGTCTTTAATTGCTTGTGCATATCCTTCTTTATCACGTCTATGCCCATAAAGTGCATCAAAGTCTACTAAATTCAAGAAGCTTAATCCAGTGAAATCACTGTTTACTACTTCAATCAATTTATCCATACCGTCCATATTATCTTTTGTTCTAACGGATTTTGTAACACCTTCACCATCATATATGTCGTTAATTTTACCGATTGCTATCACATCATAGTTAGCATCTTTTAACGTATTCATGACTGTATTACCGAATGGTTTCAATGCATAATCATGTCTGTTTGATGTACGTGTAAAGTTACCTGGCTCACCTACATAAGGACGTGCAATGATTCTTCCGATTAAATATTTAGGATCTTTCGTTAATGCTCTTACTTTTTCACAAATATCATAAAGTTCTTCTAACGGTATGATATCTTCATGTGCTGCAATTTGTAACACCGGATCAGCTGATGTATATACAATTAAATCTCCTGTTTCCATTTGGTGTTGACCAAACTCATCAATAATCTCAGTACCGGAAGCTGGTTTATTAGCAACTACTTTACGACCTGTTATTGATTCTATTTCTTTAACTAATTCATCTGGAAAACCTTCTGGATAAACTTTAAATGGTTTATCAATATTTAATCCCATGATTTCCCAATGACCAGTCATTGTGTCTTTCCCAACTGATGCTTCACTTAATTTTGTATAAAATGCTCCTGGCGCTTCGACACTATTCATATTTGGTAATGGTTCAATATTGGCTAATCCTAATTGTTCAAGATTTGGTAATGATTCATTAAAACCTTCAAGTGTATGTTTTAATGTATGAGAACCTTCATCACCAAACGCTTTTGCATCAGGTGCTTCACCAATTCCTACTGAATCCATGACGATTAAATGAATACGTTTAAAACGATTTGTCATTTGGCACACTCCTAATCTGTAATTACTTTATGGATTAAAGTTGGTTTCACTTGCTCATCTGATATTGTAATGTTCTCTAAGATTTTAGATTTAACTTGATCCACATCTTCACGATTTGCATATATCGTTACTAAAGATTCACCTTTTTCTACTTTATCTCCGACTTTTTTATTTAATACTAATCCTACTGCCAAGTCAATGATATCATCTTTTGTTGCTCGTCCTGCACCTAAAAGCATTGATGCGACCCCAATTTCATCTGCAACGATATGAGAAACATATCCAGCTGTTTCTGCTTCAACTTCGATTTTATATTGTGCTTGTGGTAATTTACTTAAATCATCCACAACACTTGCATCTCCACCTTGGTTTTCTAAGAACACTTTAAATTTCTCTAAAGCTTTACCATTTTGGATTACTTCTAATAATTTTTCTCTTGCTTCATCTAACGTTTCTGCTTTTTTAGCTAAGACAACCATTTGAGAACCTAATGTTAATACAAGTTCTGTCAAGTCTTCTGGTCCTTCACCTTTTAACGTTTCAACAGCTTCTTTCACTTCTAAAGCATTCCCGATTGCTCTTCCTAATGGTTGACTCATATCAGAAATAATCGCCATTGTATTTCTGCCCACGTTATTCCCTATTTTAACCATTGCATGTGCAAGTAGCTCAGAATCTTCAATCGTCTTCATAAATGCACCAGCACCAGTTTTAACATCTAATACAATTGCATCTGCACCTGCTGCAATTTTCTTACTCATAATAGATGACGCAATTAAAGGTATTGAGTTAACAGTACCAGTAACATCACGTAAGCCGTATAACTTTTTATCTGCAGGTGTTAAGTTCCCTGTTTGACCAATAACTGCAACTTTATCTTTATTAACTAAATTAATAAATTCTTGTTCAGTAATTTCAACATGGAATCCTTCTACCGCTTCTAACTTATCGATTGTACCACCCGTATGTCCTAATCCACGACCACTCATTTTAGCAACAGGTACATCTAATGCTGCAACTAAAGGTGCCAATACTAATGTTGTCGTATCACCAACACCGCCTGTTGAATGTTTATCGACTTTAATACCATCAATATCAGAAAGATCTATTTGATCTCCTGATTCAACCATTGCCATTGTTAAGTGCGCACGTTCTTGATTGGTCATATCTTGGAAAAATATAGCCATCGCTAAACTTGAAGCTTGATAATCTGGAATATCTCCTGATGTGTAACCTTTGATGAAAAATTCTATTTCTTCTTTAGTTAATTCTTTCCCGTCACGTTTCTTAGCTATAATATCTACCATTCTCATAATGTTTACCCTCCTGAATATATATGAATACGCTTACTTAAATTTCAAAATATTAAAGGTACAAAAAACGTACCTTTAAAGTATTAATAATCAGAATCTGATGTTTCACCTTGTAAAATTTTAACCCCTGCAGATGCACCAATACGTGTAGCACCTTGATCTATCATAGATTTAACATCTTCATATGAACGAATACCACCTGATGCTTTAACACCTAAATCAGGACCAACAGTTTCTCTCATAAGTTTAATATCTTCTGGTGTTGCGCCCCCTGTAGAAAATCCAGTTGATGTTTTAACGAAATCAGCACCAGCAGCTACTGCTAATTCACATGCTCTTACTTTTTCAGCATCTGTTAATACTGAAGTTTCAATAATGACTTTAGTTGTTACGCCGTTTGCAGCTGCAACGACACTTTCAATATCTTTCTTCACAACATCATCACGGCCATCTTTCAATGCGCCAATGTTGATGACCATATCAACTTCGTTAGCACCCTTTTTAATTGCATCTTCTGTTTCGAAGCCTTTAACTTCACTCGTGCTTGCGCCAAGTGGGAAGCCTATTACTGTACATACAAGTACATCTGAACCTTCTAATACTTCGCTTGCATGTGCAACGTGTGTTGGGTTAACACAAACAGATTTAAATCCAAATTCCTTTGCTTCAGATAATAATGCATCAATTTGTTCTAAAGTTGTATCTGGCTTTAATGCAGTGTGATCGATATATTTTGCTAGTGTCATCATAACTCCTCCTAATATGTTTGTTATTAATTACATTATAACCCATTCGTGAACATTTGTAAATTCATACAAGAAATTATGTTCATCAATCTAACAGCGCTTGTGCAGTATACTGATCCGTAATTAATATATTACTTAGTCCTCCAGTCAAAGCACCTCTGATTGCGTTAATCTTATGTTCTCCACCTGCCACTAAAATTGTACGCTCGATTTCTTTTAAGGCATCCAATTCTATTCCCATCGTACGGTCATTGATTGCCTGATCAGCAACTGAACCTTCCTCATTATAGAAACGAGAACAAATATCTCCAACAGCATGTTGCTTCAATCTTTCCTTCTCTAATTCATTCAAAAATCCTAATTTAAATAATAAAGATGAATCTCTTACCGTACCTACTGTAAAGACTGCAAGATCAACTTCTCTACCTTGTTCTAAGATCGATTTAATATAGCGATCTTTCTCAACCATCTGTTTGACCTCTTTGACATCAAATATCACTGGTAATGGCAGGTCGATTGGTGAGGCGTTAAACACTTGAGCAAAAGTTTCTAATATTTGATGACTTCTTGTATCTACATGAGAAAAACTAATACCACCTTTCAACTGAATGATACTGACATCTTTTAAAGCACTCGGTTGTAAATACTTCGATAATTCGTACATCGTCTTACCCCAACTCACACCGATTTTATCTCCGCTTTTCACATTACGATTGATATATTCAGCTGCCCTTTTAGCAATTGCACTTTGCACATTTACATAATCATTGTGCGATGCGTGTTCAACAACACACGCTTTTAAATTATATTTTGACTTTATTAAATCAGCTAAGCTTTCTGCATCTTCATAAGGATCGTCTATTTTAATTTTTACGAAACCATGTTCTTTAGCATAATTGAGTAGCCTAGAAACCGTTGGCCTCGAAATTTCCAACTTCTTTGCGATTTCTTCCTGACTCATCGCTTCGTGATAATAAAGCTTTGCTATTTTTATGCTGTCTTTATTCTTTTGTAAATCCATCCCTACTCACCACTTTCTTTCACTCTTATCGTACAAAAATTCGCAAAAAATTGAAACAAATGTTATCTTTAAATTGAAAATACTTTTTATATTTAAAGGAGAAGATAGTTATGACTCAAGGCACACCACACATTCAACCAAATGGTGTAAAAATCGCGAAAACTGTACTAATGCCGGGGGATCCATTACGTGCAAAATTTATCGCAGAAAATTTCTTAGAAAACGTTGAACAATTTAACGATGTAAGAAATATGTTAGGATACACTGGAACATATAAAGGGAAAGAAGTTTCAGTAATGGGTTCAGGTATGGGGATTGCTTCAATCGGCATCTACTCATATGAACTTTATAATTTCTTCGATGTTGAAACAATTATTCGTATCGGTTCATGTGGCGCAATGCAAGAAAACATCAACTTATATGACATCATCATCGCTCAAGGTGCATCTACAAACTCACGTTACGTAGATCAATTTAATATTCCAGGTTACTTTGCACCAATCGCTGACTTTAATTTAGTTTCAAATGCTAAAAATAAAGCAGACGAAATCGGAGCAACAACACATGTAGGAAACATTTTCTCAAGTGATATTTTCTATAATGCTGATACAGAAGTAACAAGTAAATGGGCTAGATTAGGAATACTAGGGGTAGAAATGGAATCAGCTGGATTATATGTAAACGCCGCTGCTGCCGGTAAAAAAGCACTAGGTATCTTTACTGTAAGTGATCATTTACTAAGAGACGAAGCAACAACAGCAGAAGAAAGACAAAATTCATTTACACAAATGATGGAAATTGCCTTAGAAATCGCTGAATAAATCTTTTTTAGATATATAAGTAGAAAGAGGATGAGACTAGGTGTCTCATCCTCTTTCTGTTTTGATTGTTGAATGTTGAGATTGGGCCATGTCGTGAGTTAACTCCTTAGTTAATCCAAGACTAAATATACTCACGTTCAAAAATTCTATTCTACTCCACATGCTTCTGCGACAACTTCTACTATATGTTTGACTTCTATTGTATGTTCTAGATTTTCATTTTTAACGCCTAATAGCATTTGTAAATGACATCCTGGGTTTGATGTAATAATCAGTTGTGGCTCTACTTTTTTAACGTGTGTCATTTTCCTATTTAATATATCCATCGACGCTTCGTAATTTACGATATTATATATTCCTGCCGAACCGCAACATATATCTTTTTCTGGTAAGATTTTATATTCTAATCCTTTTATTTGTCTAATGACATTCTCTGGTTCTTTAAAAACTTGTTGTACATTTTGTAAATGACATGATGGTTGATAAATTGCTTTTTTATTAATTTCATTTGTTAAATTAAGATCTAATTGATCGAATATAACTGAGATGTCTTTTACTTTTTCTACAAATTGTTCTGCACGTTTGTTCCATTTATCATCATGTCTCAACAAATGGTCATATTCTATTAACGACGCGCCACAACCTCCGATTGCATTAACATAATAATCAACATCATATTTTTCAAGTGCTTCGATATTCATTTTTGCTAATGTTTTTGCCTTATCCATTTCACCGGCATGATGTTGTAAAGCGCCACAGCATGTTTGCTGACTTATTTCCACAACTTGTATATCATGCGCTTCTAATATTTTAATTGCCAAGTCATTAATATTTGAGAAGAATGCATCCATCATACATCCTCTAAAAAATCCTATCGTTGTTTTCTTAGTTCTAAACGGTTTGTTCACATGGTTCTTTTGCTTTTTAACTGGTGGTAATATTTTAGCCATGTTCCCTAATCTATCTGGTAGTATGTCTAACATTTTTGTATTTGTAATGGCTTTATACATGAATGGCGTATGATAAAGTTTTAACCCTTTATACATTAGCGTTAACATGTAATTGCGTTCTAGAAATAGTGACATAATTTTGCTATCTAATTTTTTATTTCGATTTTCTCTCAATACCGATACTGCTGTTTCATAAATATCACCGTATTGAACATTGGTTGGACAAACAGTTTCGCACTGTCTACAACCTAAACATAAATCTATTGCTTCTTCTAGGTCTTTTAACTTAGCCTTGCCTTCTACTGCATATTTAACGAGATTAATTCTTCCTCTAGGAGAATGTTTTTCTTCTTTCATAGTTAAGTAAGTCGGGCATGACGGTAAACAAAATCCACACTGAACACAGTCAAAAGTCGCATCATAGTCAAGTTTCTTAATTAATTCACTCGTCATGAACTAACACAAACCTTTCATTCTCGTCCGGAAATATCTTTCCTGGATTCAGACGATTATTAGGATCGAGTGCTTTCTTAACACCTTTCATAAAAGCCATTCCTGCTTCATCAAACTCATTATACATAAAAGGCTTTTTAAACAATCCTATTCCATGTTCACCACTTAAAGTACCGCCTAATTTCAAAGATGCTTTAAATATTTCAGCGACTGCTTGTTCTGCTTTTTTAAGTTCTTCAGGTTTACGTTTATCAGTAATAATATTAGGATGTAAATTCCCATCACCTGCATGTCCAAATACAACTAAATTCAAATCAAATTCTTGTCTAATACGTTCGATTGATTTAAAGAATTCTGGAATCTGACTGACAGGTACACTTGTATCTTCACTAATTTTAGTTGGTCCAAATTTTACAATTGCCGGGGAAACTAATTTTCGAACTTCCCATAATTCAGAAGCTTGATGTTTATCTCGTGCGACAATTACTTTACATCCAGGCAACGCTTGGCAAGTCTCTTCTATCACTTTCATTTCCGCTTCTAAAGCGAGCGGATGACCATCTAATTCCACTAATAAAACGGATTCTGCATCATTCGTAACATGTTCGATTGGATGCGTTGATAATACTGCATCAACACAATATTTATCCATAATTTCAATTTTCGAAGGTAATATACCAGACCTTAAAATTTTCGAAACGGCTCTACCAGAAGTAACAAAGTCATCGAACTGAAGCATTGCTGTTTTTGTATCAATTGGCTTTGGTATCAATTGCAAAGTTGCCTTCGTAATTATACCTAGCGTTCCTTCTGAACCAATCATTAACTTTGTCATATCATAACCAGTGACATTTTTAACCGTACGACCACCCGAACGAATAACGTCTCCATTAGCTGTTACAATTTCCAAACCAACAACATAGTCTTTCGTCACGCCATATTTCAAACATCTCGGTCCACCTGCATTCTCAGCTAAATTGCCTCCAATTGTAGATATGCTGGAACTCGATGGATCTGGTGGATACATTAAACCATAAGACTCTGCAATTTCATGTATTTTTGCGGTAATGACACCAGGTGAAACGTCCATCATTAAGTCATCTTCATACACAGTTATGTCGTTATCCCATCTTGAAAAATCTAATACTATCCCTCCATTTACAGGTAATGGTCCCCCACTTAAACTCGTTCCACTTCCTCTTGGATAAATAGGTACATCAAATTGATTACTTAATTTCACAATTTTAACGACTTCATCTGTAGACATTGGCTGACAAATAATATCAGGCATATATTCTCCAAACGACGCATCATAGCTATAACTCGAAAGATCCGCAACTTCTTTAGATACATGCCCCTTTTTCAATGCATCTTGTAAAGCAACAAATAATTCTTCCATTACATCGCCCCCCTTATTCCGAAAATATTTTCTGAATATTTCAATATTAATCATATCACTTTTGTTCTATTTAAATCAAAAGCCACATAAGGTTTTATCCTTATGTGGCTATAGAATGTGATCAACCAATATTAATATTTAAAATGCACTCTAACGGGATTGTTTTTCGGAACTATCTCGTTAGCACCTTAAACACTAGCTTTTTTCATCATTTTCTACTTAAAATCAGGATTTTTGACCGCTAACGAGATTGTTTTCACTTTCTATCTCGCTAGATTTTCTAACGGGATTGTTTTTCAGAACTATCTCGTTAGCACCTCATACTTTAGTTTTTTTCATCGTTTTCTACTTAAAAACAGCATTTTTGACCGCTAACGAGATTGTTTTCACTTTCTATCTCATTAGAATTTCTAACGGGATTGTTTTTCGGAACTATCTCGTTAGCGCCTTAAACACAAGTTTTTTTCATCTTTTTCTACTTAAAAACAGGATTTTTAACCGCTAACGAGATTGTTTTCACTTTCTATCTCGCTAGATTTTCTAACGGGATTGTTTTTCGGAACTATCTCGTTAGCCACAAATCTCAAACATTTTTTGCGCTGACTCCCACGGAAAGCATACGCATAAAAAAATGGGAGCGGGACAGAAATCTAATTTATATAAAAAAGATTTCGTAGTCCCGCCCCGGCAAGGATGACTGCCAAGATACTAAAAAGAGTCTGGGACATTACATTATGTCCCAGACTCAAGTTTCTATTATCCTAAGAAAGATTTTAGCATCCAGTTATGTTTTTCTAAACTTGTAACCATTGATAATAACATGTCTCCCGTCATGTCATCGTTTAATTTTTCAGCTAATTGTATTCCTTCTTCAAGTTGAGCGATCACTGTTGTGAAATCTTTAGAAAGTTGCTCAACCATTTGATTAGCTGATAAATTTTTCTCAGCTTCTTCTATTACTGACCATTCTAATGCTTCTTTCAATGTAGCAATAGGATGACCTTCAATTGCTAAAATTCTTTCAGCTAAGTCATCTATATAAACACTTGCTTCATTATATAATTCTTCAAACTTCTCATGTAATGAGAAGAAGTTTGGCCCCTTAACATACCAATGGTAATTGTGTAATTTCGTATATAAAACTGTCCACTCTGCTACTTGTTTATTTAATACTTCTATAACTTCTTTATTGTTTGTCATTCATCTTCACTCCTCAATTTGATTTGTTAATTTATACTCATTATTATATTATAATGATTCTAATCTGTCAATTCATTTTACACCCTTATTTAGAATTAATATAAATAAGCTATACATACTTTTGTCGCTCAAGTATGTACAGCTTATCGTTTCATTACATATTTATTTTGATGTTTCTAATTTTAAAGGTATTTTAATTTCTTTATTTAGCTTTTTACCATCCATAAGTTTAATAATGGAATCTACTGAAGATTTACCCATTTTATCTGGTTGTTGGGCAACAGTCGCATCTAATTTACCATTTTTAATGGCTTTCATAGCATCTTCATTACCATCAAACCCTACGACAATTATATCTTTATCACCGATTGCTTCGATAGCACCTAATGCCATTTCATCATTATGTGCGAAAATCGCTTTTACATCTGGATGTGCTTGAATAATGTTTTGTGTCACATTCAATCCTTCTGCACGGTCGAATTTAGCGCTTTGTTTAGCAATTACATCTAATGATTTATCGGCAACTTCGTGGAATCCTTTACCACGTTCTCTTGTTGCACTTGCGCCTGGAACACCTTCTAATTCTGCGACTTTAGCATTTTTACTTAATTGATCTAAGATGAAATTACCACCCATTTTTCCACCTTCAACATTATCTGAAGCAATAAATGTAGCTACATCACCTTTATCTACAGATCTATCTAACGTTATCACTGGGATGCCTTCATTATTTGCAGACTGTACAGCACTTGAAATGGCACTTGAATCAGTTGGATTCACTACTAAATAGTCTACTTGTTGTTGAACTAAATCTTCAATGTCATTAGTTTGTTTTGCTGAATCATCCCTAGCATCTACAACTTTCACTTTCATGCCTTGTTTCTTAGCTTCTTTTTCAATTCCCTCTTTAATTGATACAAAGAATGGGTTATTTAACGTTGAAACACTGACACCAATTGTTACATCAGATTTTTTCTTGTTCGATTTCCCTTGATTATCTTTTTTCAATGGTGATTCTAGTGAACATGCACTCAAAAGTAATACAGCAGCTACTAAAAAGGTTATTATTTTCTTCATACTTTACGCCTCACTTTTAATTATTTTTTTCTATCTATTAAGACAGCTATTAATATAACGACACCTTTAACAACTTGCTGATAGAATGATGAAACTCCGAGTAAGTTCAGTCCATTGTTTAACACACCAATAATTAATACCCCTATCAACGTACCTACTATACGTCCTTTACCACCTGTTAAAGATGTACCACCTAACACAACAGCGGCAATTGCATCTAATTCATAAGATGTTCCTGCAGTCGGTTGAGCAGAGTTTAAACGTGATGTTAAAATGGCACCTGCTAATGCTGACATTAATCCAGAAATACCATAAATTAAAATCTTCACTCTATTTACTTTAATACCTGAAATTTTTGATGCGACTTCATTACCACCGATAGCATATGTATGTCTACCAAATGTTGTTTTTTGTAATATTATTGCCAATATGATAAATACGATAATCATCGTTACTGCTGGTACAGGTATTCCGAAGAAATATCCTTTTCCAAACAATTGAAATAAGTAGCTATCTCCTAAGTTTGTGATTGGATTACCATCAGTTACAACGAGCGTCAACCCTCTAAATATTGTCATTGTTGCCAATGTAGCAATAAATGGTGCCATGCTACCAAATGTCACTAACACACCATTCACAACACCTAATATGAATCCTCCAAGTACACCCACGATTAATGCAACGATTGGATCCATGCCACTTGTAATTAAAATTGCAGTAAATGCGCTTGATAATGCTAAAATTGATCCGACTGACAAGTCAATTCCGCCTGTTAATATAACAAATGTCATTCCAAATGCGATTAAACCATTGATTGAAACTTGTCTTAATAAGTTAAGTAAATTTGATAAATCTAAAAACGCTGAATTCATAATACTGATAACGACCACTAATAAGATCAGTCCTATAAATGGGATGATTTTTTCGACTAATGGTGTTTTAGCTGTGATTTGTTGCATGTAAATCCCCTCCTGTAGCTAATGTCATAATATTTTCTTCTGTAATACTTTCGTTCTCTACTTCCCCTTTGATACTTCCTTCTTGAACAACGATGACACGGTCACTCATCCCAATCACTTCCGGCAATTCTGAAGAAATCATGATGATGGATACGCCACGTTCGGTTAATTCGTTCATCAATTGATAAATTTCTCGTTTTGCACCTACATCTATACCTCTCGTTGGTTCATCTAAAATAAGTACTTGTGCACCTGTTCCTATCCATTTGGCTAACACTACTTTTTGTTGATTACCACCCGACAGAGATGAAACAAGCGCTTTACGGTTCGTCTTAATATTCAACCGTTTACTCATTTGATCTGCGAATGAATGTGATGCCTTTTCGTTAATAAAACCTTTATTGGAGAAACTTTTCAATGATGGTAATACCATATTATGTTCAATTGAAAAATCTAATAATAGCCCTTCATCTTTTCGATTTTCTGTAATTAAACCTATACCATATTTCATCGCATCTTCTGGCGATTTGATTTGTACTTGTTTTCCTTTAATTGAAATCTTCTTTTTACCTTTATCAATGCCAAATAGACTTCTCATAATTTCAGTACGTCCAGCTCCCATCAAGCCACTAAAACCTAATATTTCACCTTGTTTTAATTGGAAAGAAATATCTTTAATACCATGTTCATCATTATCGAGCGATTGAACATCCATAATCACTTCACCAGGTGTTACCGTTCTATTTGGAAATTGTTCTGTTAAATCCCTTCCAACCATCGACTTTACAATTTCATCATAGTTTGTATCTTTCGTATCTTTGTATAAGACTGTTTTACCATCTCTCATAACCGTTATTTCATCTGATATTTCAAATATTTCCGCCATTCTGTGTGAAATATATACAAACGACACACCTTGTTCTTGTAATGTTCGAATCAATTTAAACAATTGGCTAATTTCTTTATCAGTCAATGCTGCGGTTGGTTCATCCATAACGATTACTTTAGCATTTGTCATCAATGCTTTCGCAATTTCTATCATTTGCTGTTCACCTATAGAACATTTTCCAGCAACTTTATTTAATGAAATACTGAAATTAAGCTTATCAAATACTTTTTTAGCTTCTTGCTTCATTTTTTTCTCATTAATAATGCCAAATTTATTTTTTACTTCTTTTCCAATAAATAAGTTTTCAAGCACTGTTAACTCCGGCCAAATATTTAATTCTTGGTGAATGAATGTCATGCCCGCTTCTTCTGATTTTTGTACATCTTTAAAATCGATTGCTTGTTCTTGAAATGTAATTGTCCCTTTATCTCTCTCATGTATACCTACAAGTATTTTCATTAAAGTAGATTTACCGGCACCATTTTCTCCCATTAGCGCATGAACAGAAGCTTCTTTCAACGTGAAATCTACGCCTGTTAAAACTTTATTTTGTCCAAACGCTTTATGAATCCCTGTCATTTGTAACATATAACCCCTCCTTTAAAATAAAACATCGCTTTCTAAGATTACATTCGCAAATGGTGTAGCTTCTCCAGTTCTTATCACTGCAACTGTATCTTTCGTTAATGTTTTAAATGTCTCATGAGATACAAATGTTGTATCTATATTTTTGTCGATAAGCTTTTCATGAAGTACTTTATTATCAGATTTTATTTCTTCAGCTAATATCATTTTTTGAACCGCCATATGCTCAAGCACCACTTCGTAAACGCTTTCAAAACTTGGTACACCAAGCGTGAGCGCAAGATCAATCTTACGCACACCTTTAGGAATAGGTAATCCACAATCTGCAATGACGATACGATCTGTATGTCCTAAATCACTGAGTACCTTTGAAATTTCACTATTTAAAATACCTGTTTTATACATGCCATTCACCTTCAATATCTGTTAAATTAGGCATTCCGCCTTGCGCACCCATTCCCATCACTGAATAACTCGCCGCTAAGTTTGCGAATGCTAATGCTTTTTCTAATGAATAGGATTTCTGTAACCCAACAGCAAATGCGCCGTTAAATGTATCTCCTGCGCCAGTTGTGTCTTTCACTTCACGTTTATAACCTGGTACTTCTACTTTTTCTTTACCGTTATAATAGACCGCACCTTTGGATCCTAAAGTTACAATCAATTTATTCGGATACTGAATCAATGCTTGTTCAACATTGCCATTAAACATTTCTGCACTTTCTGTTTCATTAGGTGTTAAATAACTTACTTTCTCTATAACCGTTTGATCTACTTCTCTATACGGTGCTGGATTTAATATTGAAATCACATCATGAGCTGCACAATAATCAACGACATGTGTTACCGTTTCACCTGGTATTTCTTGTTGAAGTAATACGATATCACCTTTGTTTAATGTGCTTAAATATTTATCCACGTAAGAAACATTGACTTCATTATTCGCTGAAGGTACAACAATAATACTGTTATCCTCTTCAGCGAGCGTAATATGCGCCGTTCCAGAAGGTAAATGTGTAACGGGTTCCACACTGTCCACAATAACGTTATTACTTTTTAAATTTTCATGTATTTCTTTACCAAAGTCATCATTACCGATTCTACCGATCATATGTACTTGATCACCTAAACGTGCTGCTGCTACTGCTTGATTGGCACCTTTTCCCCCAGGTGTTGTAAAGAATGTCTCCCCTAATATCGTTTCTCCTTTACCTGGTCTCTTCGCTGCAGAAACAACTAAATCTATAGACATACTTCCGATTACTACTATTTTATTCATGTTTTACACTCCTCGTTGATTGTCTTTCTATTAAAGTCACATCTAAAATTTCATGATGTTCCCTCTTCTTACCTTCTAATTGTTTTATTAATTGTTGGCACGCTTTCTTACCAATTAAATACGCTGGTTGATGTATCGTTGTTAAACTTGGCGAATACATACTCGACAAAGGTATATCATCATAGCCTATGACTTGAATATCGTTTGGCACATTATAATTCAAGTTATAAAGCATACTCATAATTTGAAATGCCCCAACATCATTACTACAAATAATACTATCCAACTGATGTTCATCAATTAATTGATTTAACTTGTCTTCAGTCATTGTTAATTCGTTAGCAGTTATATATTTAATATGATGTTCTTCTAATGTATTCTTTGCACCTAACCATCTTTCTCTAAATGATTTATAACTTAACTCCTGTTCAAGGATTAACACCGATTGTGCATTACCTTTGATCACTGCTTGTGCTTGCAAATGCCCACCTTTAAGATGATTGGTTTCTACAAATTCATGGTCCTCATAAACACGGTCCAATAACACAAAAGGCATTTGATATGTCTTAAATGAATCAAATGTTTCTTTGCTTGAAAGTTGTGACGCAATAATCCCACTACAATTATGTACTTTAAATGTATTTAAGTATGCGAGCTCTTTTTCATCATTATTATCTCCGTTTCCTAAGATAATATGATACCCTTTCTCCATTGCTTCATCTTCTACACCACGTGCGACTACGGTAAAAAAAGGATTACTAATGTCAGGTAAAAGTAACCCTATCATTTTAGATTGTCGTTTATATAAAGTACGAGCTGTTTCATTTGGATGATAATTTAACGCTTTAATTGCTTTATCAATTTTATCTTGTGTTTCTTGTTTAACATATCCACTTTTGTTCAATGCGCGAGATACAGTAGCAACAGAAACACCAGCATATTGAGCGACTTGTTTAATCGTTGCCATATTTCAACTTCCTTTTATGTAACCGTTTACACAAAAGGATATCACGGTTTTATTATAAATACAATATTAATCTAAAAAATATTTCCGTTCTTCTTCAGTTGGCAATTTACAACGGGTATTTGAAGGAATTCGATGTCTTATACGAGCAAATCCTCCATAAAAAATATCTCTCAAGGATTTTGGAATAAAGGAAATCATCATAGATAACCATCGATAACCTGGGACATGCTTAAGTAAATGAATCACTGCATCCGATTGTGTCAGAGTCATTGGACCATCAACAACAATAATAGAATCAATGTTCCTTAATCTAGGTTCAGTATTAATCAGCCTTTCACCATATTTACCACTTAATTGTGCAAATTGAAAATGAGTTGGGATATTGTGATGAATCAACCATTTCACTGCTTTATTACAATATCCACATGTTCCATCATAATAAATAATTGGCATTTATATCTCCCCATTTCTAAATTTAAAATAACACGATAAGAATTCAAATTAAAGAAAGATTGGGTAGTTTTGGAGGACAAACACTTTGGCGATGCCTATATATACCTGCTAACGGGATTATTTCCTAAAACTATCTCGTTAGCCATGATCAATGTTGCTTGTAAGCCCTCACTTGCAATGTTCAGACGCTCAATGTTGCTTGTCGACTCTCACTTACAATGTTCAGACGCTCAATGTTGCTTGTCGACCTCCACTTGCAATGTTCAGCATTTTTTGCGATGACTCCTGCGGGAAAAGCATGATTCGAAGACTACAGGCTGAGAACATGCCCGCGGAAAGCATGCGCAAAAAAATAAAGCTGGGACATAATGTAATGTCTCAGCTTCATTTAGTAACTTGGCAGTAGATGACTGAGTTAAAAATGCGCTTGTATCAAGCTTTTTTAACTCTAGTCATCCTTGCCGGGGCGGGACTACGAAATCTTTTTTATATAAATAAGATTTCTGTTCCGCTCCCATTTTAATCCTGGGATATTTATCCTAGACTTTATATATAAATATTTTTTTTATAACATTAAGCTTCTTTAAATTTACGATATTCTTCATCATTAATTTTAATAATTTTAAATCCAATATAACCAAATATCACTGAAATGATAGGCACAGTATAATTAAACACTGCATATATACCATATTCTAAAACATTTACATTAAGTGTTTGGGCTATAAATACACCACACGTATTCCATAAGAAGAACACTGACGTTACTGTTCCACCATCTTCTAACGCACGTGAAAGATTTTTCGGGTGCAATCGTCTATTTAAGAAAGTATTAATATACATTCTTGAAGGAACAACGATGGATATGTATTGTTCTGAACATGATGCATTTGTACCGATACATGACACGATAACCGAAGCGATGAGTCCACCTGTACCTTTAGCAATTTTTAATATTTGAGTAATAATGGCTTTTAACATGCCTGAATATTCAAGGATGCCACCAAATGTCATTGCGACTATTGTCATAGAAATCGTATAGAACATGGATTCTAACCCACCTCTATTAAATAGTTCCTTTACTAATGCATTATCACTATTCATCTGATAACCTGTTTGTAAAGCTTGAACGCTATCATGCAAGCTACCACCTTGAACGAATATTTGTGATAGAAATCCTAATACGATACCTACCACTAATGCTGGTATAGCTGGTACTTTTAACGCTACCAATATAATAACGATAACTGGTATAAGTAACAGCCACGGACTAATCACAAATTTATCTAACATCTCTGCATTAATATTATCTATCTTTCCTTGATTCATATTATCTACAGAAAACTGTCTTCCTAAAACAAAAAATACAATTAAAGAAATAATCACTGCCGGCACTGTCGTGTAAAACATATGTTTAATATGTTCAAATAAGTCTGTCCCAGTTAAACCAGCTGCTAAGTTTGTCGTATCTGATAGTGGACTCATTTTATCTCCGAAATATGATCCTGAAATAATTGCACCTGCTATCATACCTGCTGGGATATCCATACTTAAACCAATACCCATACCTGCCACGCCAACGGTTGCCATTGTTGACCAACTACTACCAATGGCCAATGAAACAATGGCACATATAACTGTAATCGTGACTAAAAATAATGACGGTGTGATTAGCTGTAATCCATAATAGATCATTGTAGCGACAACACCACCACCGATCCAAGCACCAATAATTAATCCTACTAATATGATAATCACAATTGCAGGTAACGCTAACTTAATACCTTTGTACATCATTTCCTCAATTTCTTTCCAACTGTAGCCATGATAATATGCAACAATCGCAGCAAATGCTGTACCGATCATTAATGGAATATGAGGTGCTTGTTCCAATACAACAACTGTAAATAACATACTCACAATCATAAATAAAAACGGGACAATCGCCCATATGAAACGTATTTCCTTCTTAGATGTTAATTCATTTCCCATAGTGAAGACCCCCTTATTAAATTAAAGCGCTTACATTTTGTAGTTTAAAAATCTACAATATCACCATTATATAAGAGTGAGACAAAAATTTTAATTCCCAATTTAAATTTCTGTCTCACACTTATTTTAATTTCAATTAATCCTCTTCCAGCATGTATAAAACATCTTCCATAACTTCATTGAATTCTTTTCTATATTCATCATTAAAACGTAATATGACTGCTCTTTCATCCGATTTTAAACGATTTTTTAATATGTATTTTTTCTCAAATAATCTCTTAATCGCACGCGCTGATTTATTTTGTTTAATATACCCTCTTTCAATTGCATCTTTAAGATGAACTTCTTTTACCTCAATTAACTTCATTAAGAAGAAGAATTCATGCTTCTTTAGACCATACTTATGTTCAATAACTAAAAAGATGTTATCAATTTTATTTTGATAGTCAAAGAATTCTGAACAAGCTGAAATCACTTCCGAATAAGATTTAGTCACCATGTAATTAACCTCCTAATTTTTAGTTATTTAGATTATCTCAAAATAATTTTAACACAAAATTAAATAACATCAATATGGAATTTAAATATATATCTGACATTTAATGTATTTCTTGATATTTTATTATCAACTGCTATGTAGAAACCTATGAATTCAATTATTTTCGTTATCATTTCTATTAAAAAAAGATTATAACCTGTGTTGTTATAATCAAATTTCTTCTAAACATTTCGTTTATTTAAGTTTATATTATCCATTTTTTTACTTCTTAAACACAAAAAAATGCTGAGACACAGTCCCAGCATTTCATAAATTTATGATCCAACATGTAACACACGACAATGTTTTAAAAATTGGTGTGAATATTGTTCTTTAATGTCTTCTATTGATCCATAACATAAGCCAATCATTCTCCATTTAGGATTATGTTTATAGAATGAATCTTTCTCCAAACTCCATTTAACCATCTTACCTTCATGATTATATCTTGGTAATGTCATTTCATGTCCTTCTAATACATCTAAGAATAATTGGAATATTTCAGGATCAATTCTTTCAAATTGATCAATGACTAACCATTCTCTTTCTGAACTTGTAATATGCCCAGTGATAAATCCTTCACGATAATAAAGTGCACCACTTTCATTTGGCAAATATCTACCATATAACATTTCTTCTGAAAAATCAGGATGCCCCACTGCATAAATACCTTTAGCAAGTTCTCTTTCAACGTAATGTTTTGCTTTTTTTAATCCTTCTTCTTTGTTGTCACAAAGCATAAGAATAATCGGTTTATCTTTTTTATGCTCTATTTCTTGTTCTCTCGGTACTGACATTTCATATTGAGGACTTGATGGTTGCTCATATGTCCCATTACTCATTTCCATCATAGCGTCATATTGTGCTTTTGTTAAATTAGCTATAGATTGTTTCGCATTATCTTGTAAGAAGTATAATTTTTTTAATGTTTGATGTCTATTTAATTCCCCAACATTTACTGGATTAATATCACTGTTATATTTAACCGTGATGCAAGTTGAATCCGTACGTCCTGGTTGTGGTGGTAACTTATGAATACTGTCAGTCACTTCACCTATACCAATAATAGATTGATTGGCATTTTTACTTAAGAATACAAGTTGGTCCCCGATCTCTAATTGCGTATAGTATGTATACCCATTTCTTTTAATACCATTTAATGTATGTGTAAATATTGTGTAGGTCTCTTCTTCTTCAAATTGTATTTCTTCAGTTAATAAGAAGTACCTTGGGATTTTTATTGCTCCTTGTCCTAATCCAACAATCAAATCAAATTCTTCTTTTGATATACGATTAAACAATTGTTCAGATATTTGATTGATTCTCGGTTCTAGCTGTTCACTTCTCTTTAAATAATCAACAGAGAGCATCGTTAATGACGATTCAAATTTAAAGTGAATGCTTACTTTCTGATTCCCACCTGATTGAACATGGACAATTTCTCCATAGCCTAGTAATCCAACTTGATTTTGAACTTGATAATAAATAACTTTATCTCCAGGTTTGGCTGTTTTAAATGCATGAAATCCTTGTGTAGGATTGAAACTTGCACCTGATTCAAATACTGCGATTTGACCTTCTAATGGTTCCGTATGATTCCATCTATTATACCCACAATTTAACCAAAAGTAGTTTCTTTCTTCAGACATATGTATACTCCTTAATATCTATAATTATCGATAGTTGTCTATTTTTATATACGTGATTTAATATGTTTATTCTTTTTAACTCATAAACTTTACATTAACTTTAAAATAACCTTTTAATATTAACATTGTATAAGACATTAACACTTGTGTCTATGTTTACACAAATAAAAAACCGGGACTTTATAAGGTCCCGGTTTAATCTGAATTAATGTATATAGTTATAACTTGATACTTGTGATGCAGAGACCGTTCTATATGTTAATACGCCCGGTGCTGCTGAGAAGTTCATTTCAGAAACAAGGATACTTCCATTTGAGTTAATACGTTCAACAAATGAAACATGACCGTAATAACCAACAGATGATTGTAGGATAGAACCAACAGATGGCGTATGATTCACTCTATATCCATCTTTAGCTGCTGCACTTGCCCAGTTATTGGCATTCCACCAATATGTACTGATTGGTTTCCCTACTGCTTGTCGACGATTAAATACATGCCAAGTACATTGACCCCAATCATATAAATTTTGATGATTGAATGTAGGAGACGTATAGCCACCGCCTGTATTAGTTGCAGTGCCTGTACTACCAGTACTAGATGCAGTACCACTTACTTTTAATTTTTGTCCCGGATAAATAATGAAGTTAGATAACCCATTTAATGACATGATTTTTTGATAAGTTGTACCATATTTTGCTGCAATAATTGATAATGAATCGCCCGATTTAACAGTGTATGTTGAAGTACTTGTTGATGTACTTGGTGTACTGTTATTAGTTGTCGTGCTTCCCGTACTTGCTGTACCGTTCACCTTTAATCTTTGACCAGGATATATAATCGTATTACGCATACCATTTAAAGACATAATCTTTTGATACGTTGTACCATATTTCCCCGCAATAATAGAAAGTGAATCACCCGATTTAACTGTATAATATGTTGTTGATGACGTTGAAGTTGAAGTAGATCCCGTATTCGTACTAGTCGAACCAGATGAGCCAGGTAATTGTAATACTTGATTTGGAAAAATAACGTTTGAACTTAAATTATTCAAACTCTTAATTTTCGAAATCGATGTATTATGTTTGTCAGCAATTAACCATAATGAATCTCCACTTTTAACTTTATACGTTGCTGCTTCAGCTTGTTGTGAAGATACAGCTACTGCTACAGAAGCGCCAACAAACGCTGCTATTGTCTTTTTCTTCAATTTAGTTACCCCCATCTTGTTTACAGTAATTGTAATATATGAATTCTTATTAATTATACACTGTATTCTCAGGAGTTTATATTACAGTTTCATTTCATTTTGAATATATTGATTTTTCAATTTATACATAACTAATAATGACTTCAAGTTGGCCATTGATGTGATTATCTAAGTCATCAGAAGTTAATATTAAATGGTCTCCTTTAGACACTTGATTAATATTACCATCCGTGATGATTTCACCCGAACCATCAATAACACTCACCAAGCAGTAATCTCTTGGTTTTCTGAAATTAAACGTGCCTTCAATTTGCCATTTTGTCACTGTGAAATATTCACTTTCAATAAGTAACAAACCTTTTTGCTCATCATTGTCTATTCTTTTAGATGGTACATTTGGACTTTGAGCACCAACTGTGATGACATCAATACTCTTATCAATATGTAATTCGCGTTTGTTACCATCTTTATCTGTACGATCATAATCATAGATTCTATACGTTGTGTCTGAATTTTGCTGCGTTTCAAGAATCATAATTCCTTTACCAATAGCATGTACAGTACCTGCTGGAACGTAGAAGAAATCACCTTTTTCTACTTTTACGCTTTTAAATAAATGGTTCCAATCTTCATTTTCAATATACGATTTTAATTGTTCTTTCGTATTTGCATATGTACCATAAATAATTTCTGCATCTTCAATTGCATCAATCACATACCAACATTCAGTTTTACCATATTCGCCGTTTTCTACTTCATATGCATATGCATCATTTGGATGCACTTGTACTGATAATTTATCATTTGCATCTAAAATTTTTGTAAGCAATGGAAACTTTTTTTCTGATGGATTCCCAAAAATTTCTGGATGAAGTGACCATACTTGATCCAACGTTTGTCCTTTGTATGGACCATTAATGATTTCACTTGGTCCATTCACATGTGCTGATATCCCCCAACACTCCCCTATATTCCCGTCAGGAAGATGATAGCCCATTTGTTCTAATTGTCGTCCACCCCAAATACGTTCTTTAAAAACTGGTTTTAATAATAACGGAGACATTTAATCATCCTTTTCTTTTAATAATTCCCTTTTGTTTAGATCTATTTTTACAAATTATTTTAAATTTATTCCACTCGTGATTGTACCATATTGACGTTAATTAATGTAATAGTAATTCTATTCATCATAAATACGATTCACTTATTATAGAGGATTATTTATGGTAATAAATATCTCCACCTGGACCAAGTGGTAACCCTAATAAGAACCATAAAATCATAAATAGTGGCCACACAATGGATAATACTATTGAATACGGCATTAAACTTGAAATTAATGTCCCTAACTTCATGTTTTTATCATACTTTTGAGCATATGATAGTAACAATGGTAAGTATGGCATCATAGGCGTAATTGGATTTGTGATCGAGTCACCAATTCTGTATACCATTTGTGTAAATGCTGGATGATAACCTAACAACATAAACATAGGAATGAATATCGGTGCCAATATTGCCCATTTCGCAGAGGCACTACCAATAAGTAAATTAATAATACTACTCAGAATAATAAATCCTATAATTAAAACAATTCCATTTTGACCTTGTAATAACTCTGCACCTTTAACCGAAATCACGACACCTAAGTTACTCCATTCCAAGTAAGCTAATAATTGTGCAGCAAAGAATACAATGACGATAAAGCTTCCCATCGTGGACATCGATTCCGTAAGCATTCTACCTAAATCTTTCGTGTTAGCAATTTTACCTGAAAGGATACCGTAAACAAATCCTGGAACAAAGAACACAACAAGAATGATCATCCCAACACCATCCATTAGAGGTGCATTTTCAATTAAACTCCCCGTCTTTGGATTCCTTAGCCATCCATTTTCAGGTATACATAAAGCTAATAATATGAGAATCACAACACCGATACTTATATTCGCATATTTTAAAGCTCTGCTTTCCTTTGAGCTAATTTCTTCTGAATCTTGTTCATTATTGAGTTGATGTTCACCCTGATATGTACCGAGGCGTGGAATAACAATTTTCATACTTACAAAATAAATCGCTGGTAATAAAACAACTGTAGATGCAGCAATAAAATACCAATTCATTGCTACGTTCATATGTATATCTTTATCAATAATTTCAGCAGCAGGTTTCGTGAATGCATAAACAAGTGCATCACTCATACCTAAAGTTACATTAGCCGCGAATGCACCTAATGCCGAAGCATATGCCATAGCAAGACCTGCTATTGGATGATAACCCAACTTAATAAATACAAGCGCAGTTAATGGAGGTAGTACTACTGGTGCAGCGTCTCCAGCTGAGTTACCGATAATACCAACAAAAATAATAATCGGAACAATGATTTTTCTAGGTGCTTTCTGAACAACTAATATCATCAACTTATCAAAATAACCCGTTTTTTCAGCAACACCAATCCCTAACATAACTGCTAATACTAATCCTAAAGCAGGGAACTCTGAAAAGTTAGTAATCGATTCACTTATAATCTTACTAAAACCTTCTCTTGATATAAGATTCGTTACTTCAATCGTTTTTCCCGATCCTGGATTTTTAACTTTAATATCAAATAATGAAATAAACCATGAAAGTACAATTAAACCTGCACATAAAAAGAAGAACAAAATACTTGGGTCAGGTAAACGATTACCTACCTTTTCAATCAGATTCAAAAACCTGTTTACGAGCGAAACTTTTTGTCTAGTTTGATTCATATAATCATTCTCCTCTCATATCCAAATTAAAAACATTATATCAAAGATTCTGTATATTTTGAAGTTTCTGATAAATTAATACAATAATATTATAAAATGTATTAACAAGTACTTTTACAACGCATATTATCAGTGTAAATTTGATATATTTTTTTAGCTATTAACGTTGATAAACCACACACGTGACTATATACTAAAGATACAGATGACAATTTATTTTAAATTGTCATTCACTGTGAACGTCTTTATATATGATTATGGAACTGTTGGGTTATATACCCAAAAGCGATAAGCCTCCTGAAGCTTATCGCTTTTTTTGATGCTGAATCGCACGATATCTCGACACTAACCACCAACTCTTCGTGCGATTGATACCTTATCGCACGATATCTCATATCAATATAAAAAGCTGATGAACACAGTTCACTTGTGTTCATCAGCTTTCATTTTATATATCTTCTACTATTATATATGTTGCTTTTACTGGACCATGCACACCTACTACTAATTCCATTTCTATATCTGCTGAGTTAGATGGACCAGAAATTAAATTAATACATGATGGGAATCGTTCTTCAGAATCCATCATCTTATTCATTTCTTGGGCTGCTTGTGTATATCTTGGCACGATTGTTGATTTTGGAATAATCGCTATATAATGTGTCGGTAATAAACTCACGCTTCTACCTTTTCCTTTTCCAGCGTATAAAACGACTGTCCCACTTTCTGCTAATGTCGTATCACTAAAAGTTATACCTATATTCGCTCTTTCTGCAATGATTCTATTTTCTTCTCCCTTACTTTCGTCCCAAATATAAGTATTATGACGTTCTAAGTTAATTTTATTTTCTTCAAATCGTGAATCATTCCATGCGATGACTTCACCATTTCCATATTGATCAATAACTTGTGTCAAAGTTTCATCTAATTGTTCACGTTTTGTCTGAACAAACCCTGTATGAATCTTCTTACATTGTTCTTCAAGTAATTCAACGAGTTGAGTTTGATTTAAATCTGTTAACGTCTCATCTTGTGGACGATGTGACCACTCAGGTTTATTGACTTTAATTGGTTTAGGACGACCTAGTTGTTCAGATATATTATTTAAGAACGTTGTTCTATTTTGAATTTTTCCAGCCATTATTTATCGTCCCTTTCTTTTAAGTGATTCTGCATCCAATCTTTAAACCTTTGTTCATCTGGAAGTGGAAAATCTCTAGACTGAGTCCATGAATGAAGTGCAGATGGTCCTTTATGAATGGATTCATCGTCGCTAAATGGTTTCATCATTGGTCGCGCTAATTTCATACTATATTTAAATAGCGTTGGTTTTGTAGCGCCAAATCCAAAACCTTTCATTAACATACGTTCTGACTTTGGTGTTGATTTTTGTTGTTCCGCTTCGACTTGTCTATGTTTTAATAATAAGTCATGTAACGGGATTTTAACTGGACATGCTTCCGTACATGCCGCACATAAAGACGACGCATATGGTAGTTGACCATAATCTTCATATCCACCTAATAATGGTGACAAGACTGCCCCAACTGGTCCTGGATAAATTGATCCATAACTATGACCACCTGAATGTCTATAAACTGGACATACATTGACACACGCCGCACATCTAATACATTGTAGGATTGATTGGAATTGTGTGCCTAATATTTTTGAACGTCCATTATCTATAATGACAAGATGAAATTCTTCCGGCCCATCAATTTCACCAATGCCTCTTGGTCCTGTTAAAGTTGTTACATAACTTGTTAACTTCTGTCCTACTGCACTTCTCGTTAACATACCAACAAGTACTTCTAACTCTTCATGTGTTGGCACGATTCGTTCCATACCCATAACTGTAATTTGAGTCTTAGGTAACGTCGTAACCATGCGCGCATTACCTTCATTTGTCACTAATGTGAAACTTCCACTTTCTGCTACAGCAAAGTTACACCCAGTAATGCCAACATCTGCAGTTAAGAAATCCTGTCTTAATTTCTTTCTTACAAATGAAGTCATTTCATCTGGATCTTCTGTACCTTCATATCCAAGTTTTTCATGTAATGTTTCTTTTATTTGCATTCGATTTTTATGAAGTGCTGGCGCAACAATGTGTGATGGTGGGTTATGATCATCAATTTGTAAAATATATTCCCCTAAATCTGTTTCGACTACTTCACAGCCAGCTTTCTCCATTGCTTCGTTCAAATTGATTTCTTCTGTTACCATTGATTTTGATTTAGCTACTTTTTTAGCTTCTTTTTTCTTCAATATATCTGTTACATACGCATTTGCCTCTTCAGGTGTGCTCGCAAAATAAACATGTCCACCAAGTTCAGAAACATTATTAGCTAACATATCTAGATAGTAGTCTAAGTTTGAAAGGGTATGCTGTCTAATTTCTTCTGCATGATTTCGCCATTCTTCCCAATTACCTAAATCTTCTTGCGCTTGTAACTTTCGATCTCTTAATCTATCTTGTGCAGAACTCACTGCACCTCTCATAAATGTATCTTTACTTTCAACTTTGAACGCTTCTTTAAATGTTTTATCACCGATACGCATTGCCATATTATTGCACCGCCTTTGCTATTTGATTATTCAATACTTCAGCAATGTGCAATACTTTAACATTTGCACCACGACGTTTTAATCGTCCTTCAATATTCATTAAACAACTTGCGTCTCCACCAATCAGGTATTCAGCACCCGTTGCTAAGATTGAGTCTACTTTTTCATCAACCATTTCTGTAGAAACGTCTCCCATCTTCACTGCAAAAGTCCCACCAAATCCACAACAATTATAGTAATGAGGTAATTCAACCAACTCTAAGCCATCCACTTGTTCTAATAAAGCTTTCGGTTGATCAACAACACCAAGAAGTCTTGTCATGTGACACGAAGGATGTACTGTTGCTATGCCTTTTAAATGTGCACCGACATCCGTTACTTTTAATACATCCACAATAAATTGAGTTAATTCATACGATTTATCACTTAACGCTTTAGCTCTTGCATACCATTCCTTATCATCTTCAAACACATCTGGATAATGTTTAAACATTGTAATACAGCTCCCAGAAGGACTAACGACATATTCTGAATCAGCAAAAGCATTGATCATCAATTTTGCTGCTTTCTTAGCCTCTTCAACATAACCAGAATTGAATGCAGGTTGACCACAACAAACTTGACTAGCTGGATAGTCCACTTCACAGCCCAATCTTTCTAACAGCTCAACTGTTGCAATGCCTACACGTGTGTTTAAAGCTTCTACTAAACATGTAGAAAATAAACTCACCTTCATAATATAACCACCCTTATTATATTTTGCTTTAAAATTTTAATGCCCATAAATTATTTTTAAAGGTTCTATTTTCTTTCAATTAAAGAATTAATACCTCTATTTAATAATTTGACTTAGCAATATTATAGCATAATTTGCTAAGTCATCATATGACCTTGTGTGTAAAAATACTAATAAAAAACACCAATCTAAAATAGTCAGATTGGTGTTTTTACTTACTCTTGATTGTTTATATTACTTAACACGACTTTTTCTACTTCACTTAAATGAAATGCCATTTTGTCTTGTGCTAATGTATCATCTTGTACTTTTATCGCTTCATATATTTCTTTATGTTCGTTGTAGAGTTTCTCTATAGATTTACTTTTCGTATATAAATAAACTCTTCTTGTTTCTTTCATTGTATTTTGCATAATATCTGAAACATTTTCTAATATTTGAATTAATATATCGTTCTTAGATGCTTTTGCGATTGCAAGGTGGAATGCTAAATCTGGTGTCTCCCCTAACTTGCTCTCTTTAATGGCTTCTTCCATATCGCGCAGTGCTTGTTCTATTTCAGATAAATCTTGTTCAGTTCGATTTTTAGCAGCAAGTCTTGCAAGACCTACTTCAACGATATTGCGGACTTCTAATAAGTTTTCAATATCTTTCATATCCCCACAAACTGCATCGACGTTAAATCGTGGTTCTTCTTTTTCAACGATAAATGTACCTTTACCATGTTTAATTTCTACATAACCCATCGCTCTTAATGCATTTAATGATTCACGAATTGTCGCCTGACCTACACCAAAATTCTCAGATAATGCTTTTATTGAAGGTAATCTATCTCCTGTACTTAATCGACCTTCATTAATATCTAAAATGATGACATCAGCAACTTTTTCATATAATTTCTTGTTCGATATCTTCATGTTTATTTCTCCACCTTGTATATTACATTCGTAGAGCAATTATAACATTTATTTTTCATTAAATTGTATAAATCTAGACCTACTTATGAAAACTCTTTTTCGACACTTTTGATTGCTTCTTCAATCGTTGCACCTGTTGAAAGTGAAACACTCGCTAAAAAAGCACCTTCAACGATTGGAGCATCTACTTTGTACAACTGAAGCGTTCCTTCATACAAATCAAGTGCCATTTCTAAATTCATTTCAGAAGAGCCAATATCATAAAAGAGCATCGCATCTTCTTCCATTTCATTAATCACTTCATTGACTGTATCAATACTTGTCCCAATGCCACCTTCATTAGTGCCACCTTTAGCAATAACCGTTACACTCGGAGACATTTGTTCTAATAATGCTTTAACACCTTGAGCAATATCATTACTGTGACTGATAATACCGATTGTAGCCATATTTACACATCCTTACTGATTGCATTTAAGACATACACCATGCTTTGTGCACCTGGATCAATATGTCCGACTGAATCTTTTTTAAAATAAGCCGCTCTACCTTTAGTTGCTTCTAATTCTTTTGTTTCATCAGCAAATTGTTGTAACACTTCATTTGTTAACGGTTGACCTTCTTCTAGATGTTTAGATGCTTTCAATAAAACATCATACATTGTTTTTTCTCCACCTGTTACTTTACCTCGTGTAGCCACAGCATTTTTAAACTCGTCTATAAATGATTTTAGATTATCCGAAGTGATTTCATCTTCATCTACGCCAGCCATTTTAACGAAGCTGAATCCATAAAGTGGGCCAGAAGCACCACCGACTGAACTCATTAATGTCATACCTGTCGATTTCAATACTTCACTGATTGTTGTTCCAGATACTTTTTCATCTACAGCTTTAAATCCTCTTAACATATTAACGCCATGGTCACCGTCGCCAATCACTCTATCTAACTGTGTTAAATTTTGTTCCTCTTGTTCAAATGTATCTTTAAGTGCTTTTAAATTTTGTAATAGTAATTCTGCATTCATATTGCTACCTCCTATTTAAAATATTTACTTTCTGTTGGTGCGTTAAATGCTTTTAAATACTCTTCTTGATAAGGTACTAATGTAATTGAAAATCCTTGCATATCTAATGCTGTCATATAATTGCCAACTATGCATTTCTTAATATCTAGTTTATGATTGATTGCGTAATCATTAAAATATTTTGCGATTACAGCAAGTTCAGAATCAGGTGTTGCTCCCATGCCATTAATCATTACGATTAATTCTTTTTCAGATACTTCTTTCTCTAATTCATTCATTAATCTTTTTATAATGTCATCCACTGGTTCAATATTTTCTTGATAAATACCTCTTTCACCATGGATCCCAATACCTATTTCCATTTTTTCATCGTCTAAATCAAATCCATATTGACCGGTTGTCGGTACTAAACAAGGATAAATTGCCATTCCAATTGTTTTTATACTTTCAATAAAAGCTTCAACTTTTTCTTTAATCTCTGT